>CAXBDS010000095.1:0-18523 GCA_963974355.1 uncultured Opitutaceae bacterium
GTGAGCGGCCCCGACGAAAAAGCAGAGGCGGCCCGGCTTGCCTACCTGCTGGCGATCGCGTCCGCGCGCGAGTCCATCCGCATCGCTCATGCCTATTTCATCCCGGACGATTTGATGATGCGGACGTTACTCGAGGCTCGCCAGCGGGGCGTTGAAATCGAGGTAATCGCGCCGGCCATCAACGACTCCCTGATCGGCCGGGCGGCAGCCCGTTCGCGCTGGGGGGAGCTGTTGGCGGCGGGCGTAAAGATTCACCTTTACGAACCCGCCCTCTATCATTGCAAAGTGATGATCGTGGATGAGCGGTTTGTGACCGCGGGCTCGATCAATTTCGACAATCGCTCATTCGCGATCAATGACGAGGCCAACTTGTGTCTGCTGGATCCCGTGGCGGCTCGCCCGCACCTCAAGGCGTTCGCAGAGGATTTGGCGGACAGCCGGCCTTATTCGCTGACCGAACATCGGGCCCGGCCTGTCTGGGTAAAGGCCGGCGACTGGTTGTGCGGCCTGGTGAGTCCCCTGCTCTAGCAGGGGCGCAGCGCAGGCCGATACTCGGGATGAGGATGAGGACCGTCATCAGACGGATCGTATCCTATGAATTGATACTACGAGCCCTCGCGCACCGCGCGGGGAGTGCGGATGTTTTCGACCATCGTCTGCACGTCGGCGGGGGGAGGGGGTGATGAGCGAGATGACCTGGGCAACGATGAAGTTGAGCGCCATGCCCACCGAACCGATGCCTTCCGGCGAGATGCCGAAAAGCCAGTGGTCGGGGGTGTTCGATTCCGGGTGGATGAACTTGAACCAAATGATGTAGGCGGCGGTGAACACGATGCCGACGATCATGCCGGTGACCGCACCCTCGCGATTCATCCGCTTTTGGAAGATGCCCATGATGATGGCGGGAAAGAACGACGCGGCGGCAAGGCCGAAGGCGAAGGCCACGACCTGCGCGACGAACCCGGGAGGATTGATGCCGAAGTAGGCGGCGATGACGACGGCGGTGCCGGCGGCGCACCGGGCATAAAGGAGCTCCATCTTTTCGTTGATGTCAGGTTTGGCCCAACACTTCACGAAGTCGTGCGCGAACGCGGTGGAGATGACGAGGAGCAGCCCGGCGGCGGTCGAGAGCGCGGCGGCGAGCGCGCCGGCCGCGACGAGGCCGATGACCCAGTTGGGCAACTTGGCGATCTCCGGATTGGCGAGGACGATGATGTCGCGGTCGATGTCGAGTTCGTTGCCTTGCCAGCCGGCGGCGGTGGCCTTGGCTTGGAACGCGGCATCTTTGCTGGCGTCGTTGTAGTATTGGATGCGGCCGTCGCCGTTCTTGTCATTGAATTTTACGAGGCCGGTCTTTTCCCAGTTGCTGAACCAGGCGGGCATCTCGGCGTAGACGGCGTTGTCGACGGTCTTCAGCAGATTCGTCCGGGCGAAAGCGGCGACGGCGGGGGCGGTCGTGTAGAGCAACGCGATGCCGAGCAGGGCCCACAGGGCGGACATGCGCGCGGCCTTTACGCTGGGCACGGTGTAGAAGCGCACGATGACGTGCGGCAGGCCGGCGGTGCCGACCATCAACGCCATCGTGATCGCCGCCACGTCCAGCACGGGGCGAACGCCTGAGGTATAGGCGGCGAAGCCGAGCTCGGAGTTCAAACCGTCGAGTTTGTCCAGCAGACTCATGCCGCTGCCGTCGTTGAGCGTGCTGCCGAAGCCGAGCTGCGGCACCGGATTGCCGGTCATGAGGAGGGCGATGAAGATCGCCGGCACCAGATAGGCAAACATCAGCACGCAATACTGCGCCACCTGCGTGTAGGTGATGCCCTTCATGCCGCCCATCACCGCATAGAAAAAGACGATGATCGTGCCGATGATGACGCCCGTGTTGATGTCCACTTCGAGGAAGCGGGAGAAAACGATGCCGACGCCGCGCATCTGGCCGGCGACGTAGGTGAACGACACCATCAACGCGCAGGCGACGGCGATGAGGCGGGCGGTCGACGAGTAGTAGCGGTCACCCACGAAGTTGGGCACGGTGAACTTGCCGAATTTACGCAGGTAAGGCGCGAGCAACAGCGCGAGCAACACGTAGCCGCCCGTCCACCCCATGAGGTAGACGCCGCCGTCTCGGCCCATGAACGAGATGAGTCCGGCCATCGATATAAACGAGGCGGCGGACATCCAGTCGGCGGCTGTGGCCATGCCGTTGTGCAACGGGTGGACCGTCGAACCGGAGACATAAAACTCGCTGGTCGATCCGGCCCGGGCGCGGTAGGCGATGTAAAGGTAAAGCGCGAAGGACAGGCCGACGATGAGGAAGGTCCAGAATTGAACGGTCATTTAAGGTAACGGGGAGAAAGCTGGAAGGAGGAGAGGAGGCGGGGCGAAAGGGACGGAACGGATCGGCGGAGCGTTTACTCCTCATGCACGTCGTGCTTCCGATCGAGGCGGTTCATATACCAGACGTAGAAACCGATCAGGCCGACGAACACATAGATGGCGCCTTGTTGAGCCATCCAAAAACCGAGTTTGAAACCGCCAAGTTTGAAATGATCGAGGGCGTCGGCAAAAAAGATCCCGCCCCCGAACGAAACGAGGGCCCAGATGAAGAGCAGGATTGCGAGAATGCGCAGGTTCGCCCGCCAGTGCGCACGGCGATTTTCAGGGGTAGCCATGCTCGTTTATGCTTATAACCCGAAGAAGCGGTCAATCACTGACTCGACGGATCGTCAAATCTCGGTAGCGCGAGATTGCGAGGCCGCGCGCCAAAGGTCCTGGTGGACCAGTGCCAGATTCCCCTTCGCTAGATTACCTTCGTCGGCTGCTCTGTCGTTTGCAGGACCATGTGCTCGCGACCTTGTTGGCCGCGCGAAAGCGTCAGGCCCGCACTTTCGCCCGCATCGCGGCGGTGACGGCGGCCGATACGATTTACCAGATTGATCGGATCACCGAGGAGGCGATCACGGCATGGTTCCACGCGCAGTGGCCGGAGGCTGAGCCGGTTGAACTGGTGATGGAAGGGCTCGAGGGCGAAGCGGTGACTTTTCCGCGCGGCACGCCGGTGGCGCAGACGCGGTGGGTGTGCATTCTCGATCCCATCGATGGCACGCGAGGCATCATGTATGACAAACGCAGCGCGTGGTCGCTCGCGGGTTTGGCGCCGCGACCAAAGGGGCGCCGTTCGGCGCAGTTGGCGGATATCGTGGTGGCGGCGATGACGGAGCTGCCGGTTTCGAAACAGACGCAGTCCGATCAACTCAGCGCGGTGCGCGGGTGCGGGTTGAAAGCGCAACGCGTCGACGTGGTGAGCGGTAAACGCAAGATGTGGCGGCCCCGGCCCTCGCCGGCGCAAGACTTCCGGCATGGCTTCGCCAGCGTCGTGAAATTTTTCCCGGCCGGCAAAACTCGAACGGCGCAATTGGAGGAAGCCTTGTGGGCGGAGCTGCTGGAAAGCGGGACCGACGGCGCGACGGCCGACGTGGTGTTCGACGACCAATACCTCAGCACGGGCGGACAACTCTACGAACTGCTCGTGGGTCATGATCGCATGGTGGCGGATCTGCGGCCGCTGGTGCTCGCATCGCTCGGGCATCCGGCGGCACTCACCTGCCATCCGTATGACCTGTGCACCGGGTTTCTGCTGGGCGAAGCGGGTGGGGTGCTGGAAGCGCCGGGCGGCGGCGTGGTGCGGGCGCCGCTGGATACGACCACGCCGGTGGCGTGGGTGGGTTACGCCAATCCGGGGCTCGCCCGGCGGGTGCGGCCGGTTTTACGGCGCCTCCTCGCGGGGCTGTAGCGTTTCAGGGCGCGGGAGACTTTGCGGCGTAAGGGCGGTCGCCACTTGACGATCATGTGGGCATGGCGTTGGCCTTCGGAGTCTGCCGGCGGTTAATGCCGGTCCTTTTTTATTCCTGCTACCCCGGTTATGGCTTTCACGATTGGTATAGATTACGGAACCAATTCCGTCCGCGCGCTGGTTGTGCGTTGCGCCGATGGCAAAGAACTCGGCACGGCCGTGGTGAATTATCCGAGCGGACATCAAGGTGTCCTGCTCGATCCCAAGGACCATCATCTCGCGCGGCAGCATCCGGGGGACTACTTGTTCGGCCTGAAAAAAAGTGTGCGGGCGGCCGTCGCGCAGGCGAAGAAAACGCCCGGCTTCGATCCGCGCAAGGTGGTCGGTCTCGGCGTCGACACCACGGGGTCCAGTCCGATTCCGGTCGATGCGAAAAATGTGCCGTTGGCGTTGCACGCGAAGTGGGCGAAAAACCTGCACGCGCAGTGCTGGTTGTGGAAAGATCACACCAGCCATCGCGAAGCCGCGGAGATCACCGCCCACGCGGCGAAGACCCGACCGCATTATATCGCCAAGTGCGGCAACACGTATTCGTCCGAATGGTTTTGGGCCAAGATTCTACGGTGTCGCCGCGCCGCGCCCGCGGTGTTCAAGGCCGCCTATTCCTGGGTTGAGATGGCGGATTGGTTGCCCTCGGTGCTGGCGGGCGTGGCGTCGCCGCACGAGATCAAGCGTGGTGTGTGTTGCGCCGGTCATAAAGCGCTTTACGCGGCTGATTGGGGCGGCTTGCCCGACAAAGAATTTTTGGCCGGCCTCGACCCGGCTCTGGCTGACCTGCGTGACCGGCTTTACGAGGAAGCGCATGACGCCACGACGGCCGCAGGCGCGCTTTGCGATGAATGGGCGAAGGCGCTCGGTTTGCCCGCGGGCATTCCCGTCGCGATCGGCGAGATGGATGTGCACTACGGCGCCATTGGTTCAGGTGTCGCGGAAGGCACCTTGGTCAAGGTGATCGGCACCTCTACCTGCGATTGCGGCGTCGTTTCGGCCGCGAAAACCGTGCCGGATATTCCGGGAATTTGCGGCATCGTGAAAGGGGCGATCCTGCCGGGCTATTACGGCATCGAAGCGGGTCAGTCGGCCGTCGGCGACATTTTCAAATGGTGGGTCGAAGTCGTGCTGCAGGACGAAAAACTGCATCGCACGCTGACTACCGAGGCGGAAAAATTGCAGGCCGGGCAGTCGGGTTTGCTCGCGTTGGACTGGAACAACGGGAACCGCACGATTCTGGTGGATCAGTTGCTCACCGGAGCCGTGATCGGGCAGACCCTCTACACAACCCGGGCGGAGATCTACCGCGCGCTGATCGAAGCGACCGCATTTGGCGCGAGGGCCATCATCGAACGCATCCGCGAATACGGCGTGCCGATTGACCGCGTGGTCTGTGCCGGAGGCATCGCGGAGAAGAATCCGATGCTCATGCAGATCTACGCCGACGTCACGGGCTGCACCATGCTCGTGGCGGGATCGAGCCAGGCCTGCGCGCTGGGCTCGGCAGTGGCGGCCGCCGTCCTGGCCGGCGAGCATGCCGACTTTCCGAGCGCGCAGAAAAAGATGACCCGGCTAAAAAGGGTGGCCTACCGCCCGAAAGCCAGGGCGCGAAAGACCTACAATGAACTGTATCGCTTGTATCGAAAAATTCACGACAGCTTTGGTGGCGTCGACCTCTCGGCCGACCTGTCGAATGTGATGAAGGATTTGCTCGCCCTCAAGACGGGTCCATCCCGCTGATTTAAAACGCCCCCTCCCTTTTCCTATGTCCGTCCCATCACTGCCGTCCCCTGAAATCTGGTTCGTCTGCGGTTCCCAGCACCTTTACGGGCCGGGGCCGCTAAAACAAGTCGCGGCCAACGCCGGCGCGGTCGTCGCGGGCTTGGATAAATCAAAGAAGCTGCCGCTGAGAGTCGTCTTCAAGGCGCTGCTCACGACGCCGGACGAGATCACCCATCTGTGTATCGAGGCGAACGCCAATCCGGCGTGCGGCGGGTTGATCCTGTGGATGCACACCTTCTCGCCGTCCAAAATGTGGATACGCGGCTTGGGGGTGTTGAAGAAACCGTTCCTGCATTTGCACACGCAGTTCAATCGCGATCTGCCGTGGGGCACGATCGACATGGATTTCATGAACCTCAACCAGGCTGCGCACGGCGACCGGGAGGCGGGGTTTATCCACACGCGCATGCGCTTGGGGCGTAAAGTCGTGGTCGGCCATTGGAGCGATCCCGAGGTGCAGGACCGTATCGGCGCGTGGATGCGGGCCGTGCGCGGCTGGACCGACCTCCAGGGGGGCAAGTTTGTGCGTTTCGGCGACAACATGCGGCAGGTCGCGGTCACGGACGGCGACAAGGTTTCGGCGGAGATGAAATTCGGTTTCGCCGTGAATACGCACGGCGTCGGCGATCTGGTGGCGGTTGTGGATGCCGTGGCCACGAAGGACATCACGGCCCTGTGCGCCGATTACGAGAAGGCCTACAAACTTGCGCCCGCCCTGAAAAAAGGCGGCGCGCGGCACGACGATTTGCGCTACAGTGCGCGACTCGAGTTGGGTTTGCAGGCGTTTTTGGTCGAAGGCGGTTTCACGGGGTTTACGGATACCTTTGAGGACCTGCATGGTTTGCGGCAGTTGCCGGGGATGGCGACGCAGCGCCTGATGGGCGCCGGTTATGGCTTTGGCGGCGAAGGCGACTGGAAGACGGCCGCGCTGGTGCGTGCGATGAAGGTCATGGGGGACGGATTGCCCGGCGGCACGTCATTCATGGAGGACTACACGTATCACTTGTCGCCGAAAGGGCACCAGGTGCTCGGGGCGCACATGTTGGAAATCTGTCCCAGCATCGCCGCCGGCAAGCCCTCGATCGAAATTCATCCGCTCGGTATCGGCGGCAAGGAGGACCCCGTGCGCATGGTCTTCGATGCGACGACGGGCCCGGCGCTGAACGCGTCGCTCGTCGATCTCGGCAATCGCTTCCGCCTGATCGTCAACACGGTCGAGGCCGTGAAGCCACCGAAGCTGCCGAAGCTGCCGGTGGCTCGCGCGGTCTGGGAATGCCGGCCCGACTTTAAGACGGCCTGCCATGCCTGGATTCTGGCCGGGGGCGCCCACCACACCGGTTACAGCTACAGCGTGACCAGCGAGATGCTTGAGGATTTTGCCACGTTGGCCGGGATCGAGTTGGTGACCATCGACGCCGATACGCGCTTGGCGGAATTCAAACAGACCCTGCGCAACAACGACGTTTACTATCACCTGAACCAGGGGTTCCGGGCGTAGTTGGAATTGGGATCAACCGATGCTCACTGAACTCAAACGCGAAGCCTACGAAGCCAACGTCGCCCTGCCGCGGCACGGCTTGATCAATCTCACCTTTGGCAACGCCTCGGCGATCGACCGCAGCCAGGGGATCTTCGCCATCAAGCCCAGCGGCGTGGCGTATGACGACCTGAAGCCGGATGACATGGTGCTGATCGACCTCGACGGCCAACAGGTTGAAGGCAGCTTGCGGCCCTCCTCGGATACGCCGACGCATCGACGGCTGTTCCTTGCGTTCGATGGCATCGGCGGGGTGGTGCACACGCACTCTTCGCACGCCACGGCGTTTGCGCAGGCGGGGCGGAGTATCCCGATTTTCGGCACCACCCATGCGGACTACTTTTTTGGCGATATTCCGGTGACGCGGAAAATGAGTGCCGACGAGATCGGGGGCGGAGCCTACGAGTGGGAAACCGGCAATGTGATCGTGGATCGTTTCTCGGGCGATGCGCTCGATCCGGCGGATTTCCCGGCCGTGCTGGTCAACCGTCACGCTCCATTCACGTGGGGCCCGAAGGTGGCGAAAGCCGTGGAAGTCGCGGTCGCCGTGGAATGCATCGCGCACATGGCGCTCATGTCGTTGCAGTTGGAGCCGACGTTGCCACCGATCGAGTCGGCCCTCCTGCAGAAGCACTTCAAGCGCAAGCACGGTCCCGGCGCCTACTACGGGCAGGCCGGAAATTGTTGAACGCTGAACGCGCCGCGCGCGGGCGGGTGTCAGCGGCGTTGAGCCTCTTCGATCGAGGCGACGGCGCCGTTCTCGAACTGCACGCGCATGCGCTCTTCGACGTGCGGGGTGTAAACGCTTTGGCGCACCGGCTCGTAGATCACGCGGTAAACCTTTCGCTGTTTGTCGTAGACGGTGTAACGGCGGTAGCCGGTGACCGCTTCGCCGCGATACTCCTGCCAGTAGGCGTTGTAAACCCACGTCGTGGCGGCGCCGTCCCGGGTGACCTTTTCGCGTTTCTCGTCCGGCGCGCCCAACGCGATATAAACCATGTCGAAGCTGTCGCCGACGTGGATTTCGCGCACGCGCAGGCGCTCCTGGGTGGCCGGATCCAGATTGGTGAACGTGGCTGATTTCTCCTGCGAGCGGCTGTCGAAGGTGCTGCAGCCCGCCAGCAGTCCGACGAGGGCGAAGAGGGATAAAAGGGCGAAACGACGCATAGCCGCAGCATGGCCAAGCGGCCGGGTTTTACCAGACTGCAGGAACGTTCATGTCTACGCTTTAATACGCAGCGCCTTGGGCGAGCTTGGTTTTGCGGGCGAACCTGTTACGGTGGGCGGTCTTCTTTCATGGCCACCGCGCGCAAACCCAAACGTCACCATTTGGAGCTCACCATGCTCCCGCAACCAGACGATACGACATGCGGGCCGACCTGCCTGCATGCGGTCTATCAATTTTGGGGTGAAGACGTAGGGTTGCCGGAGGTGATTCACTCCGTGCCGAAACTTGAGACCGGCGGCACACTCGGTGTTTTGCTGGGCAGCGATGCCTTGAAACGGGGCTACAACGTCACGCTCTACACCTATAATTTGCAGGTGTTCGACCCGACGTGGTTCGGCCCGAAACGCGTCGATTTGGTCGCCAAGCTTGAAGCTCAGGCCAAGGCCAAGACGTCCGTCAAGCTGCGGCTGGCCTGCCAGGCTTACATCGATTTTCTGCAGGCCGGCGGGCAGGTGAAGTTCGCCGTTCTGAGTGGTTCGCTCATCCGCAAGCACCTCAATCGTAATGTGCCTATCCTGACCGGGTTGAGCTCGACCTACCTGTATCAATCGGTGCGCGAATACGGACCGAACGACGACGACGACGATATCCGCGGCAGTCCCGCCGGCCATTTCGTGGTGCTCAACGGTTATGATCGCAAGCTGCGGCACGTGAACGTCTACGACCCGTTGCAGTCGAATCCGCATTCGCCTACGCGCCGCTATTCCATCGACATCGACCGGGTGATGAACTCCATCCTGCTCGGCGTCCTGACCTACGACGCGAACCTCCTCATCATCGAGAAACCCCCGGTGCTTCCGACCGCCTCCCATGCCTAGTCTCATCGTTGTCAATAATCCTGATCGCTGGCCCTTCGACATCCCGGGCGTGGAGATCGTGGCCGCCCGATCCTACCTCATCGATCAGCGTTACACGACCATGCGCCACCTGCGGGTGTTTAACCTCTGCCGGTCCTATGCGTATCAATCTGTAGGATACTATGTTTCGCTTTTGGCCGAGGCTCGCGGGCATCGACCGCAGCCGAGCCTGTCCACGATTCAGGACCTCAAGTCGCCGGTCGTGTCGCGAATCCTCTCCAACGATCTCGATGAACTCATCCAGAAGTCGCTCGCGCCGATCAAGGGCGACTCCTTCACCCTCAGCATCTACTTCGCGCGCAATCTGGCGAAGACCTACGAGCGGCTGAGCCTGCAGCTCTACAACCAATTCCAATCGCCGCTGCTGCGCGCCGAGTTCGTGCGGCGTGACGAGCGTTGGGAGATGCGGGACATCAGCCCGATTTCCGCCGCGGAGATTCCGGAGAATCACCGGGCGTTCGTGACGGAGGTGGCGCGCGACTACATCGAGGGCCGTCGCCGGCTCAAGCCGTCCCGTCGCACGCCGCCGCGTTACAACATGGCGATCCTCTACGATCAGGCGGAGGACCACACGCCGTCGAACCAGAAGGCCATCCAGAAATTCATCCGCGCGGCCGATCATCTCGATGTGGAGGCCGAGGTCATCACGCGCGACGACTATGCGCGCCTCGCGGAGTTCGACGCGCTCTTTATCCGCCAGACCACGGCGGTGAACCACTTCACCTTCCGCTTTGCCAGTCGGGCCGAAGCCGAGGGGCTGGTCGTCATCGACGACCCTCGCTCGATCCTGCGCTGCACCAACAAGGTCTATCTGGCCGAGTTGCTGGAACGGCACGACATCCTCGCGCCGAAGACGATCATCGTGCATCGCGACAACCTCGATGAAGTCTGCACGGAGCTGGGTTTCCCCATCATCTTGAAGCAACCCGACAGCGCCTTTTCGCAAGGCGTGAAAAAGGTGAAAACCCGTGAGGAGTTCGACGCAAAGGTCGACGAGTTCTTCGAAAAGACGGAGTTGCTCGTTGCGCAGGAATTTATCCAGACCGATTTCGATTGGCGTATCGGTGTGCTGGACCGCAAGCCGCTCTACGCGTGCAAATACTTCATGGCGCGCAAGCACTGGCAAATCATTGCCGGCACGGGCGAGGCCGCGGGCGACTACGGCAAGGTGGAGGCCGTGCCGCTCGAACTGGTGCCGCAGCAGGTGGTGCGCACCGCGGTGAAGGCCGCCGACCTCATCGGTGACGGACTCTATGGCGTCGACCTGAAACAAATCGGCCGACACGTCCACGTCATCGAGGTGAACGACAATCCGAGCATCGACGCCGGCTACGAAGACGTGCTGCTCAAGGACAGCCTCTATGAGCGCATCATGGAAGTGTTCGTGCGCCGGATCGAGCGTCAGAAGGAACGTCGCTCGGAAGACTGATTTTGAGGTTAACGAGACTCTGATTTATGGCCTCCCGCTTTTCTCTCTTCGAGCGCTTCGGCGTGGAACTTGAATACATGATCGTGCGGCGCGACGACCTGCGGGTCGTGCCGTGGAGTGATCGGGTGCTGGTGGGCGCCGATGGGCGACCGGTGTCGGATGTCGACCGGGGCAAGGTGACCTGGTCGAACGAGCTTACCGCCCACGTGATCGAGCTGAAGACAACGGATCCCGTGCCGAATCTGGACGGTTATGCCGACGCCTTTGCGGCGGAAGTGGCGGAGATCAATCGCCGGTTGGAGGCGCACGATGCGATGTTGTTGCCCACGGCGATGCACCCGACGATGCGACCGGAGGAAGCGGTCCTGTGGTCGCACGAATTCAACGACGTTTACGAGGCCTTCAATCGCATCTTCGATTGCCGGGGTCATGGTTGGTCCAACGTCCAGAGCGTGCATCTGAATCTCCCTTTTGCGGATGATGCGGAGTTTGCCCGCTTGCACGCGGCGATCCGCCTCGTGTTGCCGTTGTTGCCAGCGTTGGCCGCCTCGTCGCCGATGGTGGAAGGCCGAGTCACGGGATGGCCGGACAACCGTTTGGCCTACTACCGGAAGAACTCGGCCAAGCTCCCCGCGTTGTGTGGTCGGGTCATTCCTGAACCGGTGTATTCGGAGGCCGATTACGCCCGCGCTATATTCGAGCCGATCGGTCGTGCATTGGCCCCGCATGATCCGGCGGGCGTATTGGAGCCGGTGTTTAGCAACTCGCGCGGCGCCATCGCCCGGTTTGATCGCGGGAGCATCGAGATCCGCCTGCTCGACCTGCAGGAGTGCCCGGCAGCCGACCTGGCCATCGGGCGCACGGTGGTGGCGCTCTTGCGTGAGCTTGTGGCCGAAACTCACCTTTCGCTTGCCGAGCAGCAACCCGTGACGGTCGATGAACTCGCGCCGATTTTTAACGCCTGCGTCGAGCAGGGGGACGGAGCGACGATCACGTCCCCGGTTGTGCAGCGGGCGTTCACCGGCCGGGCGGAAGGAACGGATGCGCTCACGGCTCACGATTTGTGGCGCTCAGCGATCGAGCGCCTGGATCCGGCGGCTCACGCCACGGCGGCGGAGCAAACGGCCCTGCGGGTTTGGACCGAACAAGGGACCTTGGCGCGCCGGATGGTCGCGGCTTGGGGAGGCGCTCCGGCACCGGATGCCGCCGCCCGTGAGGCGCTTTATCGTGCGTTGGCGGCCGGTGCTTCCGGCAACGTGATTTTCGGGCGGTGAAGGGACTGGGGGAATCTCCTCAGCGCGGGTCCCTCCAACCAAAAATCCGCCAGACTTGCCCTTCGTTTGAGAATTAACGGCGGTTGACCTCCCATTTTGGGATTCTCTGAATCAGAGGCCTTTGACGACTGCTTCTCCACGATTCATGAGCGCCTTTCATTTTCGGTTTCATTGGCGAACCGTTTTGGCGGTGATCGGAGTGAACGCCTTGGTCTGGGCTTCGATCGGGGGCTTTGCGTGGGTGGATCGAAACACGCATCGCGGTGGGTTGATCGAACGGGAACGGACCCGAAACGCGGGTTTCGCCTTTGTTTTTGCCGAAGAGATTCGGGATCTCGTCGAGACGGTGATGGTGTTTGGCCGCCATGAGGAATTGCAGGCATTTCTCGCCGCGCCGGAGCGGGAGAGTTTGGCGGGATTGTCGCCGGAGGCGCAGAACCTTCTGTCGGTCTACCGGGATCTCGACCAAGTGAGGTTGCTGAATGCGGCGGGGCAGGAGGTTTTGCGGGTAAATCAAGGCGGACGGGTGGTGCCGGTGGCCGAGTTGCAGGACAAGTCGGATACGGACTATTTCCGGGTGGCGTCGGGGCTGCCGATGGAGGCGATTTACATTTCTCGTATCGATCTGAATCAGGAGCACGGGGAGATCGAGTATCCGTTGAAGCCGGTGGTGCGGATCGCGATGACCTTGCGCTCCCGCCAAGGGGAATTGCTGGGGGTGATCGTGATCAACGCTCGACTGAAGCGCCTGCTCGACGTCTATGAAACGATGGCGCCGGCGTATGCGCGCCGGGTGCGGGTTTTGACTCGGGACGGGGATTGGCTGCGCGCTCGGACCCCCGGTGAGGAGTGGGGGTTTCAATTACCCGATCGGGCGGCCGCGAGCCTGCGGGCCACCGATCCGGCGATGTGGGCATTGATCCAGAAAACGCGGAGTGGCGTGGAGGTGGTCAATGGCCGGCTTTTTGCCTGGGATCGTGTGACTTTGGGCGGGGATCGCTTTGGCAACTTGGGTTACCAGATCGTGGCGGCTGAGCCGGAATACATCGTCGGCTCAGAGATCGAAGCGGAGGAGCTACAGGCGCTTCTGGGGACGGACTTACGCAGCTTCATCCTCAGCGGCATTCTGTTCTCAATTTTGGCGAGTGCGGCGCTGTTTGGGATGTTGAGCCGGCAGGCGGCGCAGCGCCGGGAGCAGGAAGCGTTGCGGGAAGCGGCGCGTTCAGCCCAAGAGAGTGCCCGGCTCAAATCGCAGTTTCTCGCCAACATGAGCCACGAAATCCGCACACCGATGAATGGTGTGATCGGCATGGCGGACCTGTTGATTGATACGGAATTGACCGAGGAGCAGGCGAGTTTTGCCCAAACGATTCGTTCGTCGGGCGATACCCTGCTGACGCTCCTGAACGACATTCTGGATTTCTCCAAGATCGAGGCGGGTATGCTGGAGATCGAGGCGGTCGCGTTTGATCCGCGGGATCCGGTCGAGTCGTCGTTGATGATTCTCGCCGACAAGGCGCACGGGAAGGGCTTGGAATTGGTCTGTCTGATCGAGGACGATGTGCCATCCAACGTGCGGGGCGACCCCAGTCGCTTGCAGCAGATCGTGACCAATTTGGTGGGCAACGCCGTGAAGTTTACGGAAAGCGGCGAAGTCGTCGTGCGCATGTGGGTGGATCGCCGCGAAGGGGATCAAATGTGGCTCGGCATGAGTGTGCGCGACACCGGGGTGGGGATTTCCAAGGCCGCGCAGGGACGGCTTTTTCAAGCGTTTGTCCAAGAGGATTCGTCCACGACGCGGCGCTTCGGCGGCACGGGGCTGGGGCTGGCCATCTGTAGAGAACTCGTCGGCCGCATGGGCGGCGAAATTTCCGTCGAGAGCCGGGCGGGTCAGGGCAGCACGTTTCGTTTCAGCATTGCGGTGACGCCGTTGGCACGGGTGGAGCACGATGAGGTAACTTCCAGTGATGTATTCGAGGGGTGCCGTATCCTGATTGTGGATGACAACGCCACAAACCGAGAGGTCTTTTCCCGCCAGATCCGCATCTGGGGAGGCGACGTGACGGCGGTGTCTGGCGGTCGGGAGGCCATCGAACTGATGGGGCAGGCCTCCGATGCGGGGGAGGATTTTTCCCTGGTGTTGTTGGACATGCTGATGCCGGATGTTTCGGGCGAAGACGTGGCGCGGATGATTCGGCGGGAGTCGCGATGGGAATCCACTTTGATTGTGATGGCGAGTTCGGCCGGCCGGCTGGTGACGCATACGACCATGGCGGAATTGGGGATTGCGGTCTCGCTGCAGAAGCCCGTGCGGCAATCGCAGCTCCGCGACACGCTGGCGCGGGCCTTAGGAGGGCGGCGGCCGGAGCAGGCACGCCCGGCGGGGACGAGCCCGGTGGCCCGGCCCCGGCCGCTCATTTTGGCGGGGGCGCATATCCTTGTGGTCGAAGACAATGTGGTGAATCAATCCGTGGTCACCCTGTTGCTCCGTAAGATGGGCGCGACCAGCGATATCGCCAACCACGGCGGCGAGGCCCTCGAGCGGGTCGAACAACAGCCCTACGCGATTATCCTGATGGATTGCCATATGCCGATCATGGACGGCTTCGAGGCGACCCGACAGCTTCGCGCTCGCGAGGCGGAGAAGGGTGGCCCGGCAGCCTACATCATCGCGGTCACCGCTGATGCGATGAAAGGGGATCGAGATGCATGTATTGCGGCCGGGATGGATGACTATCTTTCCAAGCCAATCCGGGCAAAGGAGTTGGAACGCGTCATGCTGGCCGCGTTGGGTGTCGCACGGAATTCACAAGCTCCTTTTGAAGTGGGTGGCTCCAGTGGTTGATCCGAGCACAGACCCGCCTGCCCCTAGACGTGGCGGGGTCGCTCACGTGTCGAACCGCGAGGGTCGCGTCGCGCAGGGGCGGTGGCGTAAGACCGGGCTGTTCGGGGCGCTCGTGCTGGCCGTAGTGGGGGGCTGCGGTAAGCGAGAGACTCCGGTTGAAGCGGCCCGCGCGACCGGCACGTTGTTGATCGGTAACGGCGGTGAACCGGCGGATCTCGATCCGCAGACGGTCACGGGCTCGCCTGAGTCGAACTTGGTGCAGGCCTTGTTCGAAGGTTTGGTGCGCTACGATCCGGTGACGCTCGACCCTTTGCCGGGGGTGGCGAAGCGTTGGGAATTGGCGGATGATGGCGTGACGTATACCTTTCATTTGCGAGCGGAGGCGATGTGGTCGGATGGCCGACCGCTGACGGCGCACGATTTTTACGGCTCCTATCAACGTATCCTGGCCCCGGAGCTCGGTTCGGAAAATGCCGAGCAGCTCTATTTCCTCGCCGGGGGCGAGGCCTACCACCAAGGCGAAACGACGGATTTTTCCACGGTCGGATGCCGGGTGATCGACGCCCACACGCTTGAACTGAAGGTGGCGCGTCCGACGGTGTTTTTCGTGCGAATGCTGGCGGGACGGAACTGGTTTCCGGTGCCGCTGCATGTGCTGGCGCAGCACGATGCCTTGCGCCGGCAAGGCACGTCCTGGACCCGCGAGGAAAACATTGTGGGCAACGGTCCCTTCGTGTTGGGCACGTGGAAACGGAATCAATACATCGAGGTTGATCGGAGTCCGACGTATTGGGACCGTGAGCACGTCGCGCTCAAGCATGTGCGGTTTTTCGCGATGGAAAACTTGAGCACAGAGGAGGCGGCTTTTCGCGCAGGCCAGCTGCACAAGACGCTCAACCTGCCGGTCGACCGGATCGACACCTACCGACGCGAGCATCCGGAGCAGTTGCAGGTCGCTTCGTATTCAGGGGTTTACTACTATAGTTTCAATGTGAAGCGGCCGCCGTTTGATGATGCGCGCGTGCGACGCGCCTTGGCCCTCGCCCTTAACCGCGAGGCGATCACCCACGATGTCACGCGGGGCAGCCAGGGTCCGGCTCCGCGCTTTTTGCCGGCCGGTGTTTCCGGTTACACGTCCACGGTTCCTGGCTACACCTTTGATCCGGAGGCGGCTCGGCATTGGTTGGCCGAAGCGGGTTATCCGGGTGGCGCGGGATTTCCCGTGACGACCTTGCTCTACAACACGGCGGACAACCATCGGGTGATCGCCGAAGCCGCCCAGCAGATGTGGCGGCGCGAATTGGGGATCGACGTGCGGATCGAGAACCAGGAATGGAAAGTGTATCTGTCGAACATGCACCTGGGGAACTTCGACATGACGCGCGCCGGCTATCTGGTGGCGCCGGATGATCCGACCCGGTTCTTGGAGGCATTCAGCACGGGCCACGGCTTTAACGTCGGCCAGTGGTCTGACGCGAACTACGATGCGATGCTGCAGGCGGCGCTAAACGAGACGGAGCCGGGGGCGCGGGCAAAGATCTTTCACGCCATGGAAACCCGGTTGACCGAGGCCACGCCGGTGGCGCCGATTTACTACTACAGCAATGTGTTCCTGCTCCGCCCGGAGGTGAAGAATTGGACCAATAATCTACTGGGAAATTATCCCTTAAGAGAGGTGTCGTTGACGCCGTGAGGCGGCGTCGGATTGCACGCTGGAGTCCACGACGGAGACATGACTTAGCCGTGCCTGGAGGCGAGCGACGCTGAGAAGGGCATCGGGACTGAGGTCATGGTGGCCGAACCGATGGCACCGAGCTACAGCGATGGGGTTCGAGCGGATGGCGGAGGTGCGGCGGTTGACCGGCTGCGCGAGGGAGGGAGGCGTCCGAAGGGACATGGCGGAAATCAGTAAAAGGAAGGAAGGGGCGGACGTGGAGCGTCAGAGGGCCGCCGAGGTGTCGTCCGCGGGTTCTTCAGCTTGGAAAAAGCTGAGGACAAAAAAATCGTGAATTGGTTCGCCACGGGGTCGCGGGGGTGGTGGTCGCAGGGCGAGGCGGCGGGTCAGGTTGGCAATGATGCGATCATAGCGCGCATCAAGGAAGGGCATCGCATTTCCAGGCGGAAATGGAGGTGGTGACTGATCGGTGGTGGTCATGAATCGGCGGGTTGGATTCGCCCGATTCCGGCGGCTTGACCGGCGTGACCTCAAAAAAAGGCCTCCCCCGGTAACAACCGGAGGAGGCGAAAATTCTTGTTGAGAACGTTCAGACTCCTCGCGGCTGGCGCGTAACGGCTACAGCCGAAATCGCGACCACGGAGACGTGGGCGGATTTAGCGGAGGAGACGTTGGCGGAAGCGAGAAGCATGAAACTTTGCTTAGCACCGCCGAGGAAGCGGCCCGGCGTCAAGTGCGTAATTTCCGGCATTGCGTTCGGTCGGGCGTCTGCGCTCCGGCATGGGCGGCTCAGACGCGAGGGGAAAAGTTAACGAGATGCACGGCATGTCGTCTGCTGTTCGCGTGGGGTGGAATACCCCGACAAATTTCGTTCAGACCGCCTTGCGCCGCGGTCGCCCCAGCGTTGATGGCGACATGGGATTGGGTGGTGATCGGGACCTATTTGGTCGCGATGATTGGCTTGAGTGTGGGGCTGGCCCGTGGGCAGCGCGATGAGACCGATTACTACGTGGGCGGGCGGAATTTGCCGTGGTGGGCGGTCGGCATTTCGGTGGTCGCGACGCAGAGTTCGGCGATCAGTTTTGTATCGATTCCGGCCTTCGTCGCGCTGCGGCCGGGTGGGGGGCTGACGTGGCTGCAATACGAGTTGGCCGTGCCCCTGGCCATGATCTTTGTGCTTACGGTGTTGGTGCCGTATTTCCGTTCGCTGGAATTGGTGAGTGTTTTCGAGTTTTTGCGGATGCGTTTCGGTTCGGGGACGGCGCGGTTTCTGAGTTTGATTTTTTTGGGCAGTCGGGGATTCGGCACCGGCGTGGGGGTTTACGCCACGGCCGTTGTGGTCGCCTCGATGTTGGGTTGGACGCTGGCGCCCACGATTCTGCTCATCGGTTTGGCCGCGGTGATTTACGACACGTTGGGGGGAATCAAAGCCGTTGTGATCTCCGATGTGATCCAGCTTGGATTGATCGTGGTCGGCGTGGTGATTGCGGTCGGCCTCGCGTGGTCGATGGTCGGGGGAGCAGGCGAGGCGTGGGCGGCCCTGGAGCCGGCGCGGCGAGGGGCCATCGATGCGCGGTGGGGCGTGGGGGATGAAGCGACCGCGCCGTTTTGGGCGTTTTTGATCGGCGGCTTTTTCCTCTACTCGTCCTACTACGGCACCGACCAGAGCCAGGTGCAGCGTCTCCTTTGCACGCGCGGCCCGGGCGCCGCGAAACGGGCGCTGTTGCTCAACGGTGTCGCGCGATTGCCGCTTACGCTGCTTTACGTGGGCTTGGGCGTGGCTTTGGGGGCGGTTTATCAAATGAGCCCGGAGCTGCGGGCGGCCGTGCCGGCCGACCGTCTCGACGCGTTGGTGCCGCAGTTTATTTTGCTCTATGTTCCGGTCGGGCTGAAGGGCTTGATTCTGGCCGCCGTGTTGGCGGCGGCGATGTCGAGTCTGGACTCGGCGATCAACAGCTTGTCGGCCGTGACGATGCGCGATTACGTGGCGCCGTATTGGGATCTGGATACCCGTGCGCAACTGCGTTGGAGCAAAGTGAGCACGATTGTTTG
>CAXBDS010000096.1:0-18375 GCA_963974355.1 uncultured Opitutaceae bacterium
AGGGCGAGGTCTGATGAGACGAGAGCAGCGGGAGCGAAACAGCTTCCTCATCGCGCGGCAGCGCGATGCGCAATCTACGCGCCCAACGGAGCGCCCGGTGCTGAGCGGTCGCCCAAGGACGGGAGGGCCTGCAAGCTTCGTCGGGCGGCGAGGCGGGTTCGGAGGGCGCGGCCAGATCTGCGGCTCGGAAAAGAGGCGAACCATCCCGGCTCAATGGGGTCGGTTCTGGCACGATGAGTAAACCTGCTGCCATTTATCGTATGGTCACGCCCCAGCATCGTTGTCCCTGGGGCGTCAAGGCCAAGGACTTGTTGAAGCGCAACGGCTACGAGGTGGAGGACCATCTGCTGAAAACCGCGGAGGCCAACGAAGCTTACAAAAGGGAGCACGGTTATGACGAGACGCCGCAGATCTTCATTGCCGGCGAGCACCTCGGGGGATTCGACGCATTGCGTGAACACTTGGGCAAAGGCCCCGACCCGAAGGAAGGGGAGAGCTATCAGCCGATCCTCGCGGTGTTCGCCGTCACCTTTGGCTTGGCGTTGACCACGTGCTGGGGCTGGGAGGGCTCGCTGTCGATCCTGCGTGTCGTGGAGTTGTTTGTCGCGTTTAGCATGGCGGTGCTGGGCAGCCTCAAGCTGCAGGACCTGCTCTCGTTTTCCACCGGCTTCGTGCAATACGATGTGGTGGCCCGACACTATGTGCCTTACGCCTACGTGTATCCATTTATTGAAGCCGGCGCCGGGGTGCTGATGATCGCGGGATTGGCTACGTGGATCGCGGCTCCGGCGGCGCTGATCGTTTCCACCATCGGCGCGGTGTCGGTGATTCAGGCGGTCTACATGGAGAAACGAGACTTGAACTGCGCGTGCGTGGGGGGCGGCAGCAGTGTGCCGCTCGGATTCGTTTCGCTGACCGAAAACCTGATGATGATGTCAATTTCGATCTGGATGATGGTAAAGGCGATCTGAGGCGGAGGTGCGGGGCCGGGCGGGGTGGAGTTCGTTTCAGCGCTTGAAGGTGGGGCGCTAAAACGCCCGACTTCCCGCATGCGCAACTCGAAGGCCGTCGCCGAACAGACGAAGACGTCGCTCTTGGACGCGGCGGAGCGGCTGTTTTGGGAACGTGGCGCCGCGCGGACTTCGATCATGGACATCGCGCGGCAAGCGGGCGTGACCCGAGGAGCCTTTTATCACCATTTCAGGGATAAACGAGCGGTGTTGGTCGCGCTCATCGAGCGGGTGCATTTTTTGCAGGATCAGGCGGTCCTGCAGCGCGCCGCCGAGCAGAAGCTGGATGGGATCGCGACCTTGCGGACATGGTGCAGGGAGGTGTTTGAATTCTTCGTCGTGGATCAGACTCGCCAGCGCATGTTTGGCATCATCATGCACGGCCAGGAATCGCTGGGCGACCTTTACGATTTGGCGGAAGGGCATCGCAGTGAGTTGTTTCGTTCGCACGAGACGTTTGAGGTCCTGCTGAAACGCGTGCGGCGAGAGAAGCGGCTGGCGGCGACGTGGACACCTGCGACGGCCGCGATCGCCTTGCAAAGCATGATGTATGGTTTGATCGACCAAGGCGTCCGTCGCACGGATCGGAGCGATTTTCGGCCGACGGCACTCGCGTGTATCGACCGTTTGCTGGATTCGTTTGCTAGGGATTCCACCGTGCGGAAAAGGGCGTAGGGCCGACACGGAGGCGCCGGAATCCATCCGCTATTTAGGGTGGGCCGTTTGACTCTATACATACAGGAGTGTATGTAATGTGACCCTATGATCCACTCCGCTTGGAAAAATATCGCCGTGTTTTTGGATAATACCCCCGCGAGCAAAAAGCTCGGTGAGTATGCCGCGCAGTTGGCGGCGAAACACGGCGCTCACCTCATCGGCATTTACGGTCTTACGCGGGCCGAGTCTGAAGTTCCGCAGGCCTCGTTTACGCGCGGTGATGCGATCAAGGCGGAGCTCGAGCACCAGGCCGAAGTCGATGGGGAACGAGTCCTGGCAGCGGGCAAACATCTGCGGGCGCTCACGGAGGCTTTCGATATCAACGGCGAGTTTCGGGTGCTCTGGAGTGATCGGGCGAAAGAAGAGGTTTTCCTCAACTCGTTGCACTGTGATCTGATCGTCGTGGGGCATCCGATCGCCCATGGTTTGCCGACGGGGTGGTCGTCCAAGCGCGTTCTGTTTTCGGGTGGTGTGCCGGTGTTGATCGTGCCGAATGACTGGAATGGTGCGCCTCCGGGCAAACGCGTGGTGGTGGCGTGGAATGCGAGCCGCGAGGCCCGTCGCGCCATCGGTGATGCGATGCCGGCGATCACGACGGCCGAAGTCGTGACGGTGCTCGTGGTCGATTCCGAGAAAAGCGACATCGCCTATGGCGAAGAGCCTGGTGCCGACGTGGCCCTTTATCTGACTCGCCATGGGGCCAAGGTCGACGTCCGGCATTTGTCCTCGGGCGGGCGGTCCGTCGCCGAGACCATCATGGACGAGGCGGGCCGGACGCAGGCTGATCTCATCGTGCTCGGCGCCTACAGTCACTCGCGCTCGACGGAGATTATCTTTGGCGGGGTCACGCGCTCGTTTCTCGCGGAGGCGAGCATCCCGCTGCTCATGTCGCGCTAACGCCTTCGCCGATATGGTGTCCGCAACCGGGATGTCGGTTCTTGCGGTCGACGGATGCATGGGTCTTCCCTCGGGACGATATGGTAACCCCCTTCGTTCGCCGCGTTGCGTGCAGTCTAGTCCTCGTTTTTTCCAGTCTTGCCCGCGCCATCGAAACCGCCTCGCCCCGTAAGCTGACCTTTGCCGACAGCGCGGAGTTTTATGAGATAACCAGCCCAACGATATCGCGCGACGGACGATGGCTCGCGACCGTGGAGATGCCGCAGGAAGGCGACGGCACCATGGTCGTCCGCGAACTCGATGGCGAGCGCCGCTGGCACGCTTCGGCGGGGGCCACGCCACCGCCGCCGTTCCCGCAGCCGGTCTCGCCGACGGAGAAACGTCCGTCCTCGCCGCAGGTGACGCTGGCGTTCACCGGGGACAGCCAATTCCTCATCACGCATGCGTTGCCCGCGCACGCCGAACAGGTCGCCGCGCGAATCGACCAAGCAGCGAAGAAGCCGGGCCGTCCCTTGCTCGTGACAACCCTCGGCACGGGTGAAATTGAAACCCTTCCCCCCGTCAAATCCGTGCAGGTGCCGGGGCGTGGGGGCAGCGTGTTCGCCTACCTGACGGCGTCGCCCGTGCAGGGGGACCCGCCACCTGACGAGGCGTCTGCGCGCGCGAACGCCGCTCCCCAGGGCGACATGCTGGTCGTGCGCGAACTCGCCGGCGGGCGTCGCCGCGAGATCCCGCACGTGACCGATTTCACGCTCGCGCGGGATGGCCGCACGCTGGTGTATGTTGCGGCGGATGGACTCGATCACCACACGCTCGCGGTGCTCGATCCGACCGATGACGCGGAGGCCATCGTGCTGCAATCGTCGGGAGAAACCGTGAGCAAGCTCACGTGGGATGCGCCGCAGTCGCAGCTCGCCTTCGTGACCGAAGATAAGACTGACGCGGCTCAGCCGAGACGCCGCATCCAGCTTTGGATACGCGGCGAGTCCACCGTGCGCTCCATCGTCGACGCCGCCACGGCGGGCGTCCCCGATGGAATGATCGTGAGCACTAAGGCAGGCCTCAGTTTCACGCCGGATGGCCGGAAGCTGTTGCTGGGCGTGGCGCCTCCGCCTCCGGAAAACGTTGCGCTGCCCGCCGATCCGGAGGAACGCGTCGATGCCGATATTTGGAGCTGGAATGACGACCTCATCCAGCCTCGGCAAGAGGTGCTCGCCGAGGTGGAACGCGATCGTTCCTACCGCGCGGTCGTCGATCTCACCTCCGGGCACTACACGCAGATCGGCACGGTGGAAACACCCGACGTGCTCATCGCGGACGAGGCGGATCGGGCGCTCGCGATTGACTACCGTCCCTACTACCGCCTGCGCGATTACGACGGGACTTACGCCGATATTGAGGTGCTTGATCTGGCAACGGGCGGCCGTCGTCGCGTGCTCACCAAACTGCGCGGCGGCACCGGCGACGAGGGCTCGGTGTCGCTCCTGCTTTCGCCCGATGGTCGTCACGCCGCCTACTACGCCGACCGGCAGTGGCACCTGCTGGAGCTCGACTCCGGCGCAACGCGGTCGCTCACGGCGGATCTCCCCGTGCCGTTTTACAACGAGCTTCACGACCAGCCCGAACCGGCGCCGTGGACGGAGGATAGCGCGGCCGTCCTGCTCTACGATCGTTACGATCTGTGGGAGGTTTTTCTGGATGATCGTGCGGCGCAAAACCTGACCCACGGTTACGGCCGGGCCCACGGCCTCGTGCTGCGGCGGCAGGACTTTTCGCGGCGGGACGAAGACGAGCCTCGCCGAGGCGTGGATCTCGCGGGCCCGCTCACGGTGCGGGGCGAAGACGAGCATGATCGCTCCACCGGTTTCTTGCGCTTTGCGACGGGCGCCGCCGAACCGCGGCAACTGCTGTGGCGCGCCTGCGCTTTTTCCTACATCGGGCGTGCCGCCGAAGCCGACCGGTTGTTGCTCACGGCCTCGCGCTTCGACGAGTTCCCCGACGTGTGGGTCACCGATGAAGAGTTGTCCGCGCCGCGCCGGGTGACAGACGGACAATCGCAGTTGGCCGCCTTCAAGTGGGGGCATGCGGAGATGATGGACTACACGAATTCCGCCGGCGTTCCGCTGCAGGCCGCCCTCTATCTGCCGGCTGATTTTAACCCGGCAAAAAAGTATCCACTGATTGTTTACACCTACGAGCGCCTGTCGCAGATCGTGCATCGATTTTTTCCGCCGATTCCCGGTTCCAACATCAGTTTCCCGATCTACACCAGCAACGGTTACATCGTCATGCTGGCCGACATCGCCTACACCGCGGGGCAGCCGGGGGCGGATGCGCTGGACTGTATTCACGCGGCGCTCGACGCGGTGGAGGCGCGCGGTTACGTGGATGAAAACGCCATCGGTTACCAAGGCTCGTCGTGGGGAGGCTACACGGCGGCCTATCTGCTCACCCACAGCCCGCGTTTCGCGGCGTTGGAAGGCGGCGCGATCGTGAGCAACATGACCAGCGCTTACGGCGGCATCCGCCTGTATTCCGGCCAACCCCGGCTTTTTCAATACGAGCAGTCGCAGAGCCGCATCGGTCCGTCGCTGGCCGCAGCGCCGGAACGTTATCTCGAAAACTCACCGCTGTTTCAGGCGCAGCAGGCGAGCGCGCCGTTTTTGATTCTGCACAACGACCGGGACGGCGCGGTGCCGTTCAGCCAATCGGTCGAGTTCTTTCTGTCGCTGCGGCGGCACGACAAGCCCGTCTGGCTGTTCAATTATCGCCAGGACGGCCACGGCGTGTCGCGCCTTTCCAACCGGAAGGATTTCAGCAAACGCATGTGGCAATTCTTCGATCACTATCTGCGCGGCGCGCCGGCGCCCGATTGGTTGAAGAACGGCGTGAGCTACCTCGATCGCGAGCAGGAGAAACTCCGCTTTAACGACGACCCGGCGGGGTGATGCGGAAGGGCCGGGCCGGCGCGATCCCGGCTGGATCGGGTCGCGCCTAGTTGATCGAGATCACCACGGGAATGCGCACGAGGGCGTCCACCGGCTGCTCGTCGCGCCGGGGCGCCTCGAAACGCCAGGTGGCGACGGCCTGACAGGCGGCGTATCCCATTTCTGGTGACGTGGCTTCGATGACCTTGGGCAGGCGGGCAAAGCCTTTGCGGTCGATGATAAATTCGATCATCGCCTCGCCCTTGCCGCCGGTTTTGCGCAGTTCCGGCGGAGCTTGCGGGGGTTTGCGGGCGATCGGTTTCGGCGGCGCGTCGAGCTGGCCGAGATCGACGAGTTCGCTCGGCGATTCCGCGAGGATCTTCACCAGGCGCCGATCATCTCGCGAGACGGGAACTTCCCCGCGGCCGCTGGTATTGAAACGAAATTCCATCGCGACCATGGCGAAGCAGGAATCGCCCTTCTGGCTGGCGGGTTTGAAGGTGAATGAGGTCACGGCCGCGATCGCCGCCGCTTGCAATTCGGGATCACTGTCACCGACGCCGGTGGCCTCGATCACGTTGCCGAACGGATCGATGACGAAGGCGATGTTCACGGTGCCTTCCTTTTTCTCGGCGAGCGCCTGGCGGGGATAAACCGGCGGGTTGTAGCCGATCAGCTCCGGGGCGGTTTCCCAGTGGAAGGCGACGGGCAGCTGGTCGGAGAATTTCTTTGGTCGTTCGATCGTCCAAGGCTTGGTGTCCAATCCTTCGACGGAGAACATCATGGTCACCCGCATGCGGGTGTTGACGGGTTTGCCGTCTACGGTGGCGGGTTTGAAACGCCATTGTTCGACGGCATCGACCGCGGCTTCGTCGAAGCTCGGGTGTTGGGAACGCAGGGCGTAGACGTTGCGCGTGCGCCCTTCCACGGTGACCTCGAACTGGACGAGCACTTCGCCGCCGAAACCGGACCGGAGCAGGTCGAAGGGGTATTGCGCGCGGGATTGTTTGATCGCTTTCGGCGGAGTGTAGTTGCGCGACGCCGTCGGATCCCGACCGGGAACGAGGATCACGGGCACCTCGATCCGGGCGGCGGTCGGTTCGCCGTCGTGGCGGGCGGGGGCGAATTGGAAACGTCGGGCCGCGAGCCGGGCGGCGTTGGTCACGTCGGGCGGCGCCTCGAATTTCGGATAAACTCTGGTCACCTTTCCGGTCTCATCCACGTCGACCTCGACCGTCAGGACCTGGGGGCCGGGGTTGCCCGACGAGTGGGTCGCGGGCAGCTCGGCTGAGACCACGCGCAGGAGGCGGGGAATGGCTTCGGAGCCCCGTTTGCTGGCAGCCTTTGGGTTGAAGATGACGTAAAGGCGCACCTCGCTGGCGACGGCTTTGCCATTGCGCCGGGCGGGGGAGAGGACGCCGCCGTTGACACGCTCATTGTTGACGTCGCGCAGGAGCGGGTGCGTTGCAAAGGTGCCTATGCCGACGTGGGTTCCGTCATCGTCGAGTGTCCACCGATATTCGATGTAAGCCGGTCCGTCGGCTTCGCGCAGGCCCTCCGGCACCGACGAGGGTTGGGGATTGCGCAGGAAGTGGGGCAAGGTGTCCGGCGCGTCATTGGGTTCGAGCCATTCGATGGGGGTGACCGTGAGGTCTTGGGCGCGAACGAGCGGCGGAGCGGCGAGGACCACGAAGGCAACGACCGAACCAAGGAAGGGACGAAGGGTGAGCATCGGGTTCGTAACTAGGCCCATATAACCCTGAAAGGGAATTGCAAATTGTCAGCTAAAGGGCGGTGCGCGGTGTGAACTCGGCCCGAACCTCCGCCGGATGCGGGTTGGGCGTTGCCCCGGGCGGGATGCTGCGGCAGCGATGGGGATTATTATGCGCGGAGATACAGATTTTAACGTGGAGCGGTCGACGTGGGTTGCGGCCGGAGCGGTGGTCGCAATCGGCGCTCTTTTTGGCGTGGGATTCGTTGGCGGGACTCTGTTTGAACTGGCGCAGCCCTTGATGATCGACGCGGGGTGGCGGGCGCGGGGGCTGGGCCTGATGGTCGCGCTGGGGGTGGCGTCGGGCAGCGGGTTGGCCGGGTGGCGTTTCAATTTGTTGCGCGCGCAGGCCCAGTTGAGTTGGGCATTTCGCGGCTGCGCGGTGGGTGCCGCCATGGGCTTGATGGTGGCGACAACGTCGTGGTCCATGGTGCTCGCGGTGGCGGGCGTGGCCGGATTTTCGCTGGGCTGGATGGCTGTGGTCGTGCTGGCGCTGCTGCGGCCGACGGTCGGCACGGTGGGATTAGGGGGCATTCTGGGGCTCGGGGTTGGCTTGGCGGGTGGGATTGATTGGATTTTTGCCGAGCTGGCGGTGTCGGCGCGGAGCGAAACCATCATCACGGCGTTTCTGGTCGCGACGGCCTCGCTGGCGGCGCCGTTTCTGCAACCGCAAGAGCCCTCCGTGTCACCAGAGAGCGAATACCGCGCGGCGGGTGCGTTGCGGTGGTTAATCATGCTCCTGGGGGTGGTGGGTCTTGCGGCGATGGAATTTCATGGCGCCTCGACGGCGGGCGCCTTGCTGGGCGGCTGCGCGGCGGTGGCGACGGGGCTGGCGCTGGATCGCGGGTGGCGGGTGGTGTTGCCGGTGATCGGCTTGGCTCTGGTCGTGCTCGGACGATTCTGGGGGGGGGCCACCGAGGCCGCGCTGGCCGGGGGAGTCGTGCTGGCGCTTTGTTATGCCGCTCGGGGCGGCCGGTCCCGGTCCATCGCGACGGTCAGTGGCGTCGTGGGCGGCCTCGGTTTCGGTCTGGGGTCCATTTGGTCAGGCACGGGCCCGCCGTTGCCCGCCTCCCTCCTCGCGGGGACGGCGGTGGTGATCGCGTTGTTCGCGGCGTGGGACGAGCTGGCGCGCCGAGGTGCGGCGGCTCGCGTCAACGCAAAGGCCTAGAGCGGTTGCACGCCGAGGGTGCCGGTGAGGGCGTCGACGTAGGTGGTGGCTTCGGCTTCGGCCAAGGCTTCGCGGGCGCGGGCAAGACGTCCGCGCAGGTCGAGGCGCTCGGCGACGTCGGCGAAGGCCGGTTGGTCGAGGCGTAGTTCCAGGCTCTTCACGTGGTGGGCCCAGGTGACCTTTTGCTGGTCCTGTTTGGCCGTGAGGCGGGCGCGATACCAGTCGCTGGTGATGAGCGCCTCGCGGGTAAACAAGTCACGCACGGCGGGCGCACTCAGGGTGAGCCCGTCGGCGGTTTGGCCCTTGGCCATGATCTCCAGCAACGCTTTCAGCGGTGGGCAGGCCAGGGCGATGCTGCCGTCGTTGAAATAGCTTTCGGCGACGCGCACGTGGGTGGCACAGATGTTGTCCATGCCGTCGACGAAGATCGCGAGGTCTTGTTCTTCGGGGCGCAGCATCGCCGGGGTGAACACGACATGGGGGTGGTTGAATACGCGGCCGAAAAACACGCGCACAAACTTGGCGGTGATGCGGTAGCCGAGCCGACCGGCGAGCACCGTTTTGCCGTCGTGTTCGAAATCGGCGCAACGCTCCACATAGCCGTGCTCAATGAGGAAGGCCGGTTCGCGTTCCGCCGGTGTCATGCGGCACCAGACTTCGGGCACGAGCAGGCTGACGTCGTGATCGACGCGGCATTTGGGCCCGACGTAGCCGGCCGCCGAGACGAAGGCGGCGTCTTCGGTGAGGAGCAGTGAAACGAGCGCGGCGTTGAGGTCGATGATGCCGGGCAACGCGTTGAACGGGCCCTTCGTGAGGGCGCCTTCGGAACCGGCTCCCGTGGTGGACGGCGACTTGCCGGTCATGGAGCTGATGCACTCGATAAACAGCTCGGGCAGTTCCATGTAGTGGATCGGCCCATACACCGCGAGCGGGCGGATGCCGGGCTCGGGCGGGTTGTTGCGGCGACCGGGCACGACGGCGTTGACGGGGGTGTGCAACGGTTCGCCGGCCGGGATGCGGCGGTGCAGGCGCGTCGCGACGGAGCCGAGGTAGGCGGAGCGGGGATCGACGTGGTCGGGCCGCTTTTGCAGGTAGCGCGGATTTTTGGACGGTTTGCCATCGACGATGCGCGGGTGGGCGGAGGAAACGAAATACGCGGGACCAGGCCTGCCATCCGCCGCGGTCGCGATCAGGTCGCGCATGGGGGGCGTGAACGCGGTGTAACCCACGGCTTCCTCGCGCAGGGCGATGGCGGCAGCCTGATCAAGCGGCGCGAAGTTGGAGATGAAGTTGGCCGGACCCGACATATCCCGTTCGGTTTGTTTGTCGTAGCCCCGATGGATCGCGTCGTCCGGTCGCTGGAACAGGTATCTTTCGCAGTTCTCGACGAACTTATAGGAGCCCTGATGGTAGGCGGGATTGAGATGGGACAGGCGGTCGGCCGGGACCACCACGGACGCGGTGATGTCGTCTTCCATCTGCACCTTTGCGGCGGGATGAAAATCACCACGCAGGCCGAAGACGCGCCAAGCGCCGTCGGTATCATAGCCGACGCGCAGGTAGTTGGAAACGAGCTTGTGCCCGTCGCATTTGAGCTCGTTGCCGGGGCGGCCGTTGATGATGTCGACCGAGAAGTGGCTGCGCCAATCGGCGCCCCATTCGCTGCGATAGTGGCGCTTCACGACGAAGAGCAGTTCTTTCACGTATTGGGGGATGTCGCGCAGCCAGGCGTTGAACTCATCGGTGTAGTCGCGCTCGGCGGGCGTGAGCAGTTTGATGACCGAGCCGAGTGAGCGTTCCGGGCTGAGAATAGGGCGGGTGTCCTGGCCGTTTTTCTCGGGGTCACGGAAGCGGTGGCTGCAAT
Organism: uncultured Opitutaceae bacterium; assembly: GCA_963974355.1. Taxonomy (GTDB): domain Bacteria; phylum Verrucomicrobiota; class Verrucomicrobiia; order Opitutales; family Opitutaceae; genus Actomonas. The sequence continues at coordinate 10,355 of CAXBDS010000096.1, forward strand.
CGTGCGCGAGCAGATCGGCGACGCGCATGAAATCGGCGTCGAAGTCGGCAACGAAAACCGGTCCCGGTAGAATGGCGTCGGTGATGGCTTTCGAGATCTCGGATTTTCCGCCGCCGGAAACGGTGCAGGGTTTGTGGCAAAGGGTGGGCTCGGCGACGATGCCGACGAGGTGCCAGGTGGTGCGGCCGGCGGGCTGTTCCATCTGCACGCGGTAGCCGGAAGGGCGCACGTAGGTGTGCCCGGCGAGCAAGGGCAGGGAGGTTTCGGTGTCGTCGGCGTTAAGCCATGAGACGGTGAGCGATTTCAGGTCGAAGCGCACATTCTCAGGCACGTAGAGGATATTTGAATACGCGCGGTCAATCGCGTAGCCTTTGGCCTGCACGTCGATGGCCTCGCCGAGGAGGGCGGCAAATCGCCGAAGCTGTGGCCGCGGGATTGCACGTGCACGTCGCCGTGGAATTCGTCGCCGAGATCGTAGCTCGGGTAAACCAAGGCGCCGCCGGCGTGCTCTTCCTCGGCGAGGCCGTAGAGGTTGGCGGCGTAGGAGATCTGGGTTTTGACCTCTTTCTTGCAGTAGCCGAAGTAGTTGTCGGCGATCAGGGTCACGACCACGCCGCGATGATCCCGCGCGCAAAGCTTGAAGGCGGAGCCGCCGTTGTAGAGCTCGTCCTCCTTTTCCCAGCACATGCCGTCGCGACGTTGGCGTGGGGTGGCGAGATCGCGATGCGGCAGGCCGAGCAACACCTTCGGCACGCCGACGAGGTGCGGGGCGAGAATGACGCAGCCGGTGTGGCCGGACCAGCCGTCGACGTCGAGGGCGGCGTCGTGGTCGGGGAGAAACGGGTCGCCGGCATTGCCGAAGATGGTTTCGACGAAGTCGAGGTTGGCGACGAGGGCGCCGGGCGCGAAGAACCGGGTTTCCATGCGTTTCTCGGAAATGAAGCCGGGCACGGCGGGCACGACCAGCGGGCGCAAGAGCAGGGAAACCATGCAGGAAGCCTCTTCGGCCCGACCGGCGGTAAAGGGCAGGCGCAGGCTTTCCTTCGGCGGTTGCAGGGCGAATTCGAGCATCTTGGCGAACGCGGCCTTGGGCACCTCGAACTTGTCGTCCGGCACGGGCAGCCCGCCATCGGCGATGTGGAACACGCCCTTCGTGGTGCGGCGGTCGTTGGCAGGGTTGTGCAGAACACCGTTGCGCAGGCGGTAGCTGGAGAGCAGCTCGGATTGAAACGCGTCGCCGTCGGACGGGAGGGAGAGCTCGCGCGCGAGGCCGGGCTGATCGAGGACGAAGGTGCGATGCGGCAGGCGAGGCGCAGGACCGACTTCGGAAAGATAGAGCGAAAGAAAGTGTTGGATGCGTTGGTCGGCCGGGCAGAGCCGATCGGTGAGCAGGCGGGCCATTTCCCGATGCCGGGCGAAAATCGGGGCTGTGAGATCCGTCCAAGCGGCCTCGGAGCCATCGGCGGCGGTTGGACACCCGAGCAGCCCGAGACGCAGGTTGATGGCTTGGTGCAGATCGGAGGTGGAGCTGGGGACGGGTGTTGTGCTCATGGTTGGGGCTAAAGCTAGCGGGATTTGGGCCGATTGAACAATCGTGGCTTCGTTAAAAGAAAGTGCCGGGTGCGGGGAGCGGATAAGAGAGCGACCAGCTGCAGTGATAGATGCAAAGGTCCCTATTTTAGAACAATCAGAGAATGAGGGTTTTGGGGATGGCGGAAATTCTTAGAGAGTGATTGAACGTCCCTGTGCTGTTTTTCGTCTGATGAAAAATCATGTTACCCGCCCAAACTATCGAATCCCTGCGTAAGCCCTTCTCACTGGCTTTCGTGCTGCTCTGGATCGCGGCGGCACTTTTTACCGTGCCGGCGGGACTGGGTCGTTTTTGGTATGAGGTTATGGAATCGGTGGGCTATGGTCTGTTGATTGTGGCCGCGCTGGGACGGATGTGGTGCACGATCTATATCGGCGGGCGGAAAAATGCCGAACTGTGCCGTGAAGGGCCCTACGGCGCCTGCCGCAACCCGCTCTACTTTTTTTCGTTTCTCGGGGTTTTGGGCGCATGCCTGGGTCTGCAGAGCCCGTTGCTTCTCGTGGTTTCCGCGATTGTTTACCTCATCTATTACGCGGGAATGATTCGTGCCGAGGAGCGGCGCCTAAGCGCTATGTTTGGCGCACAGTTTATCGACTATGAAGCAGCGGTGCCGCGTTTTTGGCCGCGTTGGGTGAAGATTCGTGATGATCGCGAACGCATGATCGGGGTGCGCCACCTGCTACGCGGACTGGGCGAAGTCTTCTGGTTTTTGGCGGCGATCATCCTGATCGACGCGATTGAAGCGGCTCACCTAGCAGGGCTCTGGTCGGCCCGGGTCTTGCCGCTGTAAGTAGGCGGACCCCAAGCCGCAGGCTGGACGGGCTGTGTTGGGCGCCTAGTGTCACGTTGCCTGGCGGTGTTACGGCGGGGTTAAGTTTTTTGCGGCTGTCGGAGGAGCATGGATGAGCCGCCGCGCTGATGGCCAGATGTGCCGTTGACGCGTGAAGGAGCGTCTGAGAGGCACACCTCATGCGTGCTACGATTGCTGCTTTATTGGTCCTCTTAACGGTGACGTCGGCGGGGGCGTGGGGGGCGATCGGACACCGGGTGACGGGGGCTCTGGCGCAGCCACTGCTCAGCCCGAAGGCGGCCGAGGCGGTGGCGGATATCCTCGGCACCGAGACGCTGGCGGAGGCGTCGACTTGGCCGGATGAAATGCGCTCGGATCCGGCGCCGTTCTGGCAGCGCACGGCCTCACCGTGGCATTACGTGACGGTGCCGGACGGCAAAACTCCCGCGGAGGTCGGGGCGCCGGAGGAGGGCGATGCGTTTTCCGCGCTGCAGAGTTTCGCCCGGACCTTACGCGATCCCGCGGCGAGTCTGACCGACAAGCAACTCGCGTTGCGTTTCACGGTGCACCTTGTCGGCGATCTTCACCAGCCGTTGCACGTGGGCAACGGCACGGACCGCGGCGGCAACGATGTGAAGGTGACCTTCATGGGGGAGCACACCAACCTGCACTCGGTGTGGGACAGCAAGCTGATCGAGCATCGGCAGCTGTCGTATTCGGAACTCGCGGCGTTTTTGGCGCGGCGCATCACGCCGGAATTACGTGAGGCGTGGGCGACGGCGGACCCGAATGTCTGGATGGCGGAAAGCGCGGCGATCCGTGACACGATTTATCCTGCCGAGGGGCAGACGTCGCTCTCGTGGGACTACGCCTACCGGAGCGCTCCCATCGTCGACCAGCGCCTGGAACAAGCGGGGGTGCGCCTCGCCGCCTACCTGAACGAGCTGTTCAGGTAAGGTGACGGTCAATCGACCGTGGCGTTGAGTGGCAGGCCGGAAGCGCTGCCATCAGGATCGCAGGATTTTCTCCATCGCTTTGCCCTTGGCCAACTCGTCGATGAGTTTGTCGAGGTAGCGGATTTCGCGCATGGTGGTCTCCTCGATTTCTTCGATGCGCACGCCGCAAATCATGCCGGTGATTTGAGTGCGGGCGGGGTTAATGTTGCCTGCCTGAGCGAAGAAGGTTTCGAAATCGGTTTCCTGTTTCAGATGCGCTTCCAACTGCTTCGGCGTGTAGCCGGTGAGCCAGCCAATGATCGTATCCACTTCGGCTTTGGTGCGGCCTTTTCGCTCGGCCTTGGCGACGTAGGCCGGGTAAACGTTGGCGAACGGGGTCGTGTAAATCCGGTGCTTGGTGGGCATGGGGCGAGGGTTATAAGTGAGTATTCTGACGGTCCAGGCTGGTCGTGTCGACCGCGATGACTTCGAGGCCGAGGTGGGCGAAGCCGTCCTGCATGGCGGTGGGCAGGGAGGCTTCGGTGATGAGCACATCAATCGCGGTGGTGGGCACGACGGTGAAGGGGCATGCGCTGCCAATTTTATCGGCGGTGGAGATGACCACGACCTTCGACGCGTTTTCGATGATGGTGCGTTTCACCAAGCTCTCTTCGTAGCTCGGGTCGGTCATGCCGCTCTCGATATCGAGGGCGGCCAGACCCATGAAACATACGTCCGGGTGGATGCGGCGGCAGTGCTCGACAGACTCGGCGCCGACTGTCGCCAAGCCGCGTTTGAGCAGACGACCGCCGAGCACGATGACCTCGACGTGGGGCAGGTCGGCCAGGGCGACGGCTGCGGGCAGACTGTGCGTCACCGCCGTAAAGGGGAGGTCGGAGGGCAGGGCGCTGGCGATGGCCAGCACCGTCGAGCCCGCGTCGAAGAAGACAACTTGGTTGGGTTGCACGAGCGTGGCGGCGCGGCGCGCGAGGCGTTCTTTTTCCGGTAGGTGCTCGCGGGAGCGGGCGTTGAATTCGAGCTTCGTCGCGGAGCGGGGCACAGCGCCGCCATGCGTGCGCATGAGCTCTCCTTCGCCGGCCAAGGCGCCAAGATCACGCCGAATCGTGTCCTCCGATACGCCGAGGATTTCGCTGAGCTCGGTCGAGTAAACGCGTCCGCGTTCGCGGAGTAGCCGAAGGATCGTTTGATGGCGCTGGGGGGCGAGCATGCGAGTTTCCGCTTGATAAATGTGGGTTTATGCCGGTTTGTGCGTGAAATATGATAAAAACTGCAAATTCGCGCAAGCTTTTAGCGGCAATCGATCTAGATGGCACGTTGTTCGGTCCATCGGGGCGGGTGCATCCGGCCAACTATGCCGCGCTCGAACGCTTGGCCGCGCGCGGGTTTGTGGTCGTATTGGCGTCTGGTCGTCATCCGGCGGACATCGTGAAAATCGCGCGCAATCTGCCGATGGTGGCGTGGATTGTGGGCGGGCAGGGGTGCGAAGTGACGGATGTGGCGCGGGAGCGGGTGTTGTCGCGCACGTATCTCGCGGCGGGCGAAGCGGCGTTGATCGCGGAGGCCGGACACGCGGCGGGTTACGGTGTCTTCGCCTACACGACGGACGACGAGATCGCGGCGTGGCGCAACGATGACGAACTGGCGCGTTATGAAGGACTCTCGCAGACAAATGTGCGCTTCGTGGAGCCGAACGTGTTGGAGGCGGAGACGCTGTTCAAAATGATGTGGGTGGGGGCGACGGAGCGTATCGATGCATTGGTGACGTCGGGCGGCCACCCGGTGCCGGGCGTCACGGCGGCGACGGTGCGCTCGCATGATTTTGTCTTTGAGTTTGTGCCGCCGGATGCCTCGAAGGGCACGGGGCTCGCGACGTTGGCTGGCGAACTCGGCCTCGCCCGGGAACATGTCGTGTGCTTCGGCGATGCCGACAACGATCTGTCGATGTTTGACTGGGCGGGGTGCGCGGTGGCCATGCCGCATGCGCGGGATCACGTGAAGGCGCGCGCAAGTTTCGTCGCTTCGGCGGGCCCGTCGGACGATGCTTTCGCGCGCGGCGTGGCGGAGCTGCTCGAGGGCGAGCGCGGCGGCGCTTACGTATGAGGTTCGCCCTGCCGTTGTCGGCCAGGAAGCGCGGTTAGGTTTCGGGGGTGTCGATGGGCATTTTCTGCCGCCGAGCGGCGGTGCTGTCACGAAACGCACTCCTGTTTCGTCTGAATGAGTGATGAACTCAAACACCGCTGTTTCCTCCGCTCTTAAATTCGTCGTGGTCGGCGGCACGGGCCTTATCGGCCGGCCGGTCGTCGCTCACCTCCTTTCTCTCGGCCACACCGTGGTCGTTGCCTCGCCTTCGCAGGGCATCAACACCGTCACGGGCGAAGGTCTCCCGGCCGCCCTCGCAGGGGCGCACACCGTCATCGATGTGTCCAACTCGCCCTCGTTTGAGGACGCGGCGGTGCTCGACTTTTTCACGTGTTCCACCCGCAACCTCTTGGCTGCCGCGCAGGCTGCCGGGGTGCGGCACTTCGTTGCGCTCTCGGTGGTCGGCACGGAGCGCATGACGGCCAGCGGTTACTTTCGCGCCAAGCTCGCGCAGGAGTCGCTGATCAAAGCCGCCGCGCTGCCTTACACGATTGTTCGCGCCACCCAGTTCTTCGAGTTTGCCGGTGGCATTGCCCACGTCGCGACGGAGGGTCAATCGGTGCGCTTGGTCTCGGCGCTGATGCAGCCGATCGCGGCGGCTGATGTTTCCGCTGCGGTGGGGGAGATCGCGCTCGCGGCCGCGCGGGACGGCACCGTGGAAGTGGCAGGACCGGAATCGATCCCGCAGGACGAGTTTGTGCGTCGTTTCCTTGCCGCCGCCCGTGACCCGCGGACGGTGATCACCGATCCCACCGCCTTCTATTTTGGCAACATCCCGGTCGATGATCAGACCATGCGACCCGGACCCAACCCTCGCCTCGGTGCCACCCGCTACGAGACTTGGCTCGCTGCTTACGCGGAAAAAAACCAGGCTGTTGCCGCGCCCGCCGTTGTCTGAATTTCCCTCGTCATGCTCGCCGCGTTCAACCGCCATCGCCCACTGCTTTTCGGCATCGCTTACCGCATGTTGGGTCGCGTGTCGGAGGCAGAGGATACGTTGCAAGAGGTTTGGCTGCGTTGGCAAAAACAGGATATCGCTCGCATCCAGTCGGCCAAGGCCTGGCTGGTCTCTGCAACGACGCGCCAGTGTATTGATCAGTTGCGTTCGGCGCGTCGCCAGCGCGAGGACTACTACGGCGTGTGGCTGCCCGAACCGCTGATGCCGGCCACGGATGTCGACCCGGCGGGCGCGGCCGAACTCGCCGATTCGTTGAGCATGGCCTTCATGCTGATGCTCGAAACCCTCGGGCCGCCGGAGCGGGCGGTATTTCTGCTGCGCGAGGTGTTTGGCTACGATTATGGCGAGGTGGCCGGCATGGTGGGCAAAAGCGAAGCCCACTGTCGCCAGATCGTGCGTCGCGCGAAGGAGCACTTACAGGCCAATGTGAAACCGCCCGCGCCGCCGACGGATCGCGCCCGGCGTCTCGTGGAGGAGTTTTTAGCCGCCGCTGAATCCGGTGATATGCGACACGTGCTCACGCTATTGGCGGACGACAGCGCGGTCTACAGCGACGGCGGCGGTAAAGTGAAGGCGGTGGGTCGCGCCATCCGCGGCCTGGACCATGTGAGCCGTTTCCTGCTCGGGATCTGGCCACGTTTCATGGCCGGAGTGAAGCCTCGACTGATCAACATCAATGGCGCTCCCGGCTTCGTGGTCCGTTCAGGCGGGCAGGTTCACTACGCACTGTCTTTCGAGTTCGACGGCGAACGGATTCGGGCGATCTACATCGTTTGCAATCCCGAGAAGCTCGGTCATCTGAGCGCCAGTTTGGATGCATTGGGATAGGCGACGCCGCTGGGGCGGATGGTCGGCAAACTCGCAGGCCGACTCCGGCAGGTGAGGGGAGCATTTATTTTGTCCGGTTGGGCGGATTGGTGGCAGCCTTGAGGTATACCCATCTTCATGAATACCGATGCCCAACTCCTCCGCCGGTTTGTGGAAGATCGTTCCGAGCCTGCCTTCACTGCACTGGTTCAGCGCTATGTCGGGCTGGTCCACGCCACGGCTCTGCGCCGCGTTGGGGGAGACGCCCACGCGGCCGACGACGTGGCCCAACAGGTCTTCGTTTCCCTGGCCCGCAAGGCGCCCTCGCTGCGGGAGCATGCGTCTCTCGCGGGTTGGCTCTACGTCAATACTCACCATGCCACCGCCGGCCTGGTCCGTCGCGAACGGCGGCGCAAGCAACGCGAAGCGACCGCCCACTCCATGCAACTCACCGATGCTTCCGACTCATCCGCCGACGAGACGTCTCGACTCCGGCCGCTGATCGACGACGCGCTCATCCTGCTCAAACCGGTCGAACGCGAAGTCATCGTGCTGCGGTTCTTTGCGGGCCGCACCTTTTCCGAAATCGGATCCGCCGTGAAGCTCAGCGAGGACGCCGCACGCAAGCGTGTTAACCGGGCTTTGGAAAAGCTCCATGTCGCGCTGGCTCGACGCGGGGTCACTTCGACGGTGGCGATGCTCGGCACCACGCTGACCGGCGCCGGCTGGGAACCCGCTCCGGCGGGTCTGGCGTTCAAGATCGCCGGAGCCGCGTTGGCG
>CAXBDS010000097.1:0-18265 GCA_963974355.1 uncultured Opitutaceae bacterium
GGGCCGCCATCGTCGGCCTGCGGCGTCCCCCGGCCGCGTCGATCTCTGCCTGAACGTATTCACTCCCTCGTTACCCGCTTCCGTCATGTTTGTATTCCGCCCCCGCCTCCTTCCTTTCCTGCTCCTCACAACCCTCGCCCGCGCCGCGACGCCCGCCCTGCCGCCGGCCGAACCGATGGACCGGTTTGTCACCCGTGACGGCGACCAGCTGATGCTCGGCGACACGCCCTATCGCTTCGTTTCCGCCAATCTGCCGGATGTCCTGCAGATCATCACGAACTACGAATTCACCAACGACGCAGAAACGGATCGCTACCGCATCCCCGACGCCTTCGAACAACGCGACGCCTTGCGCACGATCCGCCAAATGGGCGGCCGCGTCGCCCGCACCTTTGTCCTCACGCACAGCACCACCGGCTCTCCCGCCGCCATGTTTCACCTCACGCCCGACGGCGTCGTGGCCAATGAAACCGCCCTCGTCGCCCTCGACCGTCTGCTGCAGATCGGCCGCGAGGAGGGCGTGCGCCTCCTCATCCCGTTTATCGCTTACAACAGCGCCGTGCGCGGCGACCCGACCTCCTACGGCGAGGATTTCTGGAAGGTCGGCAGTCCCGACAACCACCGCTTCAAGGCGATGCTCACGCTGCTGCTGAACCGCACCAATTCGCTCAACGGCATTCCCTACCGCGACGACCCGACGGTCTTTGGCTGGCACACCGGCAACGAACTCGTCATCGGCGACGACGCCGACCGCCGGGCGTGGCTCCACGACATCGCCGCGTTCATCAAACACCTCGCGCCCCACCAGCTCCTGATCGACGGTCGCAACCGCCCGTGGGACGTCTACAATCACTACGACGAATTCCTCGATGATCCCAACATCGACGCCGTCTCCTATCACACCTACCAAAACCTGCCCGAAGCCGACACCCCCGCCGGCACCCTGCGCCTCATCCGCGATCAGGTGCGCGGCAAGAAGCCGCTCATCGTCACCGAGGTCGCCATGTATACCTCGCCGGCCGCGCTCCGGGAGTTGCTCGATGAGATCGACCAAGACGGCACCGTGGGCGCGATGTGGTGGGGTATTCGTTTCCACAATCGCGACGGCGGTTTCTACAAGCACAGCGACCGCGATTCGAAGTTCGAAGACCTGAACTGGCCCGGCTTCGACGACCCGCGCGTGGAGATTCCAGAAATCGCCCGCGAGCGCGAATTGCTCGGCATCCTGCACACCTACGCGCCGCGCCTCAGCGGTCTCCCCCCGGTGCCAACGGTGGCGCCCGAAGCGCCGCACCTGCTCCCGATCCCCGACCCGGGGCACATTTCTTGGCAAGGGTCCGCCGGCGCCTCGAACTACGACGTGCAACGCGCCACGTCCGCCGACGGCCCGTGGCTCACCGTCGGAGCCGCGCTCGGTGATCACCTCGCCACCTATACGCCGCTGTTCTGCGACGAAACCGCCCCGCCCAACGCGGCCAGTTACTACCGCGTCATCGCCGGCAACGGCGCCGGTGAATCGCCCCCGTCCAACGTCATCGGCCCCGTTCGTCCCGCCATGCGCTGGATCGTCGACGACGTGATCGACGAGTCCCACTGGGCCGCGTCGACCAACCTGAAGCTGCTCCTCACTTACGCCCACACCGCCTTCCAGGAAGACGTCGGCGTGGCGCAACGCGCCGCCCCCGCGAGCGCCGGCCGCGTCACCTACCGCGTGCCGGGCGCCCTGCGCCAAGCGACCATTTTCATGCGAGCCACGGAAAACGGCGGACCGCAGTTCCGTCTCGTCGGTCCCGACGGACAACGCCGCGCCGTCGAACCGCCGTCCCAATCCTTCGCCGACGGCCAACGCATCCGCTACGATCTGACCACCGACGACGACGCGACCGTCGGGATCGAAATCGAGTTGCCGGCCGCCACCTCGCCCGAGCTCGCGATCAGCCGGGTGGAACTCGCCTGGACCCCCGCGCCATGAACCCGAGCCGACGCGAGTTCCTCCGCCTCGGCGCGACCGCCGGGCTCGCGGCGACCTTGCCGCTGGCCGCCGCGCCTTCGTCCACCGGTTCGTCGTCCGTATCCACGAATTCATTACCTCGTTGGCGCGGCTTCAATCTCCAATACCTCTACCAAACCGGCGACGCGATGCTGCGGCCGGACGAAGATCACTTTCGCTGGATCGCCGGTTGGGGTTTCGACTTCGTGCGCATCCCCATGTGCTACCGCAACTGGCTGCAACGGAAGTCCAGCTCCCGCGACCTGATCGAGCCCGAGGATGCGTTCGCCGTGGACGAAGAACGGCTCGCCCTCATCGACCAGATCGTCGAGTTCGGCGGCCAACATGGCGTGCACGTGTGCCTGAGTTTTCACCACGCGCCCGGCTACCGCACCGGCCGCACCGTGCCCGAGCCGTTCATCCTGTGGCGCGACGCGGCGGCGGTGGAGGCCTTCACGTTTCATTGGGACCTGTTCGCGAAGCGCTACCGCGACATCCCGGCCGACCGCCTCAGCTTCAATCTTTTCAACGAGGCGCCCTGGCCCAACGACAACTTCAACGGCGCGATCTACGCGCACGCCGTCGCGCCGGCGGTCGCCGCCATTCGCCGTCACAATCCTGCGCGGCTCATCATCGCCGATGGCGCCGGCGCCGGAAACCTCTGCGTGCCCGAGCTCATCCCGCTCGGCGTGCACCAAAGCGTGCATTGCTACCTGCCCGGCAACATCAGCCACCACCGGGTCGATTGGATGAGCGACCGCACCGACTGGCCGGAGCCGCACTGGCCCGACATGATCGACGACCACGGCTACCCCTGGAACCGCGAACGCCTCGCGCTCTACACTCGCCCGTGGCAGGACTTGCTGCGCCAGGGCGTCGGCGTGCACATGGGCGAAACCGGCGGCTCCCATCGCCTGCCCTCGCCTGTCTATCACGCCTGGCTGGGCGACGTGCTCGGCGTCTGCCACGACCTCGGCATCGGCTGGTCGCTTTGGGACTTCTTGGGCCAAAGCAAATTCGGCATCCTCGATTCCGAACGCACCGACGTCGCTTACGAGGATTGGCACGGTCACCGGCTCGACCGCGGTCTGCTCGAGCTGCTGCAACGCTCGTAACGCCGCCTGTAGTTGACGGGTGGTGACAGCACGCCACGTCACCTGTGTGACGGTCGGGCGATTTGAGCCGCCCGAAGCCAGGGCGCAATTTGGACCTGCCGCGCGACCCGCGGCCGTCGATTCATTTCCGGATCCGCGCACCCCTGCCCCTCCCATGAAAGTGTCACCCGCGATTCTGTGCGGACTCCTGCTGTCCGCCCTTGCCTTGCCGGCCACGCCACCGCCGTTCACGTCGTTCGTCACCCGTTCGGGCGACCAGTTGTTCGATGGTCCGAACGAGCTTCGTTTCATCTCCACCAACATGCCGGACGTGCTGCAGATCATCACCAACGCCGGCTTCGAAAGCACCAACAAGCTCCGCCTGCCCGACGCCTACGAGTTGCGCGACGCCGTGGTCACGGTGAAGCAAATGGGCGGGCAGGTCATGCGCACCTTCAGCGTGACCGCCCAGGACGGACCGAGCCCGTATCACTTGTTCGACGTCAGCACCACTCCGGTCACCCCGAACGAGGCGGCGTTTCAAGCCTTCGATCGGCTGATCCAACTCTGTCACGAGGAGGGCATCCGCCTCTACGTCCCTCTCATCGCCTACTCGAACAGCAACCGCGGCGACCCGGCCACCTACGGCGCCGACTTCTGGGTGGTCGGCAGTCCCGCCAACCTGAAGTTCAAGGACATGGTCAGCCAGCTCCTGAACCGCACCAACAGCCTCACCGGCGTCGCCTACAAAAACGATCGCGCCATCCTCGGCTGGCAGAGTGGCAACGAACTCGTCATCGGCTCCGATCCTGTCCGCGGCGCCTGGCTCCACGACCTCGCCGCCTTCGTGAAGGGCATCGACGCCAACCACCTGTTCCTCGACGGACGCAACCGCCCCGACGACCTCTACGGCCTCTACGCGCCGTTCTTCGCCGACCCCAACATCGACGTCGTCTGCTACCACACCTACGTGAACCTGCCGGCGTTCAACACGCCCGCCACGACCCTCCAGGCCATGCGCGCCTACACCGCCGGCCAGCGCCCGCTCATCGTGAGCGAGATCGCGATGTATACGACCGAGTCCGCGTTGAACACGCTCCTCGACACCCAGATCGCCAACGGCACGACCGGCTCCAACTGGTGGGGCCACCGTTTCCGCAATCGCGAGGGTGGCTTCTATCGCCATTCCGACAATGGCTCGCTCTTCGAGGATCTCAACTGGCCCGGCTTCCCCGCCTCCGCCGGCTACCTTCCGGAAATTCAAAAGGCGCTCAACCTGCAGAACATCCTCGCCGATCACGCCTACGCCATCCAAGGCCTCGCGCGACCGCCGCTACCGGTGCCCGCCGCTCCGACGCTGCTGCCCATCGCCGATGTCGGCCACATTTCATGGGAGGGCCCCACCGGTGCGCAGAGCTACACGCTCCAACGCGCCACCGCCGCCAGCGGTCCCTGGGCGGATCTCGCCACCGACATTCCCGAACACCTCGTCATCACCGACAGCCTCTACCACGACGACGCGGCCGAGCGCGACGCGACCTACTTCTACCGGGTCATCGCCCACAACACGTCCGGCACCTCCGCCCCGTCCAATGTCGTCGGCCCCGTCACGGTCGGCCCGACGTGGTTGGTCGACAACTTCTTCGATCTCTCGCTTCCCGTCAGCACGACCAACGTGCAGATCGACAAGGCGTATAACCATTACAACACCAGCAACGACCTCGCCCTCCTGAAGCGCAGCACCACCTCCGCTCTTGGCGAAGTGATCTACAGCGTCGACGGCACCCTGAAAGGCATCACCGCCTACCTCCACCAGAGCACGGTGGCGCCGACCTTTTCAGGTTCGGTCGACGGCCTGAGCTACGATCCCATTCCCGCCAGCGCCGTCGCCTTCGGCTCGCGCCAACTCTACCTCGCCACGCCGCCCGCGGGCTCGGCCTACCGCTTCTTCAAACTCGGCCTCAACTCGCCGTCGACCGCCGAGGCCGTGGGTCGCCTCGAGATCGAATACCAGCAGCTCGCCGGCACCGCCCGCGCGCCCCGCCCTTCGCCGACCGCCGGCACCTATGCGACCGCCCAACTCGTCGGCCTGTCGTCGCTCACCACCGGCGCGTCGATTCGCTACACGACCAACGGTAGTGTTCCGACCCCTACGACCGGCACGGTCTATCAGGGTCCGTTTACCGTCGCCACCACGACGACGGTCAACGCCATCGCCTACCGCTCCGACCTCGCGCCGAGCTTCGTCGCGCCCGCCACCTACACCATCGGCGCCGCCACCGCCACGCAGCTGCTCGAAGCCGAGTCCCTCGCGCTCACCAGCTTCGGCGCCGGCACCTCCGTCGAATCCGATGGTCCCGCCAGCGGCGGCAAGTGGTCCAAGCTCAACGGCTCGGGCGTCGGCCAATACGTGGAATACACGACGCCCGCCCTGCCCGCCGGCAGCTACACGCTCGACTTCCGCTACAAGACCGGCGGCTCGCGCGCGCGCCACACCTTCCTCCTCGATGGCGTGCAACTCGGCGGCGTCATCGATCCCTACGCGTCCTCGTCGTTCTACCTCTCCGTCAATCTCGGCACCGTGGTGTTCGCCTCCACCGGACCCCATACGATCCGCCTCACCACCACCGGCAAGCACCCCTCGTCGACCGGCTACCTGATTGGCGCGGACGCCTTCACCTTCACACCGCTCCCGGCCGCCGCCGCCCCGGCCTTCAACGTCCCCGACGGGCTCTACAATCAAGCGCTCAGTCTCACGCTCACGTCGCCCACCGCCGCCGCGACGATCCGCTACACGCTCGACGGCTCCACGGCCAGCTCGACGAACGGCCTGACCTACAACGGACCCATCACGCTCGCCCAAAGCGCGACCGTCAAAGCCGTCGCCACCCTCGCCGGTTTGGCCGACAGCGCCGTCACGACCTCGACCTACGTCATCGACCAGACGCCGCCGGTCTTCACGACCCTCTGCGCATCGCCGAACGAACTCTGGCCGCCCAACGGCAAGATGATTCCCGTGCACGTCACCGCGACCGCCACCGACGCCAGCGGCATCGCGTCGATCGCGCTCGTCAGCGTCACCAGCAGCGAAGCGTCCAACGGTTCCGACTGGGTGATCACCGGTCCGCTTGACCTGCAACTCCGCGCCAAACGCAACAACGGCCAGGCCGACCGGATCTACACCCTCACGATCGCCGCCACGGATGTCGCCGGCAACGTGACCATGCAGACCGTCCTCGTCGTCGTTCCCGCCAACCGCGGGCACCACTGACCGCTCCGCCCGCCTCAAGCGTCCGCCGCCTCCGCCAGTTCGTCGTCGCGCCTGGCCTCGAGGTCGGCGCGGCGGACGTCGAGGCGCGCGGACAGCTCTTCGATCTCTCGCTCGCAGGCGTTGATCGCTTCGTCGCGCTTCTCCTGCAGCGCCACCATTTCCGGATCGCCCATCGCGCCGAAAAGACCCGCGCCCGCCGCGGCCGCGCCGGCCCCATCCGGATCGGCCGCCGCCTTCGCGAGGTTGCGCAGCAGCAGAGCCGCCTGGTCGCGCGAAAATTCATTCTCCGCCCGCCGCCGAGCGCGTTGGAGTTTCGCCGTCTCGATCGATCGCTCGAATTCGAGTTCGTCCAGCTTCTCCTGCCAGCGCGCCTCGATCGCACTCGCCTGCTGCACGCGCGTCCGCATCGCCGCGGTATCTTCGCCGGCATCCAGGTAGCGCGCCGCGAGTTCGGTCGACACCTGCGCCCGGCGGCGGTTGATCGCGGCGAGCTCGCGCTGCTGCCGCGCGGAGAGCGACGGCTCCAGCCAATAGTCCATCTCGGCCTCGATTTCGGCCTTCGCAAAGGTCGCCTCGGCGGTGCCGCCAAGGTTCATCGCGCCGCCACTCGCCGCCATCGTGTTGAGCGCCGCGGCCATCTTGGCCTGCAACTCGCGCTCGACGGCCGCGAGACGCTCGCGCGTCGTGCTGCGCAGTTGGATACGCTCCTGGTCAAAGCGCGCCTCGAGCTGACGCTCCTCGGCGCCAAACTTCCGCTCGATCTCGCGCATCCGCGCCGAGCCACAAAATCACTAAGCCTAGCCCGACCTGCGCCGCGAACCTCATACCGCCCGCCCCTTCCGCCGGCCAACTGCGAAGACGAGCATGCCCAAGCCAGCGAACAGCGCGAAGGCCCCCGGCTCAGGGACGGCAGACGCGGTGTAAAGGTTGCCCGAGGCCGAAGTGAACGTCCAACCCGGGGTAAGGTTTTCGATGCGGAACGAAATCGACGCCGTGGCGTCCGCTCCGCCGAAACCATCACTCACCGTCGAGAAGGTTTCGGCATAAGCATAGGCGCTCGAACCAAACTGCAGGCTTTGCCCCGAGGTCATATTAAAATCAATCGACGCGATGGCGCTGTAGTCGGATCGGTAGAGCGGATTGCCGTTGGCGGTATAAAACGTGTCGCCCGTGGTGACGCGCTCATAGAGCGCCTGATTGAAGGCGTTGGCAAAGGTGCCATTGGAGTTTTTGACGGAACCGCTGAAGTAAACTTCGGCTTCGTTTTTCACCACGTTGCGTTCGAAGTTGGCGAGATTGAGCGAGGCAAAATCGTTCAGATCCGTGCCCCCGAGAAAGTTCAGACCCGAGGTGTTGGTCGCAATGGTCACCACCGGAACCAGCGTGAACGAAAACGCGCCACCCGGTCCGCTAAACGAAATCACGTCGTTGCTATACGCGCTCGCCGAGGTGGACAACGTGGTGGTGTTGCTGACGGCCACGTGGTTCGAGGTGCGATACACGATCTTCAGCGCCTTGGCGGCCACATCGTTGCCGGACACGGTCGTCAACGCGCTGCCGCGAAACGTGCCGATGACCGTGTCGGACGTCGCTCTAAGCGGCCCCGAAGCGTTGCCCAAGTGATTATAGGGACCACCCGAAGGATCGGTGAGATTCCAATCGATATGCGCGGAAATATCGCCCGAAGGCGTGCCACTGACGCCGGACTGAGCCCGACCCGAGGTCAAAGCGAACAGGGCCGCGGCACTTGCCAATACGAGGCGGACACCACGAGGGAAAGATCGAGCAGGAGGAGTCATGAAAATCGGTTTCGTTGAGCGCGACACTGTCAAAAGAACGCGAACTCGCGGTCGTCTGTTGCGGCGACCGGCAAAATCATTGCCGCCCCCCGCCCATTCGCGCCTGATCCCGATTCCCTTGTTTCGCATGCGCCGCGCCTTCCTCATCCTTCTGTTCATCGGCTGGGCGATCGCGACGGCGGAACCGACCGCCTTGGAACGCGAGCAGACCCTCACGGCGGAACTCGCGACGCTGGACCCGACCGACGTCAGTCCCGCCGCCGAACAGACGCGCACCGACTACGCCACCCTGCTCACGTTCACCCTCGAACGCGACTTCGCCACCGCACTCGATCTGTGGGAAAGCCTGCTCGCCCGCGCCCGCCTCGAGCCACCCACCGATGAGGCGCGCCTCGCCACGCTCGAACACGGGCTCGCCCACGCACGGTTTTACCTCGGGCAACCCGCCGAACGCGTTGAACCCCTGCTCTTCTCCTCCCTCGCCCGGCGCCGCACCGTTTTCGGCGAAACCAGTCCCGAGGTGCTGCACACCCGCCAAGATCTCGCGACCTACTACGGTCGCACCGGCCGACCCGACCTCGCCGAGACCGAAAATCGCGCCGTCGCCCTCGCTTTCGACGCCCGCGATCCCGACTCCGACGACGCCCTGCGCGCCCGCACCGACTGGGCGATCACCCTCGGCCG
Organism: uncultured Opitutaceae bacterium; assembly: GCA_963974355.1. Classification (GTDB taxonomy): domain Bacteria; phylum Verrucomicrobiota; class Verrucomicrobiia; order Opitutales; family Opitutaceae; genus Actomonas. The sequence continues at coordinate 8,839 of CAXBDS010000097.1, forward strand.
CTTGGGCCGCTGGCCGGAAACCGAGGCCATCCTGCGCGACGTGATCACCCGCCGCACCGCCCTGCTGGGCGCCGACCATCCCGATCTCACCAACCCCCTCAACCTGCTCTGCTGGGTGCTGTTTTCCACCGGCCGCTTCGACGAGACCGTGCCGTTGATGGAACGCATCGTGGCGCTGCGCACCGCCAGCTTCGGCGCCGACGCCTCCACCACGCTCGTCGCCCGCTACAATCTCGCATCGATCTACGAACGCACCGGACGCCTCGACGACGCCGAGGCCATCATCCGCGCCGATCTCGCCCGCAGCGAGGCGCGCTCCGATCCGGGTTGGCACGAGCCCGCCAGCTACCACGAGCGCCTCGGCGATTTCGCCCTGCGCCGCGGCGACGGCGCCACTGCCGTCACCGAATACGAGGCCGCGCTCACGCGCTACCGCCAGGCGCCCGAAGGCGGGTGGCGCGATACCGATTCCCGCACTCTCGAAAAAACCCTCTACGCTTACGCCCGGGCCCAGGCCGCCGCTGGCGCCCCGACCGGCGCCCGCGCCACGGCGACCGAGGCGTTGGGTCTACTCGAACAGGAATTTCAACGTCGCCTCGGCTACACCAGCGAGGCCGAACGCCTCGCCTTCGCCGCGCAGGAACGCCCCTTCGATTTGCCCGCCACGCTGGACGACGCCCCGCTGCTCGCCCGGGCCGTCGTGCGCCTGCACGGTCTGATTTTGGAAAGCCTGATCGAGGACGCCGCCCTCGCCGAACGGGCTCACGACCCGGTGACCGCCGCGCTGCTTGCCGACTACCGCGAAACCCTCGCCGGAGCCAACGCCTCCTCGGCCGCAGACGTCCGCGACGATGCGTTGGGACTCTCTCCCCTCGAACAACTCGAGAAGGACCTCACGGCGCGCCTCGGTGGTTCGCGTCTGCCCCGCGAAGCCCTGCGCGTTGACCCTGCCGCCGTGCTGGCCGCGCTGCCCAGCGACGCCGCGCTGATCCACTACGTGCGTTACCGTCCGCTCACGGTGACCGGCGACGCCGAGGGCGACGAGGCCCGCGCCCGCTACCTCGCGCTCCTCGGTCTGCCGGACGGTTCGTGGCAAATGATCGACCTCGGCGAGGCCGCCACCATCGACGACCTCGTCGCGCGCTACCAGATCCTCACCACCGACGGCGGTCCGATCAGCTGGGCGGAGGAGCTCCGCGTCGTCGTGCTCGATCCCGTGCGCGCCGCGCTCCCGCTCGCCACGGCCCGTCTCTACGTCGTGCCAGACAGCGCGCTGCACCGCGTGAATTTCGCGAGCCTGCCCGAAGCCGACGGGAAGACCTTTGCCGTGCAACACCATCAGTTCGTCTGGCTCAACTCGGCCCGCGATCTCGTCGCCCCGGTCAACGCAAGCCCCGTCGGCACCACCGGCGAAATCCGTATCCTCGCCGCCCCTACGCTCGACGGCGAGCTGGGCGGACTGCCCGAGCTGCCCGGCGCGGCCGCCGAAGCCGCGGCCGTGCAGCGCCACCTGTCCAACGCTCTCGTGCTGACAGGCGAAAACGCCACACCCGACGCCGCGCTCGCCCTCCCGGCGCCGCGCATCCTGCACATCGCCGCCCACGGACTCTGGGCGCTGGACGGCGCAGACCACCAGGCGGCGCTCACGCGCGCCGGAATCGCGCTGGCCGGTCCGAACGGATTTCTCAGCGCCGCGCGGATCTCCGCCAGCGATCTCTCCGGCACCGCGCTCGTCGTCATCTCGGCTTGCAACTCCGGCGCCGGGCCGGTGGCCGACGGCGAAGGGGTGCTCGGCCTGCGCCGCGCCCTCGCCCGCGCCGGCGCGCACCAAACGATGGTCGCGTTGTGGCCACTCGACGACGCCGCGGCGGCCGATCTGTTCGACCACTTCTACGCCGCCTGGCCGGCCGGTGAGCTCGACCTGCCCGCCGCGTATCAATCGGCCCTCGGCGAAACCCTCACCGCCATCGCCGCCCGCGACGGCCCCAGCGCCGCCTTGCGCCGCGCGGGCGCACTGATCAGCGTCGGCCGGCCGTGAGCACGCCGCCCTTCGACTCGCCCGGAGATCCGCTTTTGCCTCGCCTGCGCGCCGGCGAGGCGGACGCATGGCGCCTCGCGTTCACCCGACTCTGGCCCCGCGCGCACCGCGTGGCCCACGCCGTGTTGGGCGACGCCCACCTCGCCGAGGACGCCGCCGCCGAGGTCTTGCGCGACCTGACCGCTCACCCCGAGCGCGTGCGCACGTGGCCCGAGCTCGAGGCCTATGTGCTGGTCTGCGTGCGGCGCCGCGCGATCTCGATGCAACGCGACGCCCGCGCCGCCAAACGCGGCGGCGGCGACCTCGTCCCGCTCGATGAAAACATCGACGCCACCACCCCCGATGAGGTCGCGCTGGCCGCGCTCGACCTCGCCGCGCTGTTGCCGACCCTCGATCCCCTCCGCCGCCGCATCGTCGAGGAACACTTTTTGCAAGGCCGCACCTCCGACGACATCGGCGCGCGCCTCGACCTCAATCCCGCTACCGTCCGCAGCCACCTCGCCCGCGCCCTTCGCCAGCTGCAGGAACGGGTAAATCCGTCCCGCGATGAAACAGCGTCCTGAGTTTTCGCGTTATCTATCATTAAGCCCCGCATGAACATGGATCACGACAGCTTCACCGATTTGGCCCTGCGCCGCCTGGAAAACCCGGCGGACGGTGAGCTGCGTCAAGCCGTCGACGACGCCCTCGTCGCCCACCCGGAGTGGCTCACCACCTGGCAAAGTCTGCGCGACGCCCATGCCCTAAACCGCGAAGCCGGCCTCATCACGGCCGAACGGGCCGCGCCCGGACCGGTCGCCCCCGATACACCGCCTATCCCGTGGGCCAAACTCGGCCTCGACTCTCCTGCCCCCATGAGGACCTCCCGTTCCTCTCGCCCTTGGATCATTGGTTTCGTCGCCGCGGCCATCATCGTGCTCGGCTTCTTTTTAATGCGCGGCGGCGTCCCCGCGCCGGCTGATCTGGCGCCGCACGCGTCGCCCATCCTCGCCCGCTACCTTACCGAGCCGCTGCCCGCTCTGCTCGCCCGCGCCACGCCACGCGTGCAGCGCGCCCCCGCCCCGATCTGGTTGCGCCAACCCATCGTCGCGGCGGCTCCGGGACCCGTCACCATCGCCTGGGGGGCGACTGATGCAACCGCCCGCTACGACGTCACCGTCACCGCGCGCGGCCGCGCCGTTTGGGCCGCCGAAGACGCGTTGTCCCCAGTCATCACCACGGCGCTGCCGGCCGAGGGTGTCTACGAACTACAACTCACGCCCGCGGCCGGCACACGCCTTGTCTCTGGAGGCATTTCGTCGCGCTTCGTCACCGTAAAAACCACCGACAAGCCCGCCCGGACCTTGGCCGACATCGTCGCGATCACCGCGAAGGACCCCGCCCGCGTCGGCGAAGCGGTCGCGGCCTGGTGGGCGCTGCCGACCAAGCAGCAAGCCAGCGAATCCGGCCTTCGCGTCGGCCTATGGCTCGGCGTCGAAGCCCGCCAACCCGATATTTTGACCGCAGTGCAGAAGCTCGCCGACGTTCAGTAAGTCCGCCAAAAACGAAACATCGCTACATATTCGGAATCGAAGGGGGGGATTGTCCCCGGCTGAAGATATCCGGGCAGGCAGTCAGCTTTTTGCTGATCCAAGTAACGCTCAACCGGCGCTCCGCCTCACTGGCACTTGAGCAATAGCAACGGATCGGAGGTTGCGGCCACGTGCGCGGGGCGCCAGCTGGAAAGCACGGTCACCACGACTCCACACACCGCGGCGATCACGCACACCACCAGGTGCGGCGCTTCGGGCAACAGGGCGCCGACCGCCGGGATCCGCGGCAGCAGCCACGCCGCCAGCAAACCCGCGAGGCCTCCGATCACCCCCACCCGCGCCGCATCGCGCAACACGCCCCAGCGGATCCGGCTCGGGTCCGCCCCGAGCGCAAGGCGCAGCGCCAATTCCCGGCGTTGAATCGACACCAAATAACTGAACGACGCCGCCACCCCCGTCGACGCCAGCACGAGCGCCACCGCCGCAAACAGACCCGCGATGCGCGAGGTCGCCCGCTCGGCGCCTAGGTCGTTGATCATGCGTTCGTCGAGCGTCTGCCACCGACTGAAGACGAGGCCCGGCTCCGCCTGGGCCAAGGCCGCCTGAGCCGCGCCCCGCACCGCATCGACCGAACCTTCCGTGCGAATCGCGAGGTAACCGAGATCGTGCTCAGGCAGCTGCAAAGCCGAACGCCAAAAGATCGCGGGTGGCTTTTCGCGCAGGCTGTTGATTTTTGCATCCGCCACCACGCCGACCACCGTCATGTCGTCCTGGTCCGGAGTCGTGCCGAAACCAAGACGCTGGCCGATGGGATCGAGATCGCCGAACACCTCCCGGGCAAACGCCGCACTGACCACCACCACGTTGGGCGTGTCCGGCCGGTCGTCCCGCGAAAAGTCCCGACCGCTCAACAGCGTCATGCCCACGAGCCTGAAATAACCGGGACGCACAACGTCTCCCTGCCGCGCCTCGGGCTTGCCCGGCGCCCGCGGATCGCGCGGCTGAATGCCCGAGGCGGAACGCATGTTGCTCAAAATTCCGGTCGACGCGAAGGACACGTCACTCACGCCCGGCACCGCCCGCAACGTCGCGTCGACGCGTTCGAACAATCCCGCGAACTGGGCCTGATCGTAGCCCGCGGCCCGGGCATCAAAGACCGCCGCCAGGACCTGCCCGCGCTCGAAGCCCGGATTTTCGTTGAGGGTCCGCGACATCTCCAATCCGAGCGTGTAGGCGACCGCCACCAACAGCACCGCCAGCCCGAGTTGCGCCGCGACCAACCAACGGCCGAGCCGACCCGCCGCGTGCCCCAGCGCGCCGCGCCCCGCCACCGCCGCGAGGGGTTCCATCCGGGCGATGAGCATCACCGGACCCAGGCCGCAAATCGCCGTCGTCAGCACCGTGAGCAAAGCCATCACGAGCAGTTGTCCGCTGTCTGACATGAGGCTCGGCACATTCCGGCCGGGCAAGAGAACCCGGCACGCCGCCGCATACGAAAACAATGCGACGAGCCAGCCCACCGCTGAGCCGACCGCACTCAAAAGCAGGGTTTCCGCCATGGCCAGACGGCCAACCCGCCAGCGTCCCGAACCCAGGGCCAGACGCACGCCGAGCTCCCGATGCCGCGCCAAGGCCCGCACCACCAACAGCCCAGAAACGTTGGCGCAGGCCAGCAGCAGGATCACGCCGACCAAGGCCGCCAACAAGGCGCCGGTGGAGCGAAACCCTTCGCGCAACGACGAGTATCCACCCGGCGACGACACGACGCGCACTTTGCGACGCAGGTGCTCTTCGCGATCTGCCGCGGTATCGATCGCATTCGCGGCGGCGTCCAGCTGCCCCTGAAACGCGCGCGCCGTGGCCCCCGCCGCGACGGCACGCGCCGATTCCGGCAAACGCAGCAGACCCGTCAGCCAGGCGATGCGTTCTTCGCGATTCCAGTCGGGATCATTCGGACGATCATCGCCACCGATGCTCCACGCGTTGCCATTGATGCGCAGCGGCAGTTGCTGCGCCGTCGTCAGCCACACATCGACGGTCCGGCCCACATCGATCGAACCAAACGACGCGGGCAATACCCCGACGACCGCGACCTGTTGCCGGTTGACCGAAAACGTCTTGCCCAGCGCCGCCGACGAAGAACCGAAACGCTCCCGCGCCCACGTCTGCGAAACCACCGCGACAGGCGGCGCCCCGCGTTGATCGTCGGCCACGCTCAACAACCGCCCCGTTTCCGGCATCACCCGCATCGTGCGGAAAAAGTTCCCGGTCACGAGCAGGCCGGTGACCTTGGTGGCGGGCTCGCGGCCCACCTGCACAACCAGCCCCGCCAAGCCGGAGAATCCCGCCACTTGATCCGGCGCCAGATTCTCCTCAAGCCGAGCCAACGTGCCGCGGCTCAGCCGTTCCGGACGGTCATGATCCGACTCCACGATGAGATGAATCTCCTCGGGCGAAGGGACCGGCAACGGGCTCAGGATAACCGCGCGCACCAGCCCGTTGACCAAGGCCGCCGCGCCGAAACCGAGGCCGAGGACCAGAATCACGCCGAGCGCAAAGCCCGGCCGGTTCATCAGCCCGCGGGCCGCGAAACGCAGGTCGCGAAGGTGTTCTTCCACCCGCGGCCAGGTCGCCCGCTCGCGCAGGTCCTCCCGCGCCCGCGTCGCATTGCCAAAATCGAGATGCGCCAGCCGCTGCGCCTCCGCAGGCGAATGACCGCGCCGCCGATACTCGGCCTCCGCTTCGGCGAGGTGAAACTGCATTTCCTCGGTGAACTCAGCCACGAGCTTTTCGCGGCGAAACAAATCCCGTAAACGGCGGAGCGCGGTGAACATCGTGATAAGACGGTTAACGGTTGCGTAGATCTCAGGCCGTCGCGCCGAGGATGGCGTTCACCGCCGTGGTCATGCGTTGCCAGTTGCCCACTTCCTCACCGAGGCGGAGGCGACCCCGCTTGGTGAGCGAGTAGAATTTGGCCCGGCGGTTGTTTTCGCTCACGCCCCAGTCGGTGCTGATGAGCGCCTGCTGCTCGAGACGCAGCAGGGCGGGATAGAGCGTGCCTTGGTTCAGGCTCAGGACGCTGTCCGACACCTGCTCGATGCGGCGGGCGATGCCGTAGCCGTGCTGGGCGCCCAGCGTGTCGAGGGTTTTCAGGATCAACAAATCGAGCGTGCCCTGCAGCACGTCCAAACGGGGAGGCGTGTCGCTCATGTTGGCCATCAACAGGAGTCTTCTGTTGGTTGTCAACAGGAGAGACGACCCGCCCCGTGTGAATTTGCCTTTAGCCGCCGGCCGCTTCGCCTCATGACTGGCGATCCGCCACATGCAACGCGACGACCTGCCACTCGACCGCCAACTCCGCCAAGCCACCCTGCTCGCGCGCGAGCGCGTCTATCATTTCGGCTCTGCCACGCCACTTGAGCGGCTCGTGTTGCCCGGCAACGCCCCTGGCCCGGAGATCTGGGTCAAACGCGAAGACCTCTCGCCCGTGAAGAGTTACAAATGGCGCGGCGCGTGTAATCGCATGGCCTTGCTCACGCCGGATGAGCGCGCCCGCGGGGTCGTCACCGCCTCGGCTGGCAATCACGCCCAAGGCGTCGCCCTCGCCGCCCGCCAGCTTGAAGTGCGGGCCCGCATCTACATGCCACGCTCCACGCCGCGCGTGAAACAAAACGCGGTGCGCCTCCATGGCGGCGGTGCGGTTGAAATCGTGCTCGCCGGCGACAGTTACGACGAGGCCGTGACGGCGGCCAAGGCCGATCAAAAACACAACGGCAGCATCTACGTGCACGCTTACGACGATCTACATGTCATGGCCGGCCAAGGCACGATGGCCGACGAGGTCGTCATGTCAGGTCATGGCCCGTTTGACGCCGCCTTCCTGCAGGTCGGCGGGGGCGGTATGGCGGCCGGGGTGAGCACGTGGCTGCAAGCGTTTTGGCCCGACATCGAACTGGTCGGCGTGGAAGCCACCGGTCAGGCCTCGATGAAAGCGGCGCTCGCCGCCGGGCAGCCCACGCCGCTCGCCGAGGTGGATATTTTTTGCGACGGCACGGCCGTGCGACAAGCGGGCGCGTTGCCCTTCGCCATTTGCCAGCAGACGTTGGCGCGCGTCGACACCGTGACCAACGCCGAGGTGAGCGCGGCCATCCGCGTATTGTGGGAGACGTTGCGCTGCATCTCCGAACCGTCGGGTGCGATGGGACTGGCGGCGGTGCTGAAACGTCGCGCCGAGCTCGCGGGCAAACGCGTGCTGATCGTCGTCAGCGGCGCCAACATCGACTTCCTGCAACTTGGCCTGATCGCACAGTCCCAAGGCGCATCGGCGCCCTTCGAGCGCACCGTGCGCATCCGGCTCAGCGAGGATCGCGGCACGATGCTCGGCCTGCTGAATTCGTGTTTTGCCGGCCTCAACATCGCAGACTTCCAATACGGCAAATTCGACGACGGCGTGGCGTGGCCGATGTTCACCGTGACGGCTGACGACGCCGCCACGTTGGCCCAGCTCCCGGAGCGCCTCGCGGCCGGTGGCTATGCGTGGGAAGATGTCACGGGCGGCGTCGAGGTGCCGTTCCGCGCGTTCCCGTTTCGCAGCGACCTGCTGGCGCATCCGGCCTTCTTCCGCCTCGACTTCTACGAGCGCCCGGGCGCGTTGCTCGACTTCCTCGGCAAGCTCGTCCGACAGCGCGCGAGCTTCTGCTATTTCAACTACCGGCAGTCCGGCGAACGCGTGGGTCGCGCCCTCATCGGTTTCGACTTTGTCTCCGCCGAGGAACGCACCGCCTTCGTCGCCTCGGTCGCGGAACAGGGCGAAGGTTACCGATCGTGCCGTCCGCTTGATGCGGATGCGTTTCGTCGTTTGACCGGCGGGCTGTAACCCTCTAGCGTTCCGCACCCTACCCCATGGGTCCCGAACGCTCAGTTTCCCGGACTCAACGCGACCTTTTGCGGCTCGTGCTGGACCGCCTTGTGCCCGCCGACGACGATGCCCCGGGCGCGGAGGAAGCGATCGGCGTCGATGGTCTCTTGAACGCTCTCGCCAGCTCCCGCTACGCTGCGGATCGCGCCGACGTGATGGCGTGGATCGACGCGTTGGACGAGGTGATCAACGACCGCACGCTCACCGCCGACGAAACCGACGATCTCCTCCGCCTGATCGACGCCGGACACATCCCGCGCGTCTCCGCCGCGACCTTCGGCCGGCTCGTCACCATCACGGCGGAATTATTTTACAGCAGCCCGGAAGACCAATCAGCCGAGCGCAGCACCCCCGCCTGGAGCATGCTCGGCTACTCCCCGCGCCCGTCCTCCCGCCATGGCTGAGACCGATTGCGATGTAGTGATCATCGGCGGGGGCCTTGGCGGCGGCATCGCGGCCGGCGTGCTCGCCGAAGCCGGTCACCGCGTCGTCATCCTGGAGCGAGGCCGCGATCTCAGCTACGACCAGATCGGGCGCGACCACCTCGCGAATCACCGCATCAATGTGCACGGGTTCAACACCGCGCCAGAGCCCGAAGGCCACCCGCGCGTCTTCGTCGATGCGACGGGGCGCGAGCAAATCGTCACTCCGCCCGACGGCAACTATCAGACCAATCCCATGACGGTCGGCGGCGGCGGCAAGCTGTGGGGCATGCAGGCCTGGCGGTTCCACGAAATCGATTTTCACATGGCGTCGCACTATGGCGTGCCCGCAGGCAGTTCACTCGCCGATTGGCCGATCAGTTACGCCGACCTCGCGCCATTCTACACGCGCGCCGAACGCGAGATTGGCGTCGCGGGCGCGCCCCCGCCCAATCCCAATGCAGGGGCCGGTCTCGCCCCGACCTACCCCATGCCTCCCCTCCCGGGATCGCCCCAA
>CAXBDS010000098.1:0-18261 GCA_963974355.1 uncultured Opitutaceae bacterium
CGACTTCGTCGCGCAGCGTTTCAGCCAAAGGGATGAGTGGAGAAGACATGATCAAAGAGGAATTCAGGCGGGGGGCGTGAAACTGCCGAGCACGGTGTAGTCGAGCACGGTATGGCTGATGTAGCCGGCCGCTACGGCAGCACGATCGGTGGGCGCTGCCGCGGGGGAGCGATCTTCGCCGCGATTAAAGGCAAACGCGTGTCGCCCGTCGGCATCGGCCGGTCCGAAGAGGCCGGCCACCTGCACGCGGGCGGGCACCGTTCGACGCACGATGCTCGCCGCTGTGCAGGGGAACGGGAGATTCACATTGTGCACCACAAATCCGTCCGCCGGAGATGACGTTACGAGGGCGGGCAACAGGCGGGCGGCTTGGGCGGCGGACTGGTTCAGGGTCTCGGCGAGCTCGGGTGTCGGCACGTGCCCGGAGGTATGCCAAGCGTCGAAAGACTCTAGCGAGAGGTCCTGTGAAAATGCCACGGCAGGCAAACCGTGAACGGCGCCCTCCCACGCACCGCCGATCGTGCCGCTCGCGAGAATGAAACCGAGCGAGAGGTTAAACCCCACGTTGATGCCGCTGACGACCGCGTCGGGTCGGGCCCAGCCGATCTCGGGTAAAAGATGGGCGAGCGCGATGGCCACGCAGTCGCTCGGCGTGCCGTCGACGGACCACGTTGGGCAACTCAATCCCTTGTCGATCGCTGCCGCATGCACCGGTCGATGTCGGCTCTTCGCCGCGCCGATCCAGCTCTGCTCCCGCCGGGGGGCGGCCACCGCCGTTTCATGGCCGGCCGATCGCAAGGCCTCGATCAATCGGTGCAAGAACAGGCAATCAATGCCATCGTCGTTGGTCAGGAGCAAACGCACCTGCGCATGCCGCCAAAGCCGCTCTCTTCGCGCAACGGAAATCCAGCCGTCGGCGACGGCGAAGGTTCAAACGCCGCTGGTTGCAACAGTCATCGACCCGGGACCACGGGCCTTGTTTTCGACCGTGCGTTGGGCGAAATCGCAGACGTCGCTGATGGTGCGCAGGCGGCGCAGCCCTTCGTCGGTGGTGGTCACTTCTAACACGTCCTCGATGAGCACCGCGATCTCCATCAACGAAAGGGAATCAATGCCGAGGTCTTCGACGAGGCGCAGGCCGTCATCGCCATCACGCACCAAGGGACGGAGCTCGGGCTCGACGTAGCGCTCGACGATCCCCCGCACGATGGGAGGGACATGACGAGCATGGGGGGACTGGCGAAAGGCCTGCGCGGCGGCATGGGTGGCAGGCGGACAGCGGCGTAGCATCTCGGTGAGGTGAGGGTCGTTCATGGGAGGGACCAAGGCTTCACGCTCCATGACACCGCACCGGTTCAAACCCGCTATCAGATCGGAGCAGTCGCTAAAATTCCGACGTAACCGAAAGTGAATACGTCGGCCCCCGCCAGTCGCCGTAGGGTTGGACGCCGGCACCTGTCGGATTGCTGGCATAGGCGGGAAACGCTTGGTCGAACACGTTGTTTATCCTGAGCAGAGCGCGCACCCGGCGTTTTTTCGGGTCAAGTTTCAACCACGAGGTGAGCTCCCATTGGGTGTAGATATCCCATTGCCAATACGGATCAATCTGGTCGGTGCCTTGGGCGATGCGTTCCGTCTCAGGTAGCATGCGTGAGTGAAAATAGTAGCCATCCAAGCCAAAACCGAACCGATCATTGGACCAGTTTGCGCCGACGCTGGCCCGGTAACGCAGCAAGCCGTTTGTGCTGCCACTGGGGGCGTCCAATTCGTCGACCATCGGGGAGCTGGGCAACACGCGGCGTTCGTAGCGCTGATACCAGAGGACGCGGCTGCGGAGCTCCAAGGTGCCGCCGACCACGTCGGACGCCTGATAGTCGAACGACGCGGTCCAGTTTTGCGAATGACGGGAAGCCAAGTTGATTTGGCCCGTGAGTATGGACGTGATCAAACCGGCCTCTTCGGGGTCGCCGGGAGCGAGCGGCTCGCGCACGACGCGACCGGGAAGAAGATCCTCGAGATTGAGCACGTTGTTCACGTCGAGACTCACGATTTCGTTGGTCTTGCGTGTATCCACAAAATCGAGCGCCACCCGAAAATGATGACGTTCACCCCGTTCAAAGATAAGGCCGGCAGACTGAGATAGGGCTTCCTCCGGAGATAGGTTGGGGTTGGCCTCCTGGCGTGCGGTGACGAGGTATTCCTGTTGGTTGCGTTTCGGGTCGATAATCGTCACCCCGTCGACTCCGGTGCCGCCGCCTGAACCGGTGGCAATCTGCTGCGTCAGGTTGGGCGAAGGAAAGCGATTTGACGTGGTGAGGCTGCTGCGAAACGAGAGTCCGCCGGAAAAATCGAGTTTCAGGCCGACCGTCGGCGCGATGTTCGACTCGGCGGAGGTGTCGGCGATCGTGTAGCGCACGGCGGTATCCAAAGTCGCATGGCGCAGCCATGAAGGGAGGTGCGCGACAGGCCAGACCGGTGCTAATAGTTCTCCAAATAGGCTGACGCGCTCAATGGCTCGTCCGGACCAGGCCGTCGGTTCTTCGGCCAACGTGCCATCCCCGTAGCGGCGCTCTCGGACTTGGCCGGCAAGATGATTGCGCCGATAGTCCATGCCGCCGTGCAACTGGGCGGGGCCGGTGGGAAGCGACAGGTCGTCATGCGTGAGACGTAGTGTGGCGTCGAGCGTATCATAGTCGCCGACCGACACGTGTTCGTCGCGACGACCCTCGTAGATCAACACGCGATCATAGTAGGCCAGTGGCGGCCCAAAGATCTGAGTGTCTCGAAAAATCGGATACTCTCCGGAATTCGCCAGTTCGCTCCAGCGTTCCGTATCGGCCCCGGCGAGTCCGCGAAAATAGGCCTGGCTGCGGGCGACCTGCACGTCGCCGGTCGCCGCCCAGCCCCAGGGGAGCTTCAGCAGTCCGCTTATCACGACCGAGTAGAAATCGAGGTTTGCTTCGGAGTAACCTTCGCCGAGCAGTGGCGCCGTCTCGTTGAGGGTGACGTAAACGGATTGGCCGAACGGGTTGGCTGGTGAATTGGCGTCGAGCAGGAGATCTGCGGTCAACACGTCGTAGCCGCGGTTGATCGTCGTATGCGAGTAGGCGGCATCGAGGCCCAATTGGAGCCATGGCGTGGCGTCGTAGACCGTGGAGAGGAAATAAACGGCCCGCTTTTGCGCCCGACCGTAGGGCAGATCGATGCTTTCGGTCGAGGTGGCCATCCCTCCTGAGCTATCGAAGAGGGTGGTGTTGCGGACGCCTTCGCGGCCGGCGAAGGCGGCGAGTCCGCCGCTTCCATCGGCCTCTGGTGCGACCGAAGTGACGCTCGCAGTGCCGTCACCGAAAAGACCGGAGCCATCGGCGCTGCGGATGTTGGGGGTGGCTCGAAATAAACGTTCGTTTGGGCCGGTGGATATCTGGTTTAGGCGCGCTTGCCGGTAGCCGAGCTCCGCCTCCGTCGGGGGAAGACTGTCGGTGTAGCTGGCGCTGAGGCGGAATCGCAATTTGCCGCCGAGCAGACTTTGACCATGGAGGAGCGAGACGGAAGACTGGGGCGCATCGAAACCGCGCAGCGCATTGATATAGGTGGCGGTGATCTCGTTGGTCTCGGCTGCGGTCTCGGGCCGAAGCACGATGTTGATAACGCCGCCGACCGCGTTGCCGCTGTAGAGTGCGCCGGAGGAAACGGGGAGGACCTGGACTTGTTGGACGAGGCTGAGCGGGATGAAATTTACGTCCGGGGGGACGTTGCCGCCTTGGGTCGTCAACACCTCCGGCAGGCGTCGACCGTTAAGCAGGATGACGGTTTCGTCGCTGCCGAAGCCGCGCAGGCTGAGATTGGTGCTGCCGGTCAGGAACGGGGAGTTTTGCTCGTTGCTACTCTCCGGCGGAGTGGTGGACGCATCACCCTCGAGCAATTGGCGTTGCAGGAAATCGTTGAGGTTTACGACGCCACTGCGGGTGATCTCGTCGCGCTCGTAGATGACGAAGGGCAGCACGTCGTTTTCGGTGCGGTGCACATCGAGATTGCCGGCGGCTTGGCGCGGGGTGTAGGGCGCGGAGCGCGTGATGAAGGCCCCCAGCGCGGCCGCCTTTGCTTCGACGACCATCCGATCAAGGCGCGTGATCCCGTCGCTATCGGTCATCGTTTGCGGCACCAAGGCGAAGCGTTCGCCGCTTTTGATCAACAGGCCGGTGACTTCCGTGGTGCGATAACCCCGTCCCGATAAGATCAATCGATGGAGGCCGGGCGGGATTGCCTCCAGTTCGAAGGATCCGTCGAGTTTACTGAACACAGAGGTGCGTCGTGGGGCGGTCGCGAGTGCCACCCGCGCGCCCGAAATCGGTTCACCGGCCTCGTCGACGAGTTGCCCGACGATGCTGCCCGGTTTGGCCGCGTCGGGTGAAACGGTGAATTTTCCCGCCGAGGTGATTTGGACTTGAAAGCCACTGCCAGCGAGCAGCCGTTGCAGGCCTTCCAGGGGTTCGAAGCGGCCCTGCAGTTCCGGGGTGCGGATGTCGCGCAGGGCGTCGTAGGAAAAGAGCAGCTCGATTTTCGCCTGCTGGGAAAAGCTGAGCAAGGTGGAGGTCGCGGGACCGGCGGGCAGCGCGATATCCTGCGGGGCGGCCACGCTGAAGCGGACTCCGATCAAGGCGATCAGGAGCCAAGCGGAGCCGGACTTCAGAAAACGTGCGATCACGCCTTTTTGCGTGAGCGGACGATGACCGTGCCGCTGAGCTCGTGGGTGACGCGGACAGGGAGGATTTCTTCCAAAGAGGCGAAAAAGTCATCCAGGTCGTCGAGGCTGTAGCGGCCGACGACGGCGAGGTTCGCGGTGTCACTCGTCGCGGTGATGCCCCGACCATGATAGCGTGCGAAACGGGCCAACGCTTCCGCGAGCGGCGTGCGTTCAAAAACAATCATACCCTCGCGCCACGCCAACAGCTTGGACACGTCCTCGGTGGAGAGCTGCTCAACGACGACGCCGGCGGGATGCGCAGTCAGGTGGTTTCCCGCCTTCAAGGCATAGATGGCTTGGGCACTCGCGGCGGTATTTTCCCCGAGCCGGACCTGCACGGAGCCTTCTTCCACGGTGACTTCAAGCATGGCCGACGGGTCGGCCCGCACATCGAAATGCGTGCCGGTCACGCGGACCGATCCCGCGGGCGTTTCCACGATGAAGGGACGGCTCGGGTCCTTCGCGACGGAAAAGAAAGCCTGGCCGTCAGCCAAGCGGGCGCGGCGTTCGTGTTTTGTAAGGGTAAACTCGATACTCGTGTGGGCGTTGAGCTCGACTTGCGAGCCGTCGGCCAACGTGACGGTCTGCCGTTGGGTTGCCGCTGTGGCGACGCGCTCGATCGTCGGCGTGACCGGTCGCGGGAACGCCACCCACGCCAACGCGATTGCGGCTGCGGCCGCCAAGGAACCCGCGAAGGCCCACCCTCGCCATGCGGGAGATGGACGACGGCGCGGAGGCGGGGCGACCGGCGCGTCCACACGCCCTTCGGCGACGAGGGCCGGCAGGGTGGTTTCGAGGTCGGCCGAGAACTGACAGAAATCAGCCAACAGGGGGCGGTGCTGAGAATCGGCGGCGAGCCAGGTTTCGAGTGCCTCGCGATCAGCGATGGTGAAGGCGCCGCTGTCCAGACGGGCGGCCCAAGCGGCGGCGGCTTCTTCCTTTGCGAGGGAGTCGGATGAGCGGTTCATGAGCAGGCCTCCGGGGCGGCGGTGGCGGCATCGGGAGTTTCGTCGAGCCGGGCGGAGAGGCTGCTGCGAAGCAGGCGCAGCGCGCGGGCGTGTTGTTTTTCGACGGTGCTGATCGCGATGCCGAGACGATCGGCGATTTCGCGATGGGAGAGGAGTTCAACTTTTCGTAGCAAAAGGACTTGGCGGCAACCGGGAGGGAGCTCGGCGATTGCCTGTTCGGTCAGAGCAAGCTCTTCGCGGGCAATGGCCTGTCGTGTCTGGTCGGGTGCGGTCGACTGCGCGTCATCGGAAAGCGGCGCCGTCGAGATGGGCGAAATGCTGCGGCGTTTCAGGCGGTTGATCGCCAGGCGGCGAGCGGTAGTGTAGAGCAAGGCCTCAGGGCGGTCGGCAGGTTGCTGGTAGATGCGAGCGTAGGCATCATGCGCGACGTCCTCGGCTTCGGTAGAGTTGCCCAGCAGCCGTGTGATGTAGCGGCGCAAGGGCGTCACGGTCGCCTGATAGAGGCGCGCAAATTCAGATCGGGAATCGTTGGGAGATTCGGGCATCGCATCCGGCCACGGCACCAAGACCGCGCACGAGACGGGAGTCTTCTCGCGCGGGAGCGGGTTTGGCAATGGGAATGGAGACGGTTGAGCCACGGTTGTCCACTAGGACAAGGGGAGCCGGACAACCCGCTACCAAGACCGAAATTATTTTTTAAACGTCGGAAGTCACTGTCGCCGCCGGCTATTTAGCCCACGTATCGCGCAGGGTAATCGTGCGGTTGAACACGGGGCGATCCGCCCGGTGGTCCTTCGCGTCGGGGGCGAAATAGCCCAAGCGCTCGAATTGGACCACGTCACCGGTGCCTGCATGCGTGAGAGCGGGCTCGATCTTGGCTTGGGCGATCTCCAACGAAGCCGGGTTGAGGTGCTCCATAAAGTCACCGTCGGCGTCGGGTTCGGCGACGGTGAAAAGGCGGTCGTAGAGGCGCACTTCAGCATCGACGGCGTCGGTCGCACTGACCCAGTGAATGGTGCCTTTGACCTTCCGATCGGAGGAGGGACCGCCGGTGCGGGTGTCGAGATCGGCGGTGCAATGGATCTCGGTGATGGCGCCGGCGGTATCTTTCACGATGGTTTGGAACGTGATGATGCAGGCGTATTTGAGCCGGACTTCGCCACCGGGTTTCAGGCGGAAGAATTTTGGTGGCGGCACTTCGGCAAAATCGTCGGCCTCGATGTAGACCTCGCGGGTCAGGCGGACGGGGCGGGTGCCGGCGGCGTCGTCCTTGGGGTGGTTGACGGCGGCAAACGCGATGGCTTCATCGTCGGCGAGATTTGTCAGCACGAGCTTGAGCGGGCGCAACACGGCGAGCCGACGCGGAGCGGCGAGGTTGAGTTCTTCGCGGAGCACGTGTTCGAACACGGGCAACTCGGTGAGCCCGTCGTATTTCGTGATGCCGGTGCCGATGACGAAGCGGCGCAGGGCACTCGCCGGCACGCCCCGGCGACGCAGCCCAGCGAGCGTTGGCAGACGGGGGTCGTCCCAGCCGTCGACGACTTTGTCATTCACCAGGCGCATGAGCTTGCGCTTCGAAACGATGGTATGGCTCGGAATGAGTTTCGCGAATTCGTATTGGCGCGGCACCGGGCGGGGCAGCTCCAGCGACGCAAGTATCCAATCGTAGAGCGGGCGATGGACCTCGAATTCGAGTGTGCAAACGGAGTGCGTGATCCCCTCGATGTAGTCGCTCAAGCAGTGGGCGAAATCGTAGAGCGGGTAGATGCACCACCTCGTGCCGGTGTGGTGATGAGCCACATGGCGAATGCGGTAGAGCAGGGGATCGCGCAGCCAGATGTTGGGCGACGCCATGTCAATCTTGGCGCGCAGCGTGCGTTTGCCATCGGCAAATTCGCCGGCCTTCATCCGCCGGAACAGGTCGAGGTTCTCCGCGACGGAGCGTGTGCGGTAGGGGCTTTCTTTGCCTGGTTCGGTGGGCGATCCGCGGTAGGCTTCGGTCTCTTCGGGGGTGAGATCGCAGACGAAGGCGTGCCCGCGCTCGATCAGCTGTTCGGCGTAGACGTAGAGCGCGTCAAAGTAGTCGCTGGCGAAGAAAGGTTCGGCCGGCGCCCCCGGCTCGGCCGGCGGCGCGTAATAGTCGGTCCGGCCATCATGTGTGGTGATCGTGGGCGCGGCGCCGGCAGGTTTGAAACTGAGCTGGGCATCACTCCAGCCGGCGATCAGCCACCGGATGTCGGCCGTGATCGATTTGACGAATTCGATGTCCTCCTTTGCCGGATTGGTGTCATCCATACGCAGGTGGCAGCGGCCGCCGTTCTCGCGGGCGAGACCGAAGTTCAGGCAGATCGAGCGCGCGTGGCCGAGGTGGAGATAGCCGTTCGGCTCCGGGGGGAAGCGCGTAACGATTTGTGGATACCGTTTTTCGTCCACATGGGTGGCGACGATATCGCGGATGAAATCGGACGGGGCGGCGTCGGGCGCGGCGGCCTCGGTGGTGACGTCGGACATGGGCAGAGAAATGAAGAAAAACGTTAACGGAAAATGTCGCCGGACGGCGACTCAAGCGGCGGCAGGTTTGCCGTGATGCAGCGTGACGCCGTCGTTCTGCAGCTCGCGCAGCAAGGTGCCGATGTAAGGAATCAATTGCTTCTTGCGGCTGACGACGCCGGGGAGATCGAAGATCTCGTCCTGTTCGACATGCGGGTAGCCGATACGGGCGATGAATTCTGGATCGCCTTTAACCAACAGCAGCGAGTTTTGCGTGTTGATGTCGGTGACGAGCAGGCAGGAGAAGACCAAGTTCTCCTCGTGCCGGAGATCATCGAGCGCGGCGGTGAGTGCCTTTGAGTGCTGCCAAAAGTTATTGAACCCAAGTTCCTCCACCTGCGAGACGGCAAAACGAATGCTTTCCTCCTCGTAGATTTTGAAGTCGTTGCGGATGACCTTGTCGGGCGTCATCGCCAGAATCACCGAGCCGGAGCTGAAAATATCGTCGGCGAGCTGTTTGGAATCCACGCCGGCGAGACCGGACAGCCATGCGAGGAGTGTGGCGTCCTTTTCGGTGGTCGTGGGGCTGTTCAAATGCAGCGTGTCCGAAATGATGCCGCTCATCATGATGCCGGCGATCTCGGGCGAGGGATCGAGTCCTTCGCGTTTAAACAGATCGGCGACAATCGTGCAGGTCGAGCCGACCGGCTCGTTGATGAACAGGATGGGCTGCTGTGTATTCAAGGACCCAAGACGGTGATGATCGATGACCGCGGCGATCTCGACCTGTTCGGCGCCGGGCACGGCCTGCGTCATTTCGTTATGGTCGACCAGCACGAGGCGGGTGCGGACGGGTTTGAGCACGTCGGACTTGGTGACGATGCCGAGCAGTTTACCATCGTCGCTGAGCACCATGAAGGCGGCGGCGGCGGAGACGGCGAGCTTACGGCGCAGTTCGCTGAGCCGCAGGTCGGGCGTGACGGAGGAATACTTGCGCTCGACCAATTCCTCGATGGTCGAGGCCGCACGGATAACCCAGGCCGTGGTCGCCGAATCGTAGGGGCTGACGATGACCGAGACCCCGCGGGCCTTGGCTTGCGCGACGACTTCGTCGTCCACCGGCAGGTTGCCAGTCGTGACGATCGCGCGCACGCCGATCTGAATCGAGCGCTGTTGAATGTCCCAGCGGTCGCCAACGATGATGATGGATTGGGACGCAGGAATGCCTTCGTCCTGCGAAACCTTCCAAAACGAACGGACGTCCATTGCGCCGATGCGGATGAAGAATTCTTCGGTTGTTTCCGATCGGTCCAGGTGCAGGGTTTTGCCGTGAAGGGCGCGGGCGATGTGGTCGAGACTGGTGACGACGCGCCGCATGGCTTTCGGCTCCCGCATCTTGGGGACGAAGAAACCGCCCAGATCGAAAACGGAAACCGAGCCGACGACTTTTTGTTCGTCGGTAACCACCGGCAGAATGCGCACATCGTGGCGGTCAATCAGTTCCAGTGCTTCCGCGCACGTGGCATGATCAGCGATCGAGACGACATCGGTCACCATGACGTCGCGGACGCGCGGGGTCACGTCGGACAGATAAAGCGGCAACGGCTGGTTAAAGCGCGCCAGGATGGAATCGATACGGGCGTTGGAGTTGCCGCAACGGGCTGCGATGTAGCCGGTCTCTCCGCGGGCTTGTTGGTAGGCAGCGTAGGCGATGGCCGAGCAGATGGCGTCTGCGTCGGGATTTTTGTGTCCGACGATGTAGGTTTGTTTCGCTTTGGGCGCTGCACTCATGGATGAACCGGTGACGATGCAGGCTCGGGCCTAGCCCGTAAACGGTTTTTCGCGGAAAGAAAAAAGCCCGGCTCAACGGAAGAGCCGGGCGGGAAAGGTGAGCCGAATCGCGATGGATCAGTTGGCGCTGACTGGCGCCTTACCGGTGGCCTCGGCCAACAAGGCATCCACACCGTAAAGTTTTACCGTGTCGCGAATCGGCACGCTGGCGGCCAAATTCGAGGTTGGTTTGCCGTTATTGCCGATCAGGCTGTTTTCGACGCTGCTGAGGAACTCGACATTGCCGCCCATGTATACGATGTGGCCGCCAGTATCTCCATAAACCCCTGAAGCGGCGGCAGCAGCAGTCCCGGTATTGGGAGCCCAGGTGCCGTCAGATTTTAATCCCCGGGTGTAGGCGATGGGCGTGGTCGATGGATCACCCATTTTTAACCCTCCCACAACGTTGAACGAAAGCGCGGGGACTTGGGCGAAATTGGTCTCCAGTGCTGATTTGTCTTCGGGATTTAGCACCGTCGAGAGGGTGGCTACACTCAGATCAACGGCGTTGTCCGATTTGGAAATGAACATTTCTGGGTCGTTTAGATCCGCATACTTGGCAAGCTGTCCAAACCATTGGAGGTATTTGGTTCCCCCGGTGATCGAACGCGAGTTGGTGGTGGGAAGATCCGGATTAGGCAACGAATCCCGATTGTCGGTGGCGTAGATCGCCGCAGCTTTGCCGATCTCGCGAAGATTGTTCGCGTCGACGGTGCGCTGGGCGGTTTCGCGCACTTTACCGACGGTGGGGATGATGATCGCGGCCAAGATGCCGATGATTGCGATCACGGTAAGGAGTTCGATGAGCGTGAAGCCCGCCGAGCGGTTTCGGGGATGTTTTTGCATAGGGGGGAGGGTGAGGGAAAAGGTTGTCCCCGGCCCTTTCGTTGAGACAAGAAGAAACGCTTTTCCAAGGGCACACCCCGCGGGGAGGCGAAGGATTCTTGGACCGGTCACGATTTGAACCCGACCGCACATTTCCGGCGTTTTGCGCGCACCGGGGACATTGCGTCAGATAGCGCCAAAGCGTCGCAAGTGCGTCGAGCCAAAGCGCCATTGTGCCTCGCGTGACGCAACGGTAACGAAACGTTGCGCAAGCCTTGCCAGCGGACGAGGGCTTGGCATGTTGCCTGCGAGGAGGTAGCCGTCGGTTTAAGCTATCCGGCTGCTGAACCGATCTACCTAACGAATCATCCCTTTATTTTCATGGCCAGCCCGCTAAAATGCGACCTTTGCGACAACTCCGCTACCGTGCATCTCACGCAAATCGTGAACAACAAGGTGCATAAGGTGGATTTGTGCGAAGCCTGTGCCCAAGCGAAAGGGGTGACCGATCCGAGCGGGTTCTCGTTGGCCGATCTCTTGATCAAAGCTTCGCTCAATCCGAACCAAGATTCGGCGGCGCACCGCGCGCTGCGCTGCGAGAGTTGCGGGTTTACCCAAGGCGATTTTAAGAAGCACGGGCGCTTCGGTTGCCCCCAGTGTTACGATACATTCTCCGACATGCTCCAGCCGATGCTGGAAAACATGCATAAAGGGCCTGTGCACGTGGGCAAAGTGCCGCGCCGCGCCCTCGACCGCAAACAACTGCAAGACCGTCTCACAAAGCTCGAAACCGAGTTGCAGGAGGCCGTCAAAGCCGAGCGCTACGAAGAAGCCGCTCGCTATCGCGATGAAATCAACGAAGTCCGACAAACCGTCAGCTAAACGCCCTCGCGTCGCCCCTTTGACCATCGAATCGCTCATCAAGAGCCGTTCGGAGCTCACCGGCGCCGCCAGTGCGAAGTGCCCCATTGTGCTCATGACGCGCATCCGTCTCGCGCGTAATCTCTCGGCCCACGCCTTTCCCGGGTGGGCGGAACGCGACGAGCGGGTTGCCGTGCTCGCCGACTGTCGTAACGCCATCGCGGCGACCGCGCCGATGAAGCGCAGCCTCAACATCGCCGTCGAGGACATGAACCCGCTCCAGCGGCAGATCCTCGTCGAGCGGCACTTGATTTCGCGTGAACTCAGCGGCTCGAAGCAGGGTTCCGGCGTCGTGATCAACAAGGAGCAAAACTTCTCGGTCATGATCAACGAAGAGGACCACCTGCGCATCCAGACGCTGCGGGCGGGCTTCCAGCTGAAGAAGGCGTGGAATGCCATCAACGCCTTGGATTCGACGCTCGAGGAAACGCTTAACTACGCCTTTTCGCCCCGCGTGGGTTACCTGACCGCGTGCCCGACGAACCTCGGCACCGGCATGCGGGCCTCCGCCATGATGCACCTGCCGGCTCTCGTGATCGCCGGTCAGATGGAGAAGGTGGTGCGCGCCGTCAATCAGCTCGGCATGGTCGTGCGCGGACTCTTCGGGGAAGGCTCCGATGCCAGCGGCAGCATGTTCCAGATCTCCAATCAAACGACCTTGGGCGAGTCCGAGAACGATATCATCAAGCGCCTGCATAGCGTGCTCCAGTCGATCGTCGACCATGAGATCAACGCCCGCGGCAAGCTGCTCGAAGCCGATGCGTCCAAACTCTTCGACAAAATCGGTCGTGCCTACGGTATCCTGCAAAACAGCCATCAGATGAGTTCGAGCGAAGCGATGAACCTGCTTTCGCTTCTGCGCCTCGGCATCGATCTCGAAGTCTTTGCCGATTCGAACCGCGCCACCGTCGACCGCCTCTTCATCGAAGCCCAGCCGGGCCACATCCTTCACGCAGCCGGAAAGGACGCTTTGGAGTCGTCGGAACGGGATGTGCTGAGGGCAGACTATCTGCGTCAGGAATTTGCGTCGTTCGATTCTCCGAATTTTAAACTCAACGGTAACAATTAGCCCCTTTTCTCTATGTCCGAACCGATGAACAACTTCACGCCTCGCGCGCAGCAAGTCCTCGCGCTGGCTCGCAAGGAAGCCGACCGCTTCCACCACAACTACGTCGGCACGGAGCATATTCTTTTAGGCCTGATCAAGCTCGGCCAAGGCGTTGCGGTCAGCGTGCTGCAAAAAATGGGCCTCGATCTCGACACCGTGCGTGGCGCGGTCGAGAAACAGGTCGGCACCGGCACCGAGACGAAGACCCAAGGCAGCATCCCTTACACGCCGCGCGTGAAGAAGGTCCTCGCGCTCGCCGGCAAGGAAGCCAAAGCCCTCAACCACTCCTACGTTGGCACCGAACACATCCTGCTCGGCCTGCTGCGCGAAGGTGAAGGCGTTGCCGCCCGCGTGCTCAAGTCGCTCGACATCGACATCGAACGCACCCGCAACGAAATCCTGCGCGAGCTCGACCCGCAGTTTTCCGGTGGCGAATCCGGCGCCGAAGAAGCCGCGGCGCCGTCCGCTCGCGGTGGCGCAGGACCCGACGACAAAAAGGAAGTCAAGACCCCTGCGCTGAAGGCGTTCGGTCGCGACCTCACTGAATTGGCCCGCAAGGGTGAGCTCGATCCGGTCGTCGGTCGTCGCAACGAGATCCGTCGCGTCATTCAGATCCTCTGCCGCCGCACGAAGAACAACCCGGTCCTCATCGGCGAGGCCGGCGTCGGTAAAACGGCCATCGTTGAAGGCCTGGCCCAAGAAATCTCCGGTGGCATTGTGCCGGAAATCCTCTTGGACAAGAAGGTCATCACCCTCGACCTCGCGCTCATGGTGGCGGGCACGAAGTATCGCGGCCAGTTCGAGGAACGCATCAAGGCCGTGATGGACGAAATCAAGCGTGCCAAAAACATCATCCTCTTCATCGACGAGATGCACACGATCGTGGGCGCCGGCGCTGCGGAAGGCGCGATGGACGCGTCCAACATCTTCAAACCCGCCCTTTCTCGCGGCGAACTGCAGTGCATCGGTGCGACCACGCTGAACGAGTATCGCAAATACATCGAAAAGGATTCCGCCTTGGATCGCCGCTTCCAATCCGTGAAGGTCGAGCCGCCGTCCGTCGAGGACACGGTGACGATCCTCAAGGGCATCCGCGGCAAATACGAGGATCACCACAAGGCGACCTTCACCGATACCGCGCTCGAGGCGGCCGCGAAACTCTCCGACCGCTACATCACGGGACGCTTTCTGCCCGACAAGGCCATCGACGTGATGGACGAGGCGGGTTCGCGCGTGCGCATTGCCTCCCTCAATCGTCCGCCGGAGATCGAAGACCTCTCCAAGGAAATCGAGGTCGTCTGCGCCCAGAAGGAAGAGGCCATCGCCAAGCAACATTTCGAAGAGGCCGCGAAGTTCCGCGACACCGAAAAACAGTTGCGCGCCAAGCAAGAGGAGACGCTCGAAGCCTGGAAGAAGGCGCGTGAGGAGACTCGGGTGACCATCGACGAGGATGAGATGCTCCGCGTGGTCGCCGATTGGACCGGCATTCCGCTATCTCGTATGGAGAAAAAGGATACCGAGAAGCTTCTCGCGGTCGAGGACGAGATCAAGAAGTTCGTGGTCGGCCAGGAAGTGGCCGCCAGCGCGATCGCCCGCGCCTTGCGCCGCTCCCGCGCCGATCTCAAGGATCCACGCCGTCCGATCGGTTCGTTCATGTTCGTCGGCCCCACGGGGGTCGGCAAAACGGAAACGGCCAAGCAGCTCGCCGCCCAGATGTTTGGCAACCAGGACTCGCTCATCCAAATCGACATGAGCGAATACATGGAGAAGTTCGCCGTGTCCCGTCTGGTGGGTTCGCCTCCCGGCTACGTGGGCTACGAGGAAGGCGGTCAGCTCACCGAGGCCGTGCGGCGCAAGCCCTACGCGGTGGTGCTTTTTGACGAAATCGAGAAGGCCCATCCCGACGTGCTGCAGATTCTCCTGCAAATCCTCGAGGACGGTCGTCTGACGGATTCGCTCGGTCGCGTGGTGGATTTCCGCAATACGATCATCATCATGACGTCCAACGTCGGTGCGGCGCTCCTGCAGCGCCAGACCTCGATGGGCTTCACGGCGGCGGCGTCCAGCTTCTCGGACAGCGAGAAGATGCGGGAAAAGGTGCTGGAGGAAGCCAAGCGGGTCTTCAAACCCGAGTTCCTCAACCGCATTTCCGACATCGTGTTCTTCCGTCCGCTGGAGAAAACCGACCTCGTCAAGATTGTCGAGATCGAGGTGCGCAAGTTCGCCCAGCGTTTGGTCGAGCGGAAGCTCACGTTGGAGTTCTCCGATGAGGCGAAGGAGCTGCTGATCGACAAGGGCTACGACGAGAAATACGGCGCGCGTCCGCTGCGCCGGGCGGTCGAGCATTACCTCGAAGATCCGCTGGCTGAGGCGATCATCCGCGGTGAGATCAAGGACGGAGAAAACGTCTTGGTCGTGCGCAACGGCGACAAGCTGGAGTTCAAGCACCAGCCGCCAGCCGACGAGCCGGTCACTCCGGAGGAGACCGAGTCGAAGGCTAAGTCGTAAGACCTCCTAAGCCCCAAAATTTCAAAGGCCGCTCATTTCTGAGCGGCCTTTTTTGTCGCAGTCGACGGGAGGGGGAGGCGCCGTCTCCGATGGGCATTCTCGCGAGTTCGCCGCCCCCTCCCATCGCTGCGCTGCGGTTATGCTGCGCAGTCTCTACACCCGGAAGATTGCGCCCATCTTTTTGCCGAGCAGCAGGCTCATGCCGACCATCGTCACACCGAGGAAAACCATGGCCCAAACGCCGAGGGCGCTGGCGATGAACTTGCCGTCACCCAGCAGCTGAAAGAGCTCCAGGATAGCCTTGGTGATCGGGTAGTAGACCTGTTTTTGCGCAAGAATCAGCGAGTCCGATACCTCAAGCATGGCGAAGGCAAAGGCGAGCATGCCGCCGGCTATGAGATTGGCGGCGATGAGGGGCAGGGTAACCTTGATCGTCGCCTTCAACGGCGGCGCGCCCATGTTTTGCGCCGCCTCTTCGAGGGTCTCGCTGGTTTGCTGGAATCCGGCGACGGCGGAACGCACCACATAGGGCAGGCGTCGCACCGAGTAGGCGATGATCAGCAGAATCGTGGGGTTCTCGACGGGATTGATGAACGAGAAGAAGCGGCCCTCTTGGCTCATGGCCAGATAACCGAAGGCCAGCACGAGTCCGGGGACCGCGAGCGGCAGCATGGCGAGGAAGTCGAGCACCTGCCGCCCGGCGATTTTGGAACGCACCACGACGTAGGCGATCGCGATTCCGAGAAAGACGTCGGCGATGGTGGAGATGCTGGCGAACTTCAGGCTGTTCGCGATGGCGGGCACGGTGAGGTCGTGGCCCAGCGCAATCTGGAAGTTCTCCAACGTGAGCGAATTCGGGACGACCGTGCGATACCAGTCGTTGGAAAAAGCGACGAGCACGACGCCGATATGCGGCAGGATCGCAATGGCGGTGACGCCGGCGAACGCCGCGGTGCAGGCCCAGGCGCGCCAGCCGCCGAGGGGACGGGCACCACCCGCGCTGGTGGCTTTGGCCATCATGGCGTGGCCTTGGCGTCCGAAGAAGCCTTTGCCGAGGGCGTAAAGCGTGCCGGTGGCGAACAGCATCACAGTCACCAGCGTATAGGGGAACGGGTTGCCGCCGATGTCTTTGAGTCCGTAAAAAATCTGGACGGAGGTGACGCGCGGGTAGTCAAAGACGAGGGGCACGCCGAGCTCGGTGAATGCCCAAATGAACACGATCGTGCCCCCGGCGAATAACCCCGGGCGGATCAGCGGCAGGGTGATCTTAAAGAACCGCCGAAAGCCGCGGCAGCCGAGGTTCTCGGCGGCCTCTTCCATGGCGGGGTCGATGTTGGCCAACGCGGCCGCGGCGTTGAGGTAAACGATGGGGTAGAGCGACAGCGCTTGCACGACGGCAATACCCCAGAAGCGATTGGCGGCGAACCAGTCAAACGCCCAATCAGCGGGGCGCAGGCCGAGTGCGATGATGGCGGCGTTCAGCGCACCGTATTGGCCGAAAATTTGTTTGATGCCGATGGCGCCGACGAAGGGCGGCAAAATCATCGGAATGAGCACCAGCGAGGCGAGCGCGGCTTTGAGCGGAAACGAAAAGCGGTCAGAGATGAAAGCGAGCGGCAATGAGATCAACGTCGCCAAGCCGAGGGTGGCGCACGCGAGCAGGAATGCGTTGGCCAAGCCACTGAGATAGATGGGATCCTCCAGCAACGCGCCCAAGTAAGAGAGGGTGAAGGCGCCGTCTGCATCGATGAACCCGCCCTTCAGGATCTGAAGAATCGGCCAAAGGAAAAAGGCGCCGAAAAAGAGGGCTGTAAAAGCGAAGACCAATCGGGCGAATCCCTGCGACATGGGCGCGGAGTGTGCTGCGTCGAAAGCATGCCGCTCAAGAGTGAAGTTTTACCATCGGACGCTTCGTGGCGTGAAATTACCCAAGAAAAACAATATTTGACTAGGCTAATATTTCGATTTTGTTGACCCTACATTCCCGTAACTCTGGGCGTGCTTCTTTCGATGCCTGACTCCTCGTCCACTCCTTTGGCCCAAATGCCCAAGCTTGATCGCATCGCGATCGAGGATGTCTTGCGCGCGTTGCTGGAGTGCGAGAACCGCCGCCATGAGGCCACCGAGGCACAGCTCGCCGGGTTGAGTGACATGTCGCGGGATCGCGCGGTGCAGCGCCTTGGTCAGGCCGATCAGCTCGGGTTGGTCAGCGCGCCCTATCAAGGGGTGTGGGGTCTGACCGCGGAGGGGCGGGCGGAGGCGGTGCGCGTGATGCGGGCGCACCGGCTGACCGAGACAAAACTTGCGCACGAGACAAGCTTGTCACCGGAGCGGTGGCACGACGTGGCGCACGCGCGTGAGCACCGGTTAACGGCGGACGAGCTTGATGCGTTGGCGGATCGTTTGGGCAATCCGCGATTCGATCCGCATGGCGACCCCATCCCGACCCGGGAAGGCCATTTCCCTTCGCCGGAGGATGTTCCCCTGTTGGACTGGCCGGTCGGGTCACCCGGGGTGATCGCGCACGTCGAAGATGAGCCCAAGCAACTTTTTGCCCGCTTGGCGGCGACCGGCCTGGCGGCCGGGCAGCGCTTCGTGGCGCAGGCGGCCGACGGAGGGATCGAGCTCTTGGTGGAGGGGCGCACGACGTTTCTGGTTTCTTCAATCGTGCCATTGGTGCGCGTCCGCGCTTTGCATGCCGATGAGCTGGGGCCGGTGGCCGGAGCGGTGCGTCTGAGCGATCTGGCGGACGGCGGGAGCGCGGAAGTGGTGACGCTTCTACCTGGTTGCATGGGGGCGGAGCGTTCGCGCCTGCTCGATCTCGGCTTTGTGCCCGGCAGCCGGATTGAGCGTGTATTGAGCAGCCC
>CAXBDS010000099.1:0-18253 GCA_963974355.1 uncultured Opitutaceae bacterium
CTCCACCATGACAACCACTGCCCTAATAGCCACAGTTTTATTTAAAATGCTCTAGATCTTCGCCTAACCGTCCTGCCAACTCGATAGCCTATCACACCGTCCAACAAAAAAAGCCGCCCCGAAAGGAGCGGCCTTAAAAGAAACAGAGAACCGAGCTGAGGATTAGGCGGAAGGACTGACCGGAGCTTTAATTCCTGGATCGATCACTGGAACAACAGTTTGGGTGTTCGTCACAACCGTAGTCGTGCCAGTGGTGGTGGTGACAGTCGTTGTGGTGGTAGGGGCAGATGTAGCCGTGGCCACAGTGGCGACAACCGTCGGGACAGCTGCAACAACCGTCGGGTTGGTCGAGATCGACGTGGCCGAAGTCGTCGCGCTGGTCTGAGCAGCGGCGATCGCCGTGGCGGCGGCCGCGTTAGTGGAAGCGGCAGCCGTGACCGTGGGCGAACGCGTCACGGTGACGGCGGCAGCGGCGACAGACGCAGCGGCAGCCGGGTTGGCCGCAGCAACCGCGGCGGTCGACGAAACGGCCGAAGCGGAGGCCGCCGTGGTAGCCGCGGCGACAGGGTTGGCCGTTTGGACCGCCGTGTTAGAAACCGCGCTAACCGACTGAGAAGCAGTGGTGGCAGATTGCGCCGCGACTGTAGCGTTCGTCGTAGCCAACGTTTGCACCGCCGGGGCGCTCGCAGTCGCCATCGCCGAACTTGCCGTGGCTGACACCGCCGCCGCTACGGCAGGATTGGTGCTGGCGGCTGCTTGAACGGCAGGAGAATTGGAAACTGTTGCAGCGACACTGGCAGCAGCCGAAGCCGCCGCCGGGTTGGTCGCAGCGATCGACGAAGCTTCGGCGGACACGGCCTGAGCCAAAGCTGCCGCAACCACCGGGTCACCAGCGCTGATGGCTTCCATGGCCTCTGCGATAGCGTCGGCGTCACCGGATTGGATCGCCGCTTCGAGATCAGAGGAAATTTCGACGGTCGGAAGGTCTTGGGCGAAGGCCAAAGATCCGGCGAAAACCAACGCGAAAAGCGCGGTCAGAAGGCGTAGTGAATTAAGTTTCATAGCGTAGCGTAGCTTAAAGGACGATCAGTAGGAGCGAGATTTGGGCCAAATAACCAGCATTTTCCGCTGAGTCAGAAATAAGTGTCAACCAACCCGAATAACGAAGGCAATCGTAGTTTAATGCAATCCAACATCTGATAGCCTCAAATGCTCAGCTCAACCGCACGGGCCATCAACGTTATCCGCCCTCCCTCAGCGGCAAGCGGGAACAAACCCCGACCTCGCCGTTTCGAATCTGAGATGCGCCGCAACAACTCGCTCTCCCGCCGCTGGATGATTTTACTCACCCTCTCATCGGTGACGGGCGTTGTGTGCCCGGCTTGGGCTAGTTCGGAGACCACTGCGTCCGCATCTGCCGCAGTTTCGGCTCCGGTCGCGGACAAGCTTTCATTTTCGCCAGATCTCACCGTAGCACAGCGAAACACGCTGGATGCGTTCATTCAACGCGATCTGAAGGCCGCAAAAGACGGGGGCGTGCGCGCTTTCCGAGACACTTTTTCAGCGCGGCTCACGCCTGCTGATCTCGCTAAGTCGGGCTTAGATGAGCTGCCGCCTGCCACCATCGCCCAAATCGACCATGACGTCGCCAAACTTATAGCCGCCTCTGGATCGCCCACCGATCCCCTCGCCGCTCAGCGCTACACGCCGAAAAAAACTCCAGAGAGCTTCGCCATCCCAAAACTGCCGCTCGAAGTTCACGGGTCCCTGACTGCAGTTTATGGCACCAGCAAGCTAGGCGATTACTACGGAGCAGGTGCCACCACGACCGTTTTTGATCCCAACCGAGGTTGGAGTGCAACGATCGGCGTTTCTTCACTGCGCGGCGACATTCCTTGGGCCAGCAGCTATCCGTATCGCCAGGACGTCACCGGATCGGTTATAACGCCGCTTTGGTGGTAACGCTCCGACGCCCGTTTAAATCTTTGACGGCTTTGATCACCTCACGCACGACTAATGGCCGGGACTCACTCTACTTTGGGGCCAGGTATTCCTTGAGCGTCTCCTTCATTTCTTTGCGCAGAAGGATAATGCCAAATAAGTTGGGCAGGGTCATCAACACGATGGCGACCGAGGCCAGATTCCAGACCAAGGTCGTGTCGGAAAACGCCGCCCAGAAGAATCCGAATACATAGACGATGCGGTAGTATTTCACCGAGCCGACCCCAAATAGGTAAACCATCGCCCGATCACCGTAGTAGCTCCAAGCGATGGCGGTGGAAAAAGCGAAAAGCAGGAGTCCCACCGCTACGATCGTTCGCCCAAACTCCCCAAAAAAACCGCGGGAGAAAGCCTCGGTGGTCAACTCGGCCGAGTGAATCAGCGAACGCCCGGAAACTTTCAGACCTGGGTCCGTGAGTTTTCCACCCGCGACCTGAATCGCCCCGGTGAGCGGGGCGCCATCGGCGCTGTGCACCACGACGTTCTCGGCGATCGACCGGGCGTTGAGGAACGTCGCTTCCGGGGTCAACAGGTGCCCGTCCGCCACGCTGAGCTCGCCGGTGTAAGGTTTGACCATCGAGGACGCGTCGCCGGTCAAGTATCCAAACAATTGCGACCGCTGAGTCGCGTCCGTGTCGTTCCACTCGCCGGCGACGATCTCCATGTCCGCGCCTTGAAAGTTGTTTTGCACCTTTTCGGTCCAAACCCCCGATGCCAAAATCACCAGTCCCGTGATCGTGCAGATACAGATCGTGTCAATGAACGGTTCGAGGATCGCCACCATGCCCTCCGAAACCGGTTCGTTCGCCCGCGCCGCCGCATGGGCGATCGGCGCGGATCCCTGCCCCGCCTCATTGGAAAAGAGTCCGCGGTTTACGCCGCGATTAAAGGCGAAGGACAATGACGCCCCCAAAAAGCCGCCGACCGCCGCACTGCCCGTGAACGCTGTCTTAAAAACCAAGAGAAACGAGGGGATCACGTTGTCCCAGTGCAGCACGATCACGCCGAGTGCCCCGAGAAGGTAGAGCGCCGCCATGAACGGAACGATCTTCGACGCCACCGCCGCGATGCGGTGGATGCCGCCCAAAATCACCAGCGCCAGCAACACCGCCAACACGCCGCCCGTAATGAGCGGCTTGATACCGAATGCCGAGTCCATCGCCTGGGCGATATTGTTGCTCTGCGGCAAGCTGCCCGTGCCGAACGAACTGATCACGGTCGCGATCGCAAAAATCACCGCCAACCATTTCAAGTTGAGCGCCCGATCCATAAAATACATCGGCCCGCCGGCCATCGTCCCGTCGGCCGTCTTCAGGCGATACTTATGGGACAACGTCACTTCGACGAACTTCGTCGTCATGCCAAAAAAGGCCGTCGCCCACATCCAGAACAGCGCCGCCGGGCCACCGAGATAAATGGCAAACGCCACGCCGCCAATGTTGCCCGTGCCGACCGTGCCGGACAACGCCGTCGCCAGCGCCTGAAAGTGACTCGTATCACCCGGCATCGAATGCTTGTCCTCCTTGCCCCGCACGATCCGAAACGCCCGGCCCAGAAAACGAATCTGCGGGAAGCCGAGATAGAGCGTAAAAAACAGCCCCGTGCCCAAGAGCAAATACGGGAACCAGAAGGCTCCACCGAGCAGGCCATCGAGACGCAGGAGAAGATCGTTGAGCAGATTCATACGCAGAAAAACAAAAGCCGAAGCACCGGAGCCATCATCGTGACCGAAAGGTAAAAAGCGTTCGGACGATTTGCCCGCCTCCGATTCGGCGCAATCGCAAAGCACGCGGCGAGCCAATCATGCTCACCAAGCGCCCTCGCCTCCCCGCAAATCAGCGGCATCAACTCGCCAATGATTCAGCGATTCGGTCCGCTCTGCCGCCGCCCCGCGTCAGGCCGCAAAGATCTTCTTCAACGCCGCGTGGCATAGATTCATCTCCTCGGGCAAACCAATCGAAATCCGGCACCAGTCCAGCGCAGGCGGAAACGCTCGTCCGACCTCAACGTTTTCCCCCGCCATCTTTTTCTGAAACATCGTCACTGGCATACCCGTGTGCAGAAAAACAAAATTCCCCTGCGGCTCCGCATACGCGCGCCCGAGCTCCACCAGCGTCGCGCACAGGCGATCACGCTCCGCCTTCACCTTGCGGCGGATATCCGCCGCGTAACCGTCGTCCGCCAAACTGGCCAACGCCGCATTCACGGAGAGCAGGCCCAGAAAGTTCGGCGATATCTTTCCCACTTCCGCCGCCACCGGGGGCGCCATCAACCCATAGCCCAAGCGCATGCCGGCCATGCCATAGAGTTT
The DNA here is from genome assembly GCA_963974355.1 of uncultured Opitutaceae bacterium. Classification (GTDB taxonomy): domain Bacteria; phylum Verrucomicrobiota; class Verrucomicrobiia; order Opitutales; family Opitutaceae; genus Actomonas. The sequence continues at coordinate 4,313 of CAXBDS010000099.1, forward strand.
TGAAAACGTGCGGGCGACGATAACATTGTGACCTTCCGCCACCAGCGGAGCCATCGTGTTGCCGGCAAAGTTGTCGGAGAATTCCAAATACGCCTCATCCACCAAAACCGGACACTGCTTCGCCATCTCAATCACCGCGCTCCGGAGTTCTGCGGCCGGCACGATCGTGCCCGTCGGGTTGTTGGGGTTGCAGATGTAAACGCATTTTGTGGCCGGACCGATCTTGGCCGCCATCGCCGCCAAATCGTGCACCATGGCTTTGGTGGTCGGCACCGCGATGATCGTCGACCCGGCGGCCGCCATCGCGTGGGTGAACTTCAGATAACCGGGAGTGGCCGTCACGACTTCGCCCGGTCCGGACCGACTAAGATAGGTGGCGTAATCATCCAGCACCTCGCTTGACCCGTTGCCCATGACGACGTGGTCGGCGCCCACCCCGTTCTGCGCGGCGATCATGCTCGCCAACTGCTGCGACTCCGCGAAGGCATAGCGGCAGGCGCTGTCCGCGCTCTGCAACATCGCCATGATCGCGCCTTGAGACGGGCCGTAGGGGTTCTCGTTGCCCGAGATCCGCGCCACGCCGAGCGTCGCGCTGAAACGCTCCGTCTCGTGCTGGGCCTGCAGCCGGGATTTTCCGCCCAATGCAAGCCCGGCGGCCACGACGGCGGACGACTTTAACCATTGGCGACGATCGAATAAAAGAGAGTGGGACATGCGTAGGGCTTGGAGGGTCGAGGTTGGGCCGGCTCCGCCCTTTCGAGCAGCCGCCATGCCCTCGTCGCCGAGCCATGGCCCGCAGAAAAACTCTTCATGCCGCACGGTGACGGCCCGCCCGCCTAAGCCTCGAACCAAGGCACTCCCGCCGGTGCCATCAATGGCTCACGCTCGCCTCCGAAAGCCTGTCGATTCACACTCGCCAGTTGCAGTTGGCCGTGGCCGATTCGCAACGTGGGCCACCCCGCCGAACCCGCCCGATAAAGATCCGGGTAAGCGCCGCAGGCGTAATCGCACGTCGCTGAGGACCACTCGGAGAGTCCGGCGAAATAGTGGTGGCCATTGCGCTCGATACTCGTGTTACCCAGCGCCGCCTGCACGGCCAGATCCTGGGGCAACGCGAGGGGACCGACGTTGGCCAGATCCTCACCGCTCATGATAAATGCCCGCCCGGGCTCCGTCGTCCGCCGTTGCGCCAAGAGGCACGCGTTGGCCACGCCCTGCAGCACGCCTTTGCAATTTTTGTGGCTCACCCCGGCATAGCCGAGATCCAACGCCATTCGGGTGTCGCCAGGGTCCGCCCCCGACTCGTCGATCAACAGGGGGGGCCGCTCCGGCCAGGCGCGCAGCCCCTCGCCCACCGCTTCGCTCAACGCGACCGAGCGCGCGATCGGTTGTTCCAGAAACAAGACGTTGGGCCACAACACGGCCAAGGCCGGCTCGGCCCGGGCCCGCGCCCAAAACTCCTGCAACGCCGCCACGTTCGCAAAGGTCTCGTTGCCATCCAATGAAGCCGAAAATCGCCCGCCCGTTTCCCGTGCGATGACGGTCACCGTCGCCGCCAAACGCGTCACGGCATCGGCCTCCCCGGCGGCGATCTTGATTTTAAAATGCCGCTGACCGTAACGCCGGATCACCGCCGACAGGCTTACCGGCAATTCATCAGAAGGCCGCCCCTCCTCCGCCACCTCGGCATCTTCGAGCGGATCGCCGAGCCCCACCGTGTGACGGGCCCACGCCAGCCCCAACGCCGCCGGCGGCAGGCCTTGCGACGGCGTCGTTCCGCCCAAGACGTCATGCCAGCGCCCCAAATCGACCCCCACCGCGTTCCGCACCAGCGCCGCGTGAAGTGTCAGACGATGCCTCCGGCAGAGCGCGTCGATCAGCGCCCGCTCAATAAACGTCACCCCAAAGTTGGCCAATAAGGGCGGATGGCCGGCGGCCTTCGCCCAGACCCGTTGCGCCTCGCCCACCGCGGCCATGATCGCGTCAATCGTCGGCCCATTCGCCCGCACCGCGTGCGTGCCCGCCGCCCGCAGCACGGCGCGCATATCGGAGATTTCGTCCGGCAACGAACGCGCCGGATCCTTCGTAAACCACTTCGGCGGCAGATGGTCTGCCGCCCAGCCGCGCACGCGTTCCCCATCGATCTCCGCCTCCACTTCGAGCCACACGTGCGGCACCTCCGTCATGGTCGCGATGCCGTAACGAAATGGGATCCGGGTGCGCAGCGCGCGCTCGAACCAGCGCTGGTGCAGGAGGCGTATCATCAGAGGAATTTCCCCGCGCTGCCCCAGCGATACAAGATCGGTTCCAACAGACCAAATTGGTCCGTCAAAAGGCCTTCATAACCACAAGGACGGTCATCCCAATCGCGCCAATCGACCCCACTTTGGTTACCGCCAAAGACCCGCGCCTCCGCAAACCCGACGCACAGCCGTTCCAGCCATGCGTCCGCCTCCGCCTTCATGCCCACCGCGTAAAGCGCCATGATCGTATGACGAGCCTGTGAATGCGTGCGCCCGCCGTTCTGGTAGTAGCCAAACGGATACCCGTGCATGATGTCCGCCCGGTCCTCGTCCGGAATGTTCCAAAGGTTGATCGGCAATCCGAGCGCCGGATCGGGCAGTTTGACCCGTTTCGCCTCCGCCAGCAGACGTTCCATCACCACGCGCCCTTCGTCCGGCTCCAGCAAACCCTCATGCACCGCACAACCGTTGACCGGCAGAAACGCATAGTCGTGCAACCGATTTTCCTGACAACGCCACCCCGCGAGCCAGCCCGAGGTCTCGTTCCAGAACGCCGGTCGGTAATTCGCGTGCAGGCGGATCCGCCAGTCCTCCAGGTCGTCGGCCATCGCCGTCGCCCCGAAACGCCGAAAACCGCCGGCGAGTTGGCGCAACGCGCCATGCAAAATCGCATTCGCCCAAGCGTCTTTCCAGCCAAACGAGGTCACGTCCAACCAGCAGGTGCTCCACTGGCCCGTGCCGCTCACCCCCGTGCGAAGCGGACTCTCGATCAGGCCGTCCCCATCCAGATCACGCCCCCGCGCTGCCGCGATCTTGGTGCGGATGACCGTCTCGTGTTCGGCAAACCAAGCCGCGCCCGCCGCCTCACACAGATAGTCCCCAATCCCGCGCAACGCCGCCGCCCCGGTCATCAAATATTCATCGTCCGCCTCCCCCAAGCGACCGTGATGCAACAACCGCCCTGCCGCGTAACCCGGCCCTTCCTGCAACCAGCGCTCCACGGTCAACCGCAACAGGTCCATCGGATCGCCGCCCGGCCCGGCCGACCACGCGCCCATGCGCGGCAAAACCGCCGACCACGTATCCAAACAGATCGGACACGGCATCGACACCCCGCTGTTGCTCAGGCAACCGATATCCGCCCGGAAGGTCGGCGCCGTGAAAAACGTGCGCGCCAAAGCCCGTTTCACCACCGCCGGCGCCTTCTCGTGCAAACGCTCGGGCGGCCGCACCGGCCGCAACTCGAAGCGCGCCACATGCCGCCCCGCCGGCAGGCGATATGTGCCTTCCTCGCCGCTCGTTTGCCCCACCGAAAAATCCAGAATGTTGCGATCTTCCTTCCGCCAACTTTCGCACCGCAGACCAGCCGCCGTATCCGGCGATGTGATCTGCCACGTGCCAAAACCCGGTGCATTCAACCACACCGGGCCGGCCAGCCCGCCCGTCTCCCCTTCGCGCCGCAAAGACCCGATCGCGTGCGTCGGCGACACCGAGTTTTTGAAAGCGATCCGCCATGCTGCGGCGTGCCAGGCCTCTGCGGCCGTCGACGCGTTTCGTTCGACTTCAAGATGCAACCCGTCGTCGTCCACCCGCCAATGGAAACGGTAACGCTGCTCCGCCGCGATCACCTCATAAATCACCTCGGCGCCCGCCACTTCGACGGTGCCTTCGATCACGCAGCGCACGGTGGGCGCGATCACCGCGCCAACGCCGACCGGATGCCATTGTGGCCCCTGGTGAAACGCGATGGGCGACGTCCACAACAAGTTTTGCGCAAGGCCCGCCTCGGTTTCGAGGCCGAGTGAAAGCCAACTCAATCCGGGCCGATCCAACCGAAACCCCACCTCATAATCGCGCGTCCGATAGCGCACGACTCCATCGGTCCGATACGCGGTGACGCCGGCGGGCAGCCGACCGAAATCACAGCCCACCACCTTCAACTTTCGCTCTTCCCGGGGGACCAAGTCCGTGAGGCGTTCGCCCTCCAAGCTTAGCGCGCCCACCGCCAGGTTCCAGGGCGTCCAACCTCGATCGATTCCACAGCCGCGCAGTTCGATGATCACCCCGTCGACTTCCGTTTCACCCAAGTCAAACCAAGTCCACTCCCCATTCAGCGGTCGCTTCAACTCACGCGCCTCGAGCAACGCAACCCAGCTGCCCTTCCGCCGCCCGAGGACACGGAACGCCGTGATCCAATCATCGTCCACCCCGCTGCCGCACTTGTGGTAGCCTGGCGCCCGCCTCAGCCCCAGACGCTCCAGTCGAGCGAGCCCGGTAAGCCGCACCACCCGCTGGTGGACAATGCGCGTTTTGGCATATTCAGGCTCTTCAGGCGTGCGCGCGACCCAAACCGCGCGAACCGCATCCAGCCGATTGCCTACGCTTAAATCGCCCATCGGCGGTTCATGATCCAAAACCTGCAGAAGATCCTCTTTCACTTATAGATGTGATTTAAAATTAGAACACTTCCAAGACCTTGCTTCATCCTGAAAATCACCGCCCCCAATCATCAAGCCGAGGCAAAGCCGACGATCATAAGCTAAATTTTACGCACACCCATGAACGTTTTGGGAAAAATTTGGTGCGTCTTGGTCAGCGCCGAGGTTTCGAATTGCGTCACGCGGAATGCCTTTGCATCGCGGTTTCCATGAGCTCTACCCACCCCGCGCTTTCCCTCGCCCACGTTCACCATCCGGCCGCCTCCGACCCGGCCGAGCTTACCGCCGCCCGCGCGCTCGCCACCGCCACGGGCGCCGCCCTGTCCGCCGTCGACTCCGCCGGGGCCGGCGTCACGGTCAGCCTCGCGTCGCGCCGGTGGGCCCGCCCCGTCGGTATCGACAAAGTCGATGCGTGGATGTGGTTGCGCCTGGACGATCAGGGTCGCGGCGAAATCGTCGCTTCCCACGGCTCGTTCCTCTATGCCGCGGTGCGTCTGCTCACCGGAGGCTTGCCCGACGCGACCCGCGAAAAACTCGGTGACGGCGTTCTCCTGCCAGCGACGTTCAGCTGGCATCGCCCGCATTACGACGCCTGCCTCACGCAATACTGGCGCTCCATCCGTGACTTCGACGACGAGCCTTACATCGCCGCGATCGCCGAAACCGGCTTCACCCATCTTGAGGTCAACGCCCTCCAGGCGCACATGCCTTACGAGGACTTCGTGCCGTTCGAGTTCTACCCGTCGTTCTACAACTACTGCGCCGGTTTCAACCACTTCATCGACACCGAACTCACCCGCGGCATGTGGCCCGCGCACTACCTCGACGCCAATCTCAACCGGCTGAAAGCAATTGCCGATCTCGGTCGCACCTACGGACTGAAACCGGGCATGCTCATGTTCGAGCCGCGCACGCTGCCGGAGCGCTTCTTCGTCAAGTATCCGACCCTGCGCGGAGCCCGCGTCGACCACCCGTTCCGTTCCCGCCTGCCGCGCTACACCCTCACGCAAGATCACCCCGTCGTCGTCCGCCACTATCGCGAGTCGATCCAGACGCTCATGCGTCACGTGCCCGATCTGTCCTACCTCTCCTTCTGGACCAACGACTCCGGCGCCGGCTTCGAGCACACGGCCTCACTCTACGTCGGCCGCAACGGCGGCCCCTACATGATCCGCGAATGGCGCAATCATGAAAAGATCGCCGAGGCCGCCGGCCAGAGCATCGTGCGCTACCTCAAAAATTTCCAGACCGCCGCCGCCGAGATCAATCCCGACTTCGACGTGCTGCTGCGCATCGAACCGTTCAAGGTCGAGCACGACACCATCAAAAAGGGACTCGGCAAACACCTCACCTTCGAGGCGCCCTCCCTGCTGGTGCGCGGCTACTCCCTGCCGTATCCGCATCCGAAATACCCGGAGAACTTCGGCGTCGCCGGCAGCATCATGCATCACTGGCTCGACGAAGAGGAGCGGCCCGCCCTCGCCGCGTGTCGCGAACAGGGGATCGAGCCCGCGCTCAACTACGCCGCCAGCGGCGTCATGAATCACGAGCCGCTCATCGGCCTGCCGTTCCCACGGCTCATTCATCAAAAACTCAGCTCGATGCGAGACGTCGGCTTCACCAAGGCGAGCTGCTTCGGCGGACTCACCCACGTCGAGAAACTGCCCTATTGGCCCAACCCTCAGGTCATTCGCGCCGCTCAATTCTTCCCGGACCGTCCGGTCGAAGACGTGCTCACCGATTTCGCCACCGGGCTCGTCGGGGCCGAGCGTGCCGCCGACCTCACCCAGGCGTGGAACGACGTCGAGCAAGCCTTGTTGTGGCAACCGCTCGTCGGACTGTATTGCGCCTTCGGCTTCTGCTGGCAGCGCACGTGGGATCGCCCCTTCGTGCCTGATCTCGAGGCCGTGCCCGCCGCCGAACGCGACTACTATGAACGCCACGGCTGCTTCCAGCACAACAACCCGGGCGTCAACGATCTCGGCAAAGACGTGCTCTTCGATCTCATCACCCGCGAGCAAGGCGCCAAGATGGCCGGCGACATGGATACGCAGGTCCTGCCGCGGATCGATGCGCTCATCGCCGGGCTGCAGACCGTGATCGACGGCCTCGCCGCGACCGACGCCGCTCGCGGGGTGTTTGTCGACCTGCGAGATCGCGTGCGGGGCTACCAGCATTGGGTCACGGCCTTGCGCAATGTCTGCTCCTGGTGCGACTGCGTCTACACCTACCTCGAAGCGACCGACGACTCCGCCAAAAAGACCGCGGTTGATCGCCTGCAAAAATCCATCGATCTCGATCTCGCCAACACCCGCGGACTCATCGAGCTGATCGAGACCACCGACACCGAATTCATGGCGGTTTCAGGGGTTGCCGAGAACACCTACTTCTACGGCGAGAATTTGCTCGAGTTGCTGCACAACCGTATTCGCCTCACGGAAAAATACCGCCATCACGCCCCTCGCATCGACCGCGATATCATGTGGCGTCCGGTTCCCGGCACGCATTGGCCGGAGGGTTGGAGCACGAAGCCGGCCGCGCTTAAATAAACGTCAACCACGCACTTTCTTCCGAAAGGCCGAAGGCGTTTCGCCCACCACCTGGCGAAACGCCTTCGAGAAGTGAAACACGTCGCAAAACCCCAACTCCTCGGCCAATTCCTTGAAGCCGTGCGAGTCCTGGTAGATCGCGGCGCAGGCTTGATCGATGCGCCGCCGTTTCTGATATTGGCCCGGTGATTCCTGCGTGCGCTTCGCGAACTGCTTGCGGAAATTCTCGTAACTCAGCCCGACCCGCCGCGCCACCTCCTGGGGAGTGAGCCAGCCCTTCGCCCCGCGTTCGGCCAAAAGGTGCAGGCTCTCCTCCAGCCACATCTCGGCCGCCGGGCGCATCGCCTCCGCACTCGTGGCCGCCATGTCGGTCAATAAGTGCACGAAACGCCCGAGAGCCCGCACCGCGGCCATTTCGCCGTGTTTGGTCTCTTCCCCAAACACCTCCTCCAGCCGTCGCCGCCAGTAGTCGAGCGGTTCCAGATGCCAGACCGGCCGCGCCGGGGAGAGGATGCCGGCCTGCCGCAACACGTCGAATTGCGGCCCGTCGAACACGACGTAGATCTGCCGCCACGATCGCCCTTCTTTCGGCCCGTAAGCGTGCGGCACGTCGGGAAACACCACCACGGCATCTCCCGGCTTGAGGTCCCGCCGCTGGCCGTTGCCGTCGATGTAAAAGCCGTCGATGTCCAGCATGTAGATCAGGCTGAAGCTTCCCAAAACACGCATTGCAGCCGGATCGAGGGCGGGCACGTCCTCCACGGTCCCGGCCAGCATCAGGTCGCCTGCCTTCGTCCGCAGTGGACTCTTCAACCAAGGGAAATTTCGGAAACGCGGAGCAACGGGCATAAATCCCAAAATCTACATGCGATTTCCCATTTCAACTATTTAGCGCCGTCCGTTCGGGTGTATATTTGGCGAAACCCAAAATTCACTTATTTGCCCTATGAGCACCCTCACCGCCATTCCCCAACTTCACTCCTACGGCCACGCGCTCGACATGGACGACGATAAAGTCGGCCTTCTGCGTGACTCCTCCGACGCCGCCGATGACATGGCCGAGCTCCACCACCGCTTCGAGCAGGACGGCTACCTCTACATGAAGGGCTACCTCGACAAGGACGAGGTGCTCGCCGCCCGCCGCAGCCTCACGGATCGTCTTGCCTCCGCCGACATCCTCGACCCCGCCTATCCGGCGATCGATGCGGTTTGCAAGCCCGGCTCCGGTTACGGCTTCAAGCCCGAGTTCACCAACAACAATCCGGAAATCCAGAATCTTCTCTACGGTCCGCGGCTCTCCGGTTTCTACGAAAAATTCTACGGCGAGGCCGTGCGCCACTACGACTTCACCTGGCTGCGCGCCATCGGCCCCGGCAAAGGCACCAACCCGCACTGCGACCTGCCTTACATGGGCCGCGGCACACACCGCCACATGACGTGCTGGGTGCCCTACGGCGACATCTCGTTCGAGCTCGGCGGCCTCATGGTTCTCGAAGGCTCGCACAAGCGCCTCGATCTGCTCGAAAGCTACGTTTACCGCGATGTCGACGGCTACTGCGAAAACAAGCCCGAGCAAAAGAAGAAGGCCGACGACGGCGGCTGGACCTTCACCGGCACCCTCTCCCACAACCCGCCCACGGTGCGCAACAAGTTCGGCGGCCGCTGGCTCACCACCGAGTTCGAGCCCGGTGACTTCATCACTTTCGGCATGTTCCTCGTGCATGCCTCGCTCGACAACCGCTCGGAGAACCGCCTGCGCATCTCCAGCGACTGCCGCTACCAACGCGCCAGCGAACCGATCGATGAGCGCTGGGTCGGCCAAAACCCGCCCGGCCATAGCACGGCCGGCAAGCGCGGACGTATTTGTTAGGTTGTTATGTAGTGTTGAGGTGGGCGTCGTCCGCGGCGCCCACCTTTAACGCGCATCCCGATTCAGGTCTCACGTTTTACGCCTCAGCTCTCTTTTTCTCATGGTTGCTCCCTCCTCCACCCCGCTTTCGTCCACCTCCTCCGCCCGCTCCGCCACAGGTCGCATGGCCGCCGTGCAGGACATGGCCCGCCTTCAGCGCCTGCTCTTCGAGGTGGAGCGCGAATTCGTGCGCACCGCGACCACACTCGTTTACCGCGTCGGCGAGCCGGATCTGAAATATTTGCTCTGCCAACACATCTGGGAGTCCGCCGGCCACGCTCGTTTCCTGCGGGAACGCGGACGCGAGATGAGTGGTTTTGGCAGCGACGAAGCCGTCCGCCCCGCCATCCGCCAAGTATTTGAGGAAGCCATCCGGCCGAGCGAGGGACTCGTCGCCGTCGCGGGTTTCTACCGCGTGTTCAAACCCGCCCTCCTGCAGGCCTACCGCGACTACCTGGCCGCCACCCATCACCTGGCCGACTGGCCGTCGCGCAATCTCGTCGAGGAATTCATCGCCGACGAGGAACGTCACGCCGTCGAGATCCAACCATGGATCAAGGACGTCGCGGCCTCCGCTCAAGTCGACCACCTCACGCAGGCACTGAATGCGCTCGGCGGCTGGCTCGGCCAAAAGACGCCCGTGCCGCTGCCCGCCCATTTCGTTTGGCAAGCGGCCTCAACCGCCTACCGCCATCCCGACACCTGCAACCGTGGCCCGTATCCGCTTTGCTCCAGTGTTTTCAGCCAAGATCCCGACGAAACGCCCATCGTGCGTGACTGGTTGGTTGATCCGGCGACCGACGCGCGCGTGGTTCGTCTCATGGTCTACGTCTGGCTGATGATGGAACTCGATGCCGTCGACTACCTCGCGACTATTTTTTACGACACGCCGGACGCCCCGTTCGATCTGCACTTCGACCTGGCCCGGCACCTCTGGGACGAGTCCCGCCACAGCCAATTCGGCTTCCGCCAGCTGCCCAAACTCGGCGTCGATCTCATGACCGTCGAGCACTCCCTCGACCTCTACAACATCCTCGTGCAGATGACGCCACCCGAGCGCTACGCGATGATGACGATGGAATTCGAGGCCGGCAGTTTTCCGACCAAAGCCAAGGTCATGGACCGCATCCGCGAGCTCAACGATTTCGAGGCCGACACCCTGCTCGCGTTCGACCGCAACGATGAGCAAAACCACGTGCGCTACGGCCACCGCTGGCTGCCCGAGATCATGAAACTCTTCAAGGTCAACCAGCCGATCGACGAGTTCGTGAAAGCGACCCAGGCCCGGTTCGCGGCCATGACCGAGACCTACGGTGGCCGCACCCCCCACAGCCTCTCGCCCGAACAACGTCTCACCGGCAACAAGCTCAAAGCCTTGGCCGGCGTCGGCTGACCGGTCGGCGCGACCCCGCAAACCACGCCACGTCGGATTTTTACCCCGCGACCTTTCGAAAGGCGCGGGGTTTGCTTTGCGTCGGCGGGTCGATTCACCCACAACTTTTCACGCAAAGAAATGATTTTTCATGAAAGCAATGCTTGCCCGCCGCGGCTGATTTCTGAAAACCTCCTCACGCCGTTTCCCCCGGCAGTCTACCCCACCGATCCTTGTTCACCTGACCCCTCGCATGTTCGTCGCCCTTTCGCGCTTCTTCTTCCTTTCCATCATCAGCTTGGGGATTTTGACCCCGCTCCGAGCCGATCCCATCGCCGGACTGGAGTCCGTGCCGGTCCAAGGAGCCGCGATCGAGTCCTTGGCCGTGGAGCCCGCCGTCGATCCGGAAACCGCCCCGCCGGTCCCGCTCGCCTCAGAACATCTCGCCCCGGCCGGCCAAACCAACGCGATCGGCGTCGCCCTCGCGAACGAACGGGATCTGACGTTCTATTCCTATAATGGCGTAACCAAGCAGTGGGCCAAACTCGGCACCACCACCCTGCCGTCCGCGCCCGGGCGGATTCGCCCCGCCAAGGAGGGTTTTCTTGTCACGCTGTCCGACGGGTCCACCCAATACGTCAAACTGACGATCAGCCAAAAGCTTCTCACGTGGATCGATTGGCTGATCATCGGCAGCTACCTCTGCTTCACCGCCGGCATCGGTTTCTATTACTACCTGCGCGAGAAAAAAGGCAGCAACGTCGACTACTTCCTCGGCGGGCGCACGATTCCATGGTGGGCCGCCGGTATCAGCCTCTACGCCACCGGCACGAGCGCGATCAGCTTCATTGCGACCCCGGCGAAATCCTTCGCGACCAACTGGCTCTATCTCGCCGCCAACATCATCGGCATGTTCGGCACGATCTTCGTCGCCATCTGCATCGTGCCGCTCCTGCGCCGGCTCAACCTGATGTCGGTCTACCATTACTTGGAAATTCGGTTCCACCCCAAGATTCGCACCTTGGGCAGCGCGCTTGCCATCATCATCCAGCTCGGCGGTCGCATGAGCATCGTGATGTTCCTCCCGTCGCTCGCCATGTCGGCGGTGACCGGCATCAACGTCACCTACAGCATCCTGATCATGGGCGGCGTGACGATCGTTTACACGCTGCTGGGCGGCATGAAGGCGGTCATCTGGACCGACGTGATTCAGGTTTTCGTCATGCTCGGCGGAGCGTTCATCGCTTTCGGCTACGTGGTCATGCACGTTGACGGCGGCATCGGCGGATTCTTCCACACCGCGTTGACCGACGGAAAACTCCGCACCTTCGATTGGAGCTTCAATCTCACCCAGGCAACCGTGTGGGGCTTCTTGCTCGTGACCATTTTGGGCGTCGTGACCATCCCGCAAGATCAGGTCATGATGCAACGGGTGCTCTCCACCAAATCCGACAAGGCCGCCGGCTGGTCGATGTGGACGCTCGCCGCCATCGTGGTGCCCGGCAACCTCACTTTCTTCGGCATCGGCACCGCGCTCTACGTTTACTACAAGAACTTTCCGGAGCGGTTGAACCCGTTGCTCAACACCGACGCCACCTTCCCGCAGTTCATCGCCGCCGAATTGCCCGTCGGCATCACCGGCCTTATCATCGCCGGTATCTTCGCCGCCTCGATGTCCACCCTGTCCAGCTGTATGAACAGTGTGGCGACACTTGTCTCGGTCGATTTCTATGAACGCTACGCCAAGAACGTCACCGCGCAGAAGAGCGTCCGTCTCGCCGAGTTTGCCACCGTCGGCGCCGGCGTGATCGGCATCGGCACCGCGCTCATCCTCGCCGCCGCCGACATCAAGTCCGCCCTCGACACCAGCTTCGAACTGCTCGCTCTCCTGGGCGGCGGTTTCGCCGGCTGCTACGCGCTCGGCCTCTTCACGAAACGCACGAACTGGCAGGGCGCCTTCATCGGGGTCGGCGCCAGCATCGTGCTGACCTTCCTCGCCTGGCAGGCCAAGCTCGTGCACCCGTATTTCTATCTGCCGGTCGCGACGCTGACCTGCGTGATCGTGGGCTATTTGACCAGTCTGTGCTTCCCCGCGCCGACGCAATCCTTGCAGGGACTGACCATCTTCACGCCGCGCCGCACCCCCGTCGCCGAAACCTTGTAATTCCAGAAACCACTCCGGCCCGATCACGGCGCCGGTTCAATCATCATGCCCGTCGACGGCCGTAAGCCGTCATCACTCACGCCCATGCCCAAAACCTATCGCGCCATTCTCGTCGGAACCGGATCAATCGCCGATGCCCACGTGCGCGCCATCGAAGACACCAACGGTCGCGTCGAGCTCATCGCCGCCATCGATCTCGACGCCGCCCGGGTGGACGCCTTCGGGGCGCGCTTCGAGCTCCCGCACACCTTCACCGACTATGCCACCGCGTTGGCCGAGGTAAAACCCGACTTGGTGCTGATCGCCACGCCGCCGGCCACCCACGCCCCCATGAGCATCGCCGCCATGGAAGCCGGCGCCTGGGTGCTCTGCGAGAAACCGCTCTGCGGATCGCTGGCCGAATTTGACCGGATCGAGGAAGCCGAGGCCCGCACCGGTTGCTACACCACGTGCGTGTTCCAAATGCGTTTTGCCTCGTCCAACGCCCACCTGCACCGCCTCGCGCGGGCCGACAAACTCGGCCGGCCGCTCGTCGGGGTCTGCAACACCCTCTGGTATCGCGATGTCGGATACTACGCCGTGCCGTGGCGCGGTCGCTGGAACACCGAACTCGGCGGCCCCACCATGGGCCTCGGTATCCACGCCATGGATCACTTCCTGCACCTCATGGGCGAGTGGACCGAGCTCACCGCCATCGCCGACACCCTGGATCGCGACATCGAGCGGATGATGGATATGAAGCAGTCTGATCGCCGCGCCCATTCGGATCTGCTTTGTCAGCCCGGCGGCCTTGCACATCAGCAGTTCCGGCATGGGGATCGTATCGACCCGGTTGATATAGGGCGGCTCTCCATGATGCTCGCTGATATAGGCATCGCGGAAACCGAGCTTGTCGGCGAGAACGATTTCTCGGATGTCTTCCTCGTAGGTCTGGGCTGCGGTGGTGTGCGGGCGAAAGCCGTTGGAAAAAATACCGAATTGCATGTGTCTCGATCTCCACAGGTAAGGCGTCACGTTACCGCCTGTTATGCCGCACTGCAATGTCGGCTATATCGCACCGCAAACAAATTCGGGAGTCAGACGGCCTCCGCAGACTCGTCTTCTTCGATCAGTGCGCCGAGGTCGTTCATATCTTCGATCATCCGGCGCCAGCGGTCTTCGCCGAAACGGGCGGTCAGCGCATCCTGCGCTTCGTGCCATACCGGCGTTGCACGGTCTATCGCGGCGCGGCCCTGTTCGGTCAGGCTGACGACGCGTTCGCGTTTG
>CAXBDS010000100.1:0-17957 GCA_963974355.1 uncultured Opitutaceae bacterium
CGAGATGCGGGCGCGCTACACCTTCGCACCGTCCCGCACCGCCGAGGGGACCGTCCAATTCAACCAACGCGCCAACGACAGCCTCCTCTTGGAATCTTTGGACGGTCGGCAGCATCGCGCCGAGCTCGCGATTGCGTGGCTGGCGGAAGCCGATCTTTCGGTGAATGTCCGCGCTTTCGCTCGGGAGCTGGCTCTCGACGGTGAGCGCTTGGGTCGCGGCGTCGGCGCGGAGATGGCGGTTGACCATACGCTCTGGCGCGGCGAGCCGCAATGGGTGGTGGGTTATCGCGGCGCTTGGTCGACGTTTTCCCGCGAGGCGGACGCGGACCCGCGTTTGGTCGGTCCCGTGGTGGACCCGGCGCTCCCGTTGCCGGTGCGGCGGGATATTCTGCGCAATCTCATCGCCTCCCGGATCAACCGCCACGGATTTGGCCTCTTTTTCACGGATAACCTGGCGGACGCGTGGACCTACCGTTTCGCGTTGGGGGGCGACTACGATTTCGTGCTCGATTCGTTCGGCTACAATGTGTCGTTCGGGGCGATCTTCCGTCCCCGCAAGAGCGTCGAGCTCGGCGCCGAAGCGGGATATAATTCCAGTGCGAACGCCAGCAACGCCGGCAGCGACGCCGTGCTGTTAAACCTTTCACTCCGGTTCTACTACTGACATGACCCTATACCAATCCATGATGCGCCTCCTCCTTACGTGCGGCCTGCTGCTCGCAGCGGGTTGCGCCCATGTCGTCACCACGGGCAATCCCTCGGGCGACACCCTGCAGATCACGCGGCTGCTCATGCCGCCATTCATCAATGCCACCGATGATGCCCACGCTTCGCGCGCCCTCACCGAAATGACGGGCAGTGCGCTCGTCGAGGCCGGCATCCCTCTTTATCAAACCGAGGAGTTGGTCCTCCGCACAGCCACTGATCAGGCGCAGGGCGCGGACGGTCGCTACGCGGAAATCGCCCGCTCGGTCGACGCGTCGCATCTGTTGATCGGCACCGTGCATGAATACCGGTATAAGACGGACTTGGACGGTGATCCGGCGGTGGGAGTGACGATGCGAATCGTGGACGCGATCACGGGACAAACCGTCTGGCAGGGGACCAGCGCCAACGTCGGCTACGCCTTTGCGTCCGTGACTTCCGCGGCTCAGAAGGCGGTCAACCGGCTCGTGGGCGAGATGCCGGTGGCGGGAAATCACCTGCGTGGCCGCGTTCGGCTGAAGTAGGGGCGGGATCGTCGTGATGGGTTTCTCCGCGATCTCCACGCCATGACGCTGCGTTCGTTTTTGGCTCCTCGTCAGGTCTGGCTCGACGGCGTATTGATCGCTGCGCTTTTGGTGGGGGCGAACGCGTTGCTGGCGCGCGCCGATCCGGGTTGGCTCGGGCTGAACCCGACGCCCTACGTGTTGCTGCCGGTGTTGCTCGGGGCTCGCTATGGGTTTGGCGCAGGCTTGGGTGGGGCCCTCGCGGTCATGGCGGGGATTGTGGCGGTGCGTGTCGGCACCGGGCGCGTGGCGGATGCGCGATCGGCCTTGGCCGCGACGCCTTACTTCTACGTCAGCCTCATCGTGCTCGGGGCGGTATCGGGTGAAGTGTGGATCTATTTCCGGCGGCGCATTGCCCAATTGGAAGCCAACGACAGCGTGATCCGCACGAAGCTTCGCCGGCTCGATTCCGACGCCGTTGTTTTACGCGAGGCCAAGGATGAGCTGGATCGCATCACGGCCGCCCGGGACGGTGAGATCAGTTCTTTCGACGCCGAACTGCGCCGGCTCTATGCCTGTCCTCCGGCGACCCTGCCGGCGGAGATCTTGCAGCTGTTGAAGCGCCAGGCCCGCGTGGCGGATGCGGCGTTGTATCGGGTGCCGGAAGGTGATCCCACCGAAGAGACCTGGGTGCGTTTTGCGACCATCGGTCGCGAGGATCATCTGCCGCCCGAACTCGATCTGCGGCGCCATGCGATGGCCGATCGCGCGTATCGGAGCCGTTCGTTGGTGACGCTCCCCGAGATCGAGACGCACACGCGGGTGGCGGATCAACGGGCGTTGATGGCGGCGCCGTTGCCGGGGGCCGATGGCAAAGCTCGGGCGCTTCTGGTGGTGGCCGATATGCCGTTCATCGCCTTTACGCCGGCGGCGGCCAATCTGATTGGCCTGGTCGCTTCATGGAGCGGGGGCGTGCTTGAGCTGGCGGAAGGCGCGCCCGGACGCTACCGGATTGTGGCGGGGCGCGAAAGTCAGCGGGTGTTTTTCGAGCCGCAGTTTCGTCACTTGGCCGAGCTCGCCCACGAGGCGTGTCAGCGGCACCGGTTGCCCTCGGCATTGGTGGAATTGTCGCTGCCGGGTGAACCGAAAGCGGGGCAGGCCGAATTTGAGCGGGTGGTGTTGGGCGCGGTGCGCAGCGGCGATTTCGTCATGGAACCAACGCGCGCCTATCCGGCACTGGTGGTGTTGCTGCCGTTGGCCGGGGAGCGCGGCACGGATATCTTTATCGATCGTTGCAGCCAATTCTGTCGCCGCAATGGTATCGCCGATGAAGCGATGCGGGTCGCGCGGGTGGACTTGAGCACAACCGAGTCCGCGGCGGACGCGTTGCGGGAGTTGGCCGATTCGAAAGGAGCCCGTGGTGCGTAAGGTCGTCCTCGTGTTGGGGGCGGTGGCGCAAGTCTTCGCCGCGTGGATGATTGGCCAAGAGGGCGTCCTGGGTTATGGTCTGGCGTTGCACGTCGCCGGGGCCGGAGCGTGGGGATGGGGCGCGGTGGCGCTCGTCCCGGGGGCAACGGTCGCGGGCGGAGGGTTTGCGGGCGCGGCGGCTTTGGTGCTGCCCGGAGCCGGTTGGTTGGTTTCGGGCGTATTGGTTTTTCTATTACGTGGCGATCCGCCGGAGCCGGAGGGCCGGCCACTGATGGTGTGGTCGGAGCGGACGGTGCGCGGGGACGGCGGACTGCCCCCCGTGGTGGGCACCCGGGCGTCGGTGGCGGAAATCCTGCGTGGACCGGACCCGGCGGCGCGGCGTCATGCGATCCTGGCGTTGAAGGATTTGGACACGCGTTCGGCGTTGCCGCTTTTGCGCAAGGGCCTGCAGGACAGTGACGAACAGGTGCGAATCTTTTCGCAGAACATTCTGAGCGGTTTGCTGGAGGGCTTCGAGGCCAGCATCAAAGATTACGAACGGCGAGCCGACGAGCATCCGACCGAAGTGGCGGCCGTGGTCGGGCTCGCGGAACAATATTTCGAATTGGTCTATCTGGATGTGGCGGGTGACGAGGAAACCTCGGCGCATTTGTTGGGCAAGGCGGTCGGGTTGCTGGACCGGGCGGTCGAACACGCTCCGGCCGATCCGCGGATCGCGATGTTGCGGCTGCGTTATGCGTTGCGCCAACGCGACGTGACCGGAGCGCGCGCGGCATTGGCTCGCGTGAAGCGTCTCGGCATCGACCGGCAGATGGTGGTGCCTTGGGAGGCCGAGTTGGCCTTCCAAGAAGGGAACTGGGCGGGCGTGCGCGAGCAGCTGACGGGATTCCGCCGCGCGGGATATGTGAATCCGCGGATCGAGGCGCTGGCGGCGTTCTGGGCGAAAGGAGCCACCGCGTGAATCCCGCATCGACGACAACCCCCGTGGTGGCCGACGTGTGCCTCGTGCTGGAGGGCACGTATCCTTACGTGCAGGGCGGCGTGTCGTCGTGGGTGCATCAGATCGTGACGGAGTTGTCGGAGGTGACTTTTGCGCTGTTTTTTCTCGGGAGCACCCGGGAGCAGACGATGAAGCGTCGCTACGAGCCGCCGCCCAACGTTATATCTCTGACCGAGGTTTATCTCTTCGAGCCGCTGTCGGCGGAGCAGCTGAAACCCCGTGACTGGCTGGGCTCGAAGCGGGCGACATTTTATCGGCTTTTGCGTGAATTCCATCTCGCGAAGACGGAGACCGCCCGCACCGCGGCGTGGTGGGCGCTGCTCGATCAAATGGATCAACCCGGGGCCGAGCCGACCTTTGGGAACCTGCTCCGGGATAAGGAAGCGTGGGATCTGCTGACGGAGATCAATCAGCAGGAAGCGGCGGACGAGTCGTTTATCGATTTCTTTTGGGCTGTGCGATTTCTGCACCTCCCGATCTGGACGGCGTTATTGGCGCGAAATCAAATTCCTGCGGCACGGGTTTACCACAGCGTTTCCACGGGCTACGCCGGGATGCTGGGGGCGATCGCCGCGCGACGCCGGCAGGCGCCTTACCTGATTACCGAACACGGGATCTACACGAAGGAACGTATCGCCGAAATCAGTCAGGCGACGTGGATTCATGATCCGCCCGGTCGCTACTTTGACGTGTCACGGGGGCTCGGTCCGTTGAAGCGCATGTGGATCGGACTCTTCGTGTTTCTCGGTGAACTCTCCTACGCGGCGGCGCATGGCATCATTTCGCTGTTTGAGGGTAACACGAGTTTGCAGATCGAATTCGGGGCGGATGCCCGTCGCTTGCAGGTCGTGCCGAACGGAATCGATCCGTCAAAATTTGATGCGTCGCTCGCCCGTCGGCGGGAGCGTTTGGCTGCCGGAGGCGAGACCTTTGTGATCGGATTCATCGGGCGCGTGGTGCCGATCAAAGATGTGAAGACTTTGATTCGAGCCGCCCGTTCGGTGGTCGCTCGCATGGAGGATGTGCGCTTCGACATCATCGGCCCGACAGAGGAGGATCCGGATTATTTTGCCGAGTGTCAGCAGATGGTGGAACTGATGGGTCTGCAGAAGCATGTGATCTTTCATGGCCCGCAAAACGTCCGCGAGATTCTCGGCGACTTGGATCTGTGCCTGATGACCAGTATCAGCGAAGGGCTGCCGCTCGTTATTTTGGAAGGATTCTCGGCGGGCGTGCCCTGCGTGGCGACCGACGTGGGCGCCTGCCGCGAACTGATCTACGGTCGCACTCCCGAGGATAAGGCGCTCGGTCGGGCCGGCTTGCTGACGAAGATTTGCTCGCCGCTTGATACGGCTGATGCGCTGCTGCAGGTCATGGCAGATCGGGACAACCTGATCAAAATGGGCGAGGCGGGACGCGCGCGGGTCGAGCGTTATTATCAGCAGGATGACATCATGGCGATTTACCGACGTTATTATTTGGATACGTCGTGGGCCCGCCCCGACGCCTCGCCGGGACCTTACGCCGATCTGGCTGAAGCGCGGTCCACCGGAACCCCCGTAACCTGATGGCTGGAATCGGATTTAAACTCATTCGGCTGCTCGACAAGCAAAGCTACACCGGGGCCCTGCAGGCCTACGGCTACGCCGCGTTGATCGGCAGCGGACCGTGGGTGTTGTCGATGGTCACGTTGGGGCTGTTGGGCGTGGCGATGCGGGCGGCGGCGAGCGGGCCGGAGCTGGACACGTTTTTTGTGTCGGTGACCTATGTCTTTGCATTCTCGCTGATCGCGACCGGACCGCTGCAGTTGGTCATGTCCCGTTACGCGGCGGACCAGATGTTTGCGCGGAAGAAGGAAAAGATTTTTCCGTCCTATCTGGCGTCGTTGAGTTTGGTTTTCGGAGCGGGGGCGCTGTTGGGCTGGGGCTTTTTTCTGGGCGGGGTGGCCGGCCCGCCGCTCTTCCGTTTGGCGGCGGCCGGATTGTTGATGATAGTATCAGGAGTCTGGATATCCACGGTGTTTATCTCGGCGGCACGGGACTACGGCGCGGTGTTGCGGTGCTTTGCGATCGGTTATCTGATCAGCTTTTTTACGACGTGGGTCGGCGGGAACGTCGCGGGGTTGGCCGGTATGGCCCTGGGCTTTTTCAGCGGGCAACTCGGGTTGTTTCTTCTGCTGTTTCGGGTGATTTTTCGGGAGTTTGGCGTGCGCGCGGGCCCGAGCTTTGAATTTTTGAGCTATTTCAAAAAGCACCGGGTGCTGGCGGCGACGGGGCTCGTTTACAACTTGGGCATCTGGATCGATAAGCCGCTGCATTGGTGGTTTTCATCCCACGGCTATGCGGTGTCGGGGTGGTTGTGGGCGTCACCGCTGTATGATCAGGCGGTCTATCTTAGCTTCCTGTCCGTCGCGCCCGGCATGGCGGTATTTCTCCTGTCGGTCGAAACGACCTTCGCGCAACACTACGAAGAGTTTTTCCGGCGAGTGACGGAGAAAGCGAAACTGGCGGATCTGCGCGCTTCGAAGCAGGCGATGTTGGATTCACTGCAAGATGGCATGGCGCGGATGCTGAAGTTTCAGGGCGGGGTGACCCTGCTTTTGGTTTTGGGTGCGGAGCCCTTGTTGGCGGGACTTAACCTCGGCGCGGTGCAGACGCTGGTGTTTCAGATCACGCTCGTCGGGGTGTTTCTGTTGGTGATCCTCTTGGCGCTGTTGACGGTATTATTTTATCTCGACCGCTTAAAAGAGGCGCTGATGGGGTGCGGGATTTTTGCGACGATCAATTTAGCGGGGACGATTGCGGGGCTGATGGCCGATGAAAGGTGGTATGGGATGGGCTTTACGGTCGGAGCCGGAGTGGCCGTGGTCTATACGGCGCGACAAGCCAATCATTGGTTGGACCGGCTCGACTACGAAACCTTCACGGCGCAGCCGCTTTACCCTTGATTGAATGACGGCGCGGATGCCCTGTGGTGAACTCAATGTCTTTGCGTAGACTACTTTTGATCGATGACGACCGCCTGCAGGCGCGTCTGGTGCAACAGCACTTGAAGGCGTTTCGCGCGGAGCACTTCGAGATGGTTTGGGCCGCGACGTTTGAGACCGGACTGGAGCAATTGTTGGCCGAGGATTTTGCGGTGTGCTTGCTGGACTATCAGCTGGGCGCACGCGACGGACTGGCGCTTATCCGCGAGGCGATCGAGCGCGGGTGTGATACGCCGATTGTGTTTTTGACCGCGGAATCGGCCGACTGGGTCGATATCGAGGCAATGAATGCGGGCGCGCTTGATTACCTGGTGAAAGGGGAACTGTCGTCCGCGGCGCTGGAGCGCTCGTTGCGCTACGCGCTGAAACTGGGCGAGACCTTGGCCGAACTGAAGCGGCTGGCCACGCGGGATGCGCTGACTGGTTTGCTGAATCGGCGTGAGTTGGATCGGATTTTGACGGAGGAGTGTGAGCGTGCGGCCCGTTTCGGGCGCCCCTTCTCACTCGTGTTGTTTGACTTGGATCGGTTCAAGTCGGTCAACGACACCTACGGTCATCAAGCTGGTGACGCCGTGTTGATCGAGGTGGCGAAACGCTTGCGCGCGGCGGTGCGTGAGGTGGATCGTGTCGCGCGCTTCGGCGGTGAGGAGATCGCCGTCGCGATGGTCGAGTTGGATGCGCAGGCGGCGATGCGTTCGGCTGAGCGCCTGGTTGCGGCCGTGCGAGAGAAACCGATCCTGTTGCCTGACGGGCAGTCATTGGCGGTCACGACGAGTGCCGGCGTGGCGGAAGTTCCGGCGCATGGTCGCACTGCGGCCGAGTTGATTGCGGCGTCCGATGCCGGCTTGTATGCGGCGAAGCGCGCGGGGCGGAATCAGGCGGTGCTTGGCACGGTCCCGGCGCCCGCAACCGAATCCTGACGGAGAGTCGGTGGCGACCGGTCCGGGCCCCTAGGCCGAACGAGGTAGATTGAGTCCTGTTGCGGGCAGGTCGGCCTCGGTGAGGGACTCCACCACCTCGACGCTGTCGTCGTCTTCGAGCGGATACGTTTTGACGAAATCGGAGAACTCGAGGATCTCGAAGCGTCCATCGAAGTGCTCGACGATGGCAGTGAGCGACTCGACCCAATCTCCGCTGTTCAAGTAGTGGATGTCGCCGAACATCTTGTCGGCAGCGGTGTGAATGTGGCCGCACATCACGCCGACGCAGTCGCGGCTTTTGGCCAACGTGGAGATGTGTTCTTCGAAGTTGGACACGTGGCTCACGGCTTTTTTGACGCGCGCCTTCACGGCTTTGGAAAGCGAGTAGTATTCCTTGCCGCGCCAAGCTCGCCAGTGATTGTAGAGCCGGTTGATTTTCATCAGCATCCGGTAGCCCCAGTCGCCGATGTAGGCGAGGAAGACGAAGTTCTTGGTGACCGTGTCAAACACGTCGCCATGCAGGATAAAATAGCGACCGCGCGGGGTTTCGTGAACGTAGTCCTCGACGATCTGAAAGTTCTCGAAGTCGATGGGCAGAAATTTCGCGAGCACGTCGTCGTGATTGCCCCGGAGGTAGATGACCTCGGTGTTTTTCTTTTCGAGTTTCTTCAGCACGAGCCGGATGAAGCGGGTGTGCGTCTTCGGCCAGTAGCCGGTTTTCTTCAGGCGCCACCCGTCGATGATGTCGCCGTTAAGGATGAGCTTTTCGCAACGGACGTGTTTGAGGAAGTGATTTACCTCCCGGATCTTGCAGTCGAGCGTGCCGAGGTGGACGTCGGAGATAATGACGGTTTTAACCTTGAGCGGTTTCGGTTCCATGGCGACGTCAGCAGGTTAACAAATTTGAGCGGGGCCGACTAGGCCGGTTTGCTTCGTCACGCGAACGTCACGCCGGCGAGGGAACCATGATGCGCAAGCTCTGGGGACGGACGATAATCTCGATCGTCGCGTCCGTTTGGTGAGTCTCGCCATCGGTGTGAATGAGGCCGGCTGTCGGGCGCTCGATGGTGAAGTGGCTGCCCCGCAGACGCGCGACCTGACTGCTGCCGTCGATTTTTTTGAGGAAGGGGCGGCGAGCGGCAGCGCCGAGAGCAGGCTCACGCGTTTGATCACGGTGAGATCGAGCTCGCCGTCGTCGACGGTGGCGCCGGGCGCGATGAAACAGTCGTTGCCGTATTGGTCGGAGTTCGCGACGGCGACGATGAAAGCCGGAGTGGTGAGCTGGCTGGTGCCGTTGCGAATCGTGTAGAGCTGCGGCTGATACTTGAACCAGAGCCGACCGGTGGTGCGCACGTAGGCGGGGAGGCCGCGGCGGGTGAGATGGTTGAACTGCTCGCTGATCTCGGCATCGAAACCGAGGCCCATGGCGTTAAAGAACGGGATGCCGTTGGCGAAGCCCACGTCCATGGCGCGGGGGCGCCCGTGCAAAAGCGCACGGAAGGCGCCTTGGCCCGGGTTGGGGATGCCGAGATGGCGGCCGAGACCGTTGCCGGACCCACAGGGAATGAGGCCGAGGGCGGTGGTGGTGCCCGTGAGGGCGGCGGCGACCTCGTTCATGGTGCCGTCCCCGCCGATGGCGACGACCAGATCACAGCCGTCGGTCACGGCGGCGCGGGCGAGGTCGGTGGCGTGCCGGGGGCGCTCGGTGAGCACCACGGTGGCATCGAGACGTTGTTCGGCGATAAACGCCTTTGCGCGATCCAGGAGGTAGGGATTGCGGGCGTTGTGGCCGGAGCGAGGATTGAAAATGAAGCGGGCTTTCACCGGGCGGGAACGGGCATTGGGGGAGTTGCCCCGGCCACGTCATGAAGATCTCGCTCCAAGGCGTCGAGCACGGCGTCCCACGAAATTCCCTCCGCCGTGGCCCGGGCGGCCTGGCCGAGCGCGTGGCGCCGGCGCGCTTCGGCGGCGAGGGCGGCGGCCCGCACAACGAATCCGCGCTCATCGCCGAAGGGCACCAGCCAGCCATTTTCGCCGTCTTTCACGTAGCGGGCGGCGGCGGCGTAGTCGAACGCGAGGACGGGCAGGCCGCTGGCCATCGCCTCGGTCAACACATTGCCGAACGTTTCCGTCAGACTCGGGTAAAGGAAGAGATCGCCGGAGGCATAGTGACGGGCCAGGTCGGCGCGCGGAAGGAATCCGGTGAAAATGGCGTCGGGCCGCTGCCGCTGGAGTTTCCGGCGAAGCGGCCCATCGCTGACGATGATGAGACGGGCTGTCGAGTGGGCCGATTTGATATGGTCGAAAGCGGCAAAGAGCAGCGGGTAATTCTTTTCGGCGGCGAGGCGGCTCACGTGCACCACGGCGAGGTCGTCCGGACCGAGGCCCCATTGGCGGCGAAGTTCTTCGTCGCGGACATCGGGGCGGAAAACCCGGGTGTTCACGCCGCGGGACATCAGGCGCATGTTGTCGAATCCGTCGTCCATCAACTCCTCGTTCAACTCTTGGGTGGGCGAGAGTGTGATGCGGGTGCGGTTGTGCACGTGACGCAGATAGGCGAGCACCGGGCGCGTGAGGAACGCGAAACCGTAGTGTTTACTGTAGCTGTGGAAGTTGGTGTGGAAACTGGAGCTGAGCGGAATGCCGAGGTGATCGGCGGCGCGCAAGGCCGAGTAGCCGAGGGGCCCTTCGGTCGCGATATGCACGAGATCGGGACGATCATGCTTCCAACGTCGGGCGAGAGCGCCCCCCGCCGGCAGGCCGGCGCGCAGGAAGCTGTAACCCGGGATCGGCACGCCGGGCGTAAGATTTTCCGCGTAGAGGCCGTCGGTCCGAGGCGTATCCAACTTGCCCTGACAGGGCCGATGCACCGTCACGTCGTGCCCGCGGGCGGCAAGGCCTTCCACGACGTGGCTGAGCGTCATGGCGACGCCGTTGATCTCGGGCGGGAAGGTTTCAGTAACGAGTGAGATTTTCAAACCGTGGATCGGTTGGAATCGCTCGGGAGCGGAGCCGCGAGGGCAAAATGGCGCAGGTCGGGCGATATCACGTCCTTGTAACATGTGACGGGCTGGATTGGCTGGGAACCGCATGGCCAACGCATCCGCCCACCTCCACGTGCTCACCGGTCCGACGGCGGTCGGCAAGACCGAACGGGCGCTACGTTGGGCAGAAACGCACGATGCCGAAATTGTGTCCTGCGACTCGCTGCTGTTTTACCGGGGACTCGATATCGGCACGGCCAAGCCGACCAAGGCGGAGCTGGCGCGCGTGCCGCATCACCTGATCGACATTTGCAGTGTGACGGAGCGGATGGATGTGAAGGACTACGTCGGTCGGGCGCGGGCGGCGGTCGACGACATCGTCGGGCGAGGTCGAGCGGTATTGGTGACGGGGGGAAGTGGTTTTTACCTGAAGGCCTTTTTCGCGCCGGTGGCCGACGACGTGGCGGTGCCGACGGAAGTGAGGGCCGCGGTCGAGGCGGAGCTCACCGCGCGTGGACTGCCGTCTTTGGTCGAGGAATTGCGGGCGCTCAACCAAGGGGATTTGGGGGAGCTGGACGTGGCGAATCCGCGGCGCGTGACGCGGGCGCTCGAACGGTGTCGCGCGAGTGGGCGGACGTTGCGCGAGATGCAAGCCGCGTGGGCGGCGTTGCCGGGACCGTTTGCCGATTTCACGGTGAGTTGCACGCGGTTGGCCCGGCCGATGGAGGTGCTGGAGCGCCGGATCCGGCAGCGGATTGAACAGATGCTGCGGGACGGTCTCGTGGCGGAGGTGGAGCGCGCACGGGCGGCAGGCTTGGACCAAAACCTTAGCGCGGCGCGGGCGATCGGCTACCGGGAAACGCTTGCCATGCTCGATGGGGCGTTGCCCCCGGCGGAGCTCGCCGAGGCGATTGCCAAGAATACCCGTGCGCTCGTGCGTAAACAGCACACTTGGTTTCGGTCGCAATTGCCCCCGCACGAGGTGATCGAGCTGGGGGCCGATTAGAAAACCGCGCCGGATGGATGGGTGCGGCAGAATTGAACCTCGCCGGCTACTCGACGACGATGCCGAAGCGGGAGAGGGAGCTGGTCTCGAGGCGGGCGAGCTGGGCCAGCGCGATGCGCAGGTTGACTCGGGCTTGAAGTTCGTTGACGCGGGCGGTGTCCAAATCCTGTTGGGATTCCTGCACGCGGCGGAAGATTGAGAGGCCGGCGTCGAAGCGCGCCTTTTCCAGTTCAAACTGACGCTCGCTCAATGATGTCGCGAGTTGGCTGATGCGGACGCTTTCCTGGTTGGTGGCGACGGCGCGCACGGCGGCGCGCACCTGGACCATCACGGTCTGCTCGATCTGGCGAAGGCGGGTTTCTTCGCGGGAGACGGCCACGCGGGCTTGGCCGAGGCGAGCCTTCTCCTCCTTGAAGCCCCATGGCACGTTGAGCGAGAGGTTGACCTGCCAGGAATAGCCGTCGCCATCCCAGACGTTTTGACTGGCGGTGGAGGCATCGGCCTCCGTGGCGTTGTAGCCGACCGCGCCGCCCAGGTTAAGGGTCGGCAAGCGGTTGCTTTTGGCGGTCTGCACGTCGATCCCGAGCTGCTCGAGCGCCGCGAGTTGGGATGCGTAGGCGGGCCAGTTGTCGCGGGCCAATTTGTAGGATGTGTCGAAGGAGACCGTAGGCAAAACGATCTCGGGAACGCCGACGGTGCCCACGCCTTGGGCAAATTGGAACTGCCCGACGAGGTCGAGCAGAGCGTCTTCCCGGTCCTTCGCGTTGCCCTGAGCCTCGATCAACGAGCGGTTGGCATTGGCGACGCCGACCTGAGCTTGCAGGACATCCAAGTCGGTGGCGACGCCGGTCTCCTTCCGGGCTTGGTTCTCGTCCAACAACTGCTGGGCGACTTGCAGGCTGAAGCGGAAGACTTCGACCTGCTCTCGAGCGAAGACGAGGTTGTAGTAGGCCACTTCAACATCCCGCACGACGTCGAGGACGGCGCTTTTGAAGTCGTAGTTGGCGCGATCGACGCCGATCTTGGCCCGCGCGATGGCGGCTTTGTTGTAGTTGGAGCCGAAGCCGCGCAGCAGGGGCTGGCTGACGGTGAGCGAGACGTCACTGTCGTAGGCGGGGTTGAGGAGGGCGTTGCGGGAATTGGTCTTGCTGCGGGCGAGGACGGCGTTGGCCGTGACCGTGCCGCCGGTGATGACCTTTTGGGTCACGCTCGCGCTCACGTTGCTCGAATCCTGGCGGGGGCCTTCCTGCGTAACGCCGTCGAGCGTGCTGCTCGCGGCGGCCTGCTGGTTGACTCCGGTGCGAGCGGTCAGGCCGAGATCCGGCAGATATTCGGCGTCGGCGATATCCACCGACAATTCGGCGGTTTCTTTCGAGAATTCCTGAATCTTCAGCGTGAAGTTCTCTTCCAAAGCGCCCGCCACCGCTTCACGCAGGGTGAACTGCGGGGCAACGGCGCCGGTTTGATCTGCCACCGGCGTGGTGGAAGCGGGCTCGGTCTGGGCGGAGATGCGCGCGAGCGGCGCCACCAAGAGCAGAAGTGCGACAGGCAGAAGACGACGATTCATGGAAAATGGAGAAGGCACGGAAAGCATTACACGCGAGAAGCAGGAAAAGTTACTGACGCTCGTATTCACCGTCGCCGAGGCGCTTTAACACGGTGAAGCCGGCTTGTTTGGCGCTGGAGACGGACACGGGCCGGGAAAGTTTCGGCGTTGTGATAGAATTTATCTCCGCCCGCACGACGGCTTGGCCGCAGGTGGGGCACGCAGTCAATTCCGCGGTGGAGGAGGTCTGCCGATGCTCGAAACCGTCCCCGCATAATTTGCAGGGCAACTCGCAAGGAGTGTAACGGTAGACAGGCATCGGCGGAGAACCAAAACCGTGCCGACCGACAAGGCCAGCCGCTTTCTGACGGACGGTAAGGCAGGCGGATGGACGGCCCGCAGGCCGCGGTTCCCGGCCTTAGTTCGTGGCGGGAGCGGACTTCGTGAGTTCGCTTTCGACCATATGACGTAGGTAAGCGTTGGCGTTTTGTGCCGCGTTGAACTGCGCCATCTGATCGCGCACTTCGATGAAGCGGGGGCTGGTCGCGGAAAGATCGGGCTTCACCTGGGCGACGACATGCACGACGTAGCCGCTGTCGGCGGTCGCGAGCATCTCGGAGGTCTCACCGGTGGTGAGGCGATCGAGCGTGCTGAGTGCGGTGTCATTGACCTCTTCGGGCGGAGCGCTGCGGGTGAAGGGGCCAAAAGTGCCGGCGGTGGCCGTCACGTCGGCGGCGGTCGCGGCGGTTTTCACGGCGGCGTCAAACGCGGTGCCGGCGGCGAGCGCTTTGGTGAGGGCGGCGCGGAAATCACGCCCGGCGGTCGCGAAACGTTGACGCTTGGCGTCGGTGGCAAAATCGGCGGCGACGCGATCCTTCACTTCGGTGAAATCGGGCGTGCGGGCTTCCAGGGTTTCTTCCCAGACGAGGACGACAGCGCCGCCGGGAACAGTCAGCGCGTCGGAGAACGGACGATCCGGGCCAAGCTTGAAGGCTTCGGTGCCGACCTGAGCGGAACCACCGAGGATGCCGGGAACGGCATTGCGCGGGAACGGAGGCACCGGATTCAGGGCGATGTTGTGCGAGGCGAAGTAGCCCGGCACCTGTTCGGGGCGGAGCTGCGCGTCAAAGAGGGCGACGGTGAAATCGCTGGCGGCCTGCGCGGCGAGGCGGCGGGCGCGGTCGAGACGGAGGGTCGACTCGACCTGGCTGCGCACGGCGGCGAAATTGGCGTCGGCGTCGGTCGAGGTGGCGGCGTCGATATCGATTTTCGGTGCGGCGGGATCGCTGGACGTGGTGGCCGGCTTCGGGAAGCGGCTGGGATTGGCGTCGTAGTAGGCGCGCACCTCGGCATCGGTGATCTTGACTTGGGCGATGTAGGCCGTGGCTTGGAAGGCGGCGTAGCGCACGCGGACCTGCGGCGGCACTTCGTAACGGAAGCTGTTCTTCTCGAAGAAGGCCTGCAGCGCTTCGTCGGTGGGATTGAGCGTCGGGTTAAAGCTGGCGAAATCGAGGGTGGCGAGGTCGATGGTCCAGGTGGAATCGGCCCGGGCGAGCTGCTGGTTCACGTCGGTGTCCAGCACGTAGCCGGGGCCGCCGAGGAGCTTCGTAACTTCACGATAGCGATATTCATCGGAGAGGACGCGGGTGACATCGGCCTCGTTGAGCTCGGGGTTGGTGGCGAGGTTATCGCGGAAGCGGGCGTAGGCGGCCGGATCGAATTGGCCATTTGGACCGGCGAAGACACGTAGGTCGCGAATGAATACGCCGAGCTGCGTGCTGTCCGGAGCGGGGAGATTCAGCTGGTCGGCGAGGTGGAGACCGGCGTAGCGCTGCAGCGCGTAGGACTGCAGTTGGTCCTCTTGGAGGGCGGAGTAGCCGGCCTGCAGGAAAACGCTCAGGCTGGCGTCACCGAAGATGCGTTGCTGGGCTTCGGGGGAGCTGAGGTTTGCGTCGAAGAAATCACGTGAACGGATTTTGCTGCCAGCTTGGCCGATGCCCGGGGTCGCACCGATGGTGAAAATAAACGAGACGATCAGGACGGCGAGCAGGGCCAGAAAGATCAGGCGAAAGTGCTTCTGGAAGGTGTTTTGGATCCAAGAGATCATGAGGGAAAAAGGCCGAAGCTAGGTCGGCCCGGGGGGGTGTCAATGGGGGAAAACAGTCCGCCGGATGGTGATGGGTCAGCGGGGAAAGGGCGTTTCACCCGGCAGGGCGAAGGCAAACGGGGCGGCCGTCGACGACTCAAGGGGGAGGGTGTCGAAGAGGCGGTCCAGCGGGGTCTGGAAAAATTCCCCGTCGAGCACCTCTTTTTTGGCGGAGTTAAAGCGGGCGACCACCGGGTCGATGTTTTCGACCTGCACGTGTTCGGTTTCGTCAATGCTGCACTCGTCGTCGAGCTGCTTGAAGCGGGCGAGGGTGATGCGGCTGAGCGGACGTGCGGGTTGATAAAAGTCGTCGGTATCGGTCGCCTTGCTGTCGCTGGGGATGGGCGTGAGCAGCTTCATGCGCACGAGACGGGTGAGGCTCGCGTTGAGCAATTGGGTCGGGACTTGCAGCAAGTCACCGAGTTGGGAGGCGGAGCAGGGCGGCAAGCAGGCGTGAAAGCGCCGGCACACCGCGAGGAGGACGAGCAGGGAAATGTGTTCGCGGACGCGGACGTTAAGGTTTTGCCAGGCGGCCTGCGAATTGCGGTAGCGGGAGTTTTGGACGGCGTAGCTGACCTGGCCGCCGAGCAGCACGAAAAACCAGAACACGTAGAGCCCGAACATGAGAATCGGGAGGATGCCCAGCGAGCCGTAGAGGCTCTTGGAGAGGACGACGCGCTTGAAGTAGAGGAAGGCGAGGGTGTTGTTGGCGACCAGCAACACCGCGACCACCAGCGCGCCGATGAGCGAGGCGCCCCACGTGACGTGCGTATTGGGGATGGTGCGATAAAACGTGGCGAGCACGACCACCAGCAGCACGACCGAACCCGCCGGGAGGAGGAGCGCGAGGAACTGCAGCAACTCGGGACCAAAGGGAATGCGTTCGGCGAAGGTGTTGAAAAAGGCGCCGGCGGAAAGCCCGGTGAGGGCGGCGAAGAACAGCACCGAACCGAGCGTGAGAATCGTCCAATAAAACACGATGCGCATGAGCCAGCTGCGGCCGCGCTGGACGCCCCAGATATCGTTGAAGGCAGATTCGATCGAGGTGAACAGCTGCAGCACGATGATGATCAACGTGAGGGCGCCGATCGCTCCGACCGCACCGCTACGCGAACTCGTGACGAAGCCCTCGATGAGTTCTTCGAGTTCGGGGCGGATGGCGGCGGGAACCGCGGCCGAGTCCGCGTCGGGGCGGTCGGCGGTGCTCGTGTCGGGCTGCGTTTGAGGAAGGGCGGCGAGCACATCGCTGCGCGATTCGCGGGGCGGTGGCGGACGTTCGCCGGTGACGCGTTCGTATTCGACGATTTGCGGGGCGACGAAACTAATGACGCGGTTGAGCGTGTTGACAGCCAAGTGCGGATCCTGGTCGTTCAACATGAAGCCGGCGACGAGCATCGCGAGCGCCACGACCGGGCCGAGACCGAGGAGCGAGCTGAAGCTGAGGGCGGCCGCGCGGCTCGCGGCCTTGTTTTCTTCGAGGCCTTTGACCGTGATTGTGACGATTCGCACGGCCGAGTAGAGCTGGCCGCGGCCATCATGGCGCTCGAGCGCTTCCGGGCCCCAGATCTCGCTTCGTCCGCGAGCGATCAGCACGCGCGCCCGGTGCAACAGACGCTTCATAAGCGGGGTTATTGGGTGATGACGGCGTAGGCGAACCAGCCCATGCCGATTAACCCGAGCGCGACGGAGAGCAGGGCGCCGCCGAGACTGACAAACACGGTGGAGAGGTAGATGCCGGTCGATCCGGCGAGCACGGCCAGCAGGGTGGTGGGTTCACCGCGGGACCAAAGGATCATACCGAGAAATCCCGCGCCCAACATCGCGCGGAATCGCACGAATGGATACAGCGCCACGGCTTCAAGGGCGAGCAACAGCCCCAAGACAAAATCAATCGCGCCGAGGATGACGAACGGTTCGCGCACGACCGCAGCATATTCACCCGCGGCAATTTTATCGACGAACGGCGCGACGAGGGCGGCGGCACTGATGAGCAATGTGGCGGTGCAGCCACGCAGGCCGATCTTGGCGTTGCGAGCCATGGCATCGGTCGGATCGGCCTTGTCCTTCGTGTCGGCGCTGCGGCCTTCGGCCGCCGCGAGCATATCGACCACTTCGATCGGCGCGGCGCCTTCGCCGGCTTGATTGAGCGAGGTGATTTTGGCTTTGGGCTTCACCGTGAGGCGGCGCTTTTCCGGGTAAAGCTTGGCGACGAGTTCGCTGTCGCTGCCGATCGAAACCCACGACTCCTGATTTACGTCGTAGTAGAGCGTCTCGCGCGACACCTGGCCATTCTCGGCGAGGGAAGAGAGCTGCTCAAAATTGAAAGGGCCCCGCGCTTCCTCGTCGGACTCGTTGCGAATATAAAATTCCTCGGTGGCCATGATGTCGCACGCTGTTTCAGGCGAATCGGGTCCGCAAGGCCGATTTGGTCGGCGCGCGGGACGCGATTGCGGAGGATCGGGTTACATGCGCGGGACGGTGCGCAGGCCCAGCAGCCGCAAGCCCGTTTCGAGAATCAACAACGTGCGCCGGCAGAGGAGCAGGCGGCGCTCGCGCACGGCGAGATCGTCAACCGCGACTTTGTCTGCGGCATAGAATGCACTGAACGTGCCGGCCAAATCGTAGAGGTAGAGGCCGAGGAAATGGGGGCGCAATTGGTTCGTGGCGAGCGCGAGGGCGTCGGGGAACTTCACGAGGCGACGGGCGAGGGCGAGCTCGGTCGGCGATTCGGGG
>CAXBDS010000101.1:0-17949 GCA_963974355.1 uncultured Opitutaceae bacterium
ATGCGCGAAGTGTTGATCAACCAGCGCCTCGAACAGCGCGCGCCCATGCAGCTCTTCACCGTCGATCTGAAGACCGGCGAGCGCACCGTCATTCACGATACGACCGACTGGCTCGGGCATGTGCAGTTCTCGCCCACCGACCCGTCGCTCATCATGTTCTGCCACGAGGGCAACTGGCACAAAGTCGACCGCATCTGGACCATCCGCACCGATGGCTCCGCACTCACCAAGATCCACACGCGCACCATGAACATGGAGATCGCCGGCCATGAATTCATGAGCCCCGACGGCGCCACGATTTGGTATGATCTGCAAACGCCCCGCGGCGAAGACTTCTGGCTCGCGGGCTACGATTTCGCCGGCGGCAAACGCCGCTGGTATCACTTGGAGCGCAACGAATGGTCCGTGCACTTCAATGTCTCGCCGGATGGCAAGCTCTTCGCCGGCGACGGCGGCGATCCCGAGATGGTCGCCCACGCCCCCGACGGCAAATACATCTACCTGTTCCGCCCCCGTGGCATCCCCGACGTCGCCGAAATCAGCGCCCCCGGCGCCGAAAACCTCATCAGTCCCGGCGTGCTCGAAGCCGAGAAACTCGTCGACCTGCGCGACCACGACTATCGCCTCGAACCCAACGTGCACTTCACGCCCGACCAGAAGTGGATCGTCTTCCGGTCCAACATGCACGGCGCGATCCACACTTACGCGGTCGAGATCGCGAAACCGACGCCGTAAGGCGCGAGCGCCCCGAAGGCGCCCGAGATCGAGCGGAGTTTTCCGCCGCCCGCCCGCCTGACGGGCTTCGCCCCCCGTAAGTGCGGAGCCTGGCGCTTCATCGCGTCCTGAACCGATCCGCCCGGAAATCGGCCGGCCGCGATTCGAGTCCGCATAGGCCGCATCATATGCGGCGAGCTGCGGTAATTGCGCTCCCGCCAGCGCTTACAAACCAAAGCCGATGCGAACGTATCGAAATCCCAGATACGCGAGATTTTTGTCGTCACCGGTTCGCCACGCGGTCGACACGAAATGCTCACCCATTCGTCGGCAATCCGCCACGAGGAGGCCACAATCAACGGGCATAGTCGGGGGCTCGTTTCCGCCCGTATGGCACCAGCCAATCGGACGAGGCGACTCGCTGGGAACTCACGATCCCGACTCAAATGAACACCTACAAACCGTCTCTTCGACACTCCCTCTCGCCGCGCTTCCGCGCCGGCTGCTTCGCGGTTCTCACCGCTCTCAGTTCGTGCTGGGCCCTCGCCCAGACCTCCCAAACCGGTGCGATCACCGGCCGCGTCTCCGATGACGCGACGGGCAAGTCCCTCCAGGGCGCGATCGTGCGTGTGCTCGGCACCACGTCCTCCGATTCCTCGGATTCCGAGGGCCGTTTCAATCTGCCGGCCGTTCCGGTGGGTTCCTATCAACTGGAGGTCGACTACGTCGGTCTCGATCCGTTCGTGAAGGACGTGACGATCACCGCCGACTCGACGGTCTCGGTCTCGGCACGCCTCGCCAGCGCGGCGTTGCAGATGGAGACCTTCACCGTCACCGAGCAGGCCCGCGGCCAGGCTCAGGCCGTCAATCAACAAAAGACCGCCGAAGGCATCGTGAATATCGTGTCCGAAGAAACCTTCGGCGCCATGGTCGGCGGCAACATCGGCTACGCCCTCCAACGCCTGCCCGGCCTGACCGTCAACGAATCCGAAGACGGCACCCCCAACGGCGTGAACATCCGCGGTCTGGAATCCAAGTATAACTCCTTCCAAATCGACGGGAACCGCATCCCGACTTCCGGCACCGGCCGCGGCTTCGGCACCAGCCAACTCAACGCCGACGGCATCTCGAACATCGAGGTGATCAAGGCCGCCACGCCCGACCGCGACGGCGACGCCATCGGCGGTATCATCAATGTCACGACGCGTTCCGCCTTCGAGCGCGACGGCCGTTCCTTTCAGGTCACCGGCAGCGGCGTCTACTACGACAAGAACGACTCCTGGGGCTACAACGCCGGTTTTGTCTACAGCGACCTGTTCGATGCGTTTGGCGGGGAAAACAACCTCGGCATCAGCTTGAGCGCCTCGGCCTACGAGACCTCGCGCGACTACGACAACCTCGACAAGGACTACACCTACCTCGATCCCGCCGCCTATCCGGCCCTGAACCTGTCGGAGCCCGTCTACTTCCACACCAACGGCACGCCGCAAACCAACGACCGCACCTCGGAATCACAGGGCGTCAACCTCTCCATCGACTACCGCCTCTCCGACCGCGCCACCTTCTACGTGAAGCCCTTCTGGTCCGGCGGCGAAGTCGAGGCTTGGAAATACCGCAGCCGTTTCTACATCACCGAGAGCAACAGCAACATCGGCGCCGTCACCTACAGCACCGGCAGCGGCAAGGACAGCGCGCTCACCAACATCCGCTACCAGGGTGAAAACGTGCACGATACCAACGACCTCAAGGGCATCTCCTTCGGCGGTAAGCACGAGCTGGATACGATCATCTTCAACTACGACGCGTTCTTCTCCTCCAACGAGAGCGCCCGGGACCACGGCATCGACATCACCGTCCGCAATCCCGGTTTCGCCATCGCCTACGATCAGACCATCCGCTTCGAGCCCGACTACACAATCCGCAACGGCGCCAGCCCCACCGAGACGAGCACCATCAACCGCTCCGATATCGGTGTCACCACCAACTCCGGCAACGAGGACGCCCTCAGCTTCAAAGCCGATTGGGAAAAGAAGTTCGCCGGCAACGACCTCAGCGGCTCGGTCAAGGTCGGCGCCAAGTATCGCGAAAACGAAAAGACCCGCGATGAGACCGATCTCAACTACCGGACCGGCGGCGCCAGCGTTTTCCCTTATGCCGACATCCTGCACCCGACGGACGTCAGCCCGTTCGGCGTCCCGCTCTACCTCTCGCCCGACATGGCGAAGCTCGAAACCCTGATGAAGACCAATCCCGAACTTTTCGCGCTCGACGACGAAGCGGCCGCGATCGACGCGTTGCTCAGCGACTTCGACGCCAAGGAAAAAATCAGCGCCGCCTACGCCATGGGCACGGTCACCCGCGGGCGTCACCAAATGATCGTCGGTCTGCGTCTGGAGCACAATCAGTTCGAGTCCAACACGTGGCGCTTCGACGAAGCCCAGCCCACCACGCCGATCGCCGTGCATGCCGAGCGCGACTATGACGTGTGGTTGCCCGGCATCCACTTCCGCCACGAGTTGCGCCCCAACCTCATCCTCCGCGAGAGCTATAACAAGAGCTACAGCCGGCCCGACATGGATGCGCTGGTCGAAGGCATCGAGGTCGACGAACAGGGCAATGCTTCCGGCGGCAATCCGAACCTGAAGGAAACGACGTCCGACAACTTCGACGTGCAGCTCGAATACTATACCGACCGCGCGGGCCTCTACTCTGTCGGCTTCTTCTACAAGGACATGAAGGGCTTTTACTATGAGCGCTCCTACAACTTCTCGCAGTTTGGCGCGGGCGGCTATCCGATCCCGGACAATGCCGGCCCCTACGAGTTCACCACCACGGACAACGCCCTCGGCGCGGTCAACTACGGCGTCGAGCTCATCGCCCGCCAGAGCCTCTACTTCCTCCCGGAACCGCTGAACGGGTTCTCCGTTTCGCTCTCCGCGACCTTCACCGAAAGCGACGGCAAGTATCCGGGCCGCCTGGATGAAAAACTCCCGACCTACGGCTTCAGCGACAAGATCTACTACGCCGCCCTCGAATACACCCGCGGTCAGTTCCGCGCTCAGATCAGCTACCGCTATCGCTCGGATTACCTCGAGGGTCTCGACGACAACAACACCCTCGACGATTGGTTCGGCGCCAACGAATCGCTCGATTGGGAAAGCAGCTACCAGGTCAACCAACACCTGAAGCTGTTCCTCAACGTGAACAACATCACCGACGAGCCGCAGATCTCCTACCAGGGCTATCAGCGCACCGACAACCCCGAGGACTACACGACCTACTCGTGGCGCGCCACCGTCGGCGCGACCTACACGTTCTAAACGTCCCCCGACGACGGCGGCCTTTTTAATGATATCCGAACGATGAATACACGAAATCTCGCCGCCGTGCTCGCGCTCTCCGCGCCGGCGCTGTTCGCCCACGAGGCCGCCCCGACCTCTCCCGCCGACCAGGTCTGGCAACCGTCGCCCTACGAGGAAACCCTCGCCTGGGCGCCCAGTCCCCTGCCCGACCGTATCGTGCTCACCTGGAGCGGTGATCCGGCCACGACCCAAGCCGTCACCTGGCGCACGGATCCGACCGTCCTACGCGGCATCGCCGAGCTGGCGCTCGCCACCGACAATGGCCGCGACCTTCAGCCCACGCCACTGACCGCACGCACGGAGGCCTTCACCAGCAACCTCGGCGAAGCGCACTACCACAGCGTCGAATTCGCCGGCCTCCGCCCCGATACACTCTACGCCTATCGCGTCGGCGACGGCCTCAATTGGAGCGAGTGGTTCCAATTTCGCACGGCCAGCCGGGAAGCGAAGCCGTTTACTTTCGTCTACTTTGGCGACGCGCAAAACGACATCAAGACGCACTGGTCACGCGTCT
Organism: uncultured Opitutaceae bacterium; assembly: GCA_963974355.1. Classification (GTDB taxonomy): domain Bacteria; phylum Verrucomicrobiota; class Verrucomicrobiia; order Opitutales; family Opitutaceae; genus Actomonas. The sequence goes on from CAXBDS010000101.1 coordinate 4,591, forward strand.
TCCGCGAGTCGTTTCGCGATGCTCCCCGCGCCGCATTCACCCTGCATGCCGGCGACTTGATCAACAACGCCAACAATGACGCCCAATGGGGTGAGTGGTTCGGCGCCCCCGCGTGGGTCAACGCCACCGTCCCCGTCATCGCCACCCCGGGCAACCATGAGCAGGGCCGCGTCGGCCAGGGCCCCGAATCGGATCGACTCTGGACGACCAAGGACGGCCGCGATCTGGCCGTGACGATCACGCTCGAACCGCTTCAGGACGCCGACGGAAAAAAAAGCGGCACCCGCGTAAGCGCTCGCGCCCCAGACGGCGGCGACGCGGCCGTCAGCCTCGGCGCCGATGGTTTGATCACGGCGGTCGACGCCGGCTTCACCCGCCTCACCGGCTACACGTTCGCCGAACTCAAAGGCGCACAACCCGACAAGCCGCCGCTCCGCGATCGCATCGCGCAGCCCGGCGCGCGTCAGCTCAGCAGCCACTGGCGACCCGAGTTCACCTTCCCTGTCCAGGACCCGCCCGCCGGCTTGGAGGAAACGTGTTACTACCTCGACTATCAGGGCGCGCGCATCATCTCGCTCAACTCGAACGAACAACAGGAGGCGCAGGTCGCGTGGTTGCGCCGCGTGCTCTCCGACAATCCGCAGCGCTGGACCATCATCACCTTCCACCATCCGATCTTCTCCCCGGCGAAAAACCGCGACAACGCCGAGCTCCGCTCATTGTGGAAGCCCGTGCTCGACGAGTTCAAGGTCGACCTCGTCCTCACCGGTCACGACCACACCTACGCGCGCAGCGGCGACGTTTCGACCAAGGTCGGCATGAACAACCTCCCCGCGGGTTACAGCCAAGCCTATGATCCGGCCATCGGCACCGTCTACGTCGTGTCGGTCAGCGGACCAAAGATGTATGATCTTTCCGATGACATCTTCGCGGTCCGCACCGCCGAGGACACGCATCTCTCCCAGATCATCACGGTGGCGCCCGCCGGCCTGCACTACGAAGCGCGCACCGCCACCGGCCGGCTCTACGACTCCTTCGATCTGACCAAGCGCGACGGCCAGCCGAATCAGCTCACCGAGTTGCTCCCGCCCGAACGCCGCCGCCGCGACAAAGAAAAACTCATGACACCGTAACGCGACGGCGATCGCGCACCGGCGGCGTTTCCCGCCGCGCGTCCTCCCCGGCGCGCGGCTTTCGCGGTGGCGCCTCAGCCCTTCTTTGGTGCGTGCAACCGCACGCGCGTGAGCGAGCCATGGTCGGTTTTGGTCTGGTTCAACTCGAACAGATCGATCGCGCGAAACAACCCGCTTAACTTCGCGAAACCGTAGTTGCGCGGATCGAACGATCCCTGGTTGGCGACATGATCGCCCACCGCGCCGAGATTGGCCCAACCATCCTCGCCCGCCCGCGCCTCCACGGCCGAACGCAACGTCGCGATGAGTTTCTTGTCGCGCTTCAGGCCGTCGGTCTGACTCCGCGTATCCGTGGCGGACTTACCCTTGGGCTTCGGTTCATCGAGAAACAGGAAACGCGAGCAGCTGTTCACAAACGGGGCGGCGGCCGTCTTGTTGCCGAAGCCGATCACGGTCTTGCCCTCCGCCCGCAGGCGCAGCACGAGCGGCGTGAAATCGCAGTCCGACGACACGAGGCAGAAGATCCCTGCCGTCTTCGTGTAGAGGACGTCCATCGCATCGACCAGCAGCGCCATGTCCGAGGCGTTTTTCCCCTTCACCAGATCGAAGTGCTGCACCGGCTGGATGGCGTAGTCGTGCAACACCTTTTCCCAGCCCGAGAGCTCCGATTTCTTCCAGTTGCCGTAGGCCCGGCGGATATTCACAACGCCATGGGTCGCGAGTTCGGTGATGATGAAATCGATCTTTGCGGCCGGCGCGTTGTCCGCGTCGATGAACAAGGCAATGCTCTCCTGAATATCGGCGGTAGGCATGGGCCGAACCTGTAGCCGGTTTCGGTCCGGCTTGCGAGAACGCGTTATCCCCCTCCGGCGTGCAACCGAACCGTGTCAGCGTGGTCTAGCCGACCATGGTCGCCGCCAGCGAAACCACCGATCTCCAATCCCTGCTGGAGCAGATCGAGACCTCCACCCGTGAGCATGATCGGGTGGAGCTCGGCACGTTGCTCGAGGCGGTCGGCCGCCGGTCTTACGGGCCGCTGCTCCTGCTGGTGGGCTTGATCGCGGTCTCGCCGCTCAGTGGCATTCCCGGCGTGCCGTCGACCATCGGGATTATCGTGACCGTGGTCACGGTGCAGCTTTTGGCCGGTCGCGACGCCTTCTGGTTTCCGGCTTGGGCAACCCGCCGCAGCATCGAACGCAAGAAACTCGACAAAGCGCTGCGCTGGTTGCGTCGCCCCGCCCAGGTTGTTGATCGGATGGTGCGGCCACGACTGACGCTGCTCACCCGCGGGGTCGCCACCTATGGGATCGCGGCCCTGTGCCTCGTCATCGCCGTGACAATGCCGCCTCTGGAAATCCTGCCCTTTGTCGCGAGCACAGCCGGCGCGGCGCTCGCCACCTTCGGCCTCGCCCTGGTCGGGCGCGACGGCGTGATGGCCCTGATCGCCACCGCTTTCACGGGCGTGATTCTTTGGCTGGTGGGCGCGCAGCTCTTTTAGCGGCGCCCGCCATCGCGCTGCACGGCTAAATCGGTATGCCGGTTGCTCCGCGCCGGTTGCCGATTCCTTTGATCCCTTTTCTTCACCGTGTTTCTCGCCGTCCTCATTTTCCTGTTCGCCGCCTGCTGGTTCACCGCCGCGACCTTCGCGCATTTCCTCGGCGGACCCTCCATCCTCATCCAAGCGCTCACGATGGTCGTGCCGGTGGCGTTTGTCGCCGTCGTGTTCACCAGCCGCCGCCACCAGCATGGCGCGTTGAGCGCCGCCGCCAAAGTCAGCTCGCTCGCGATGGGCTACATCAATTTCGCCTTCCTCGCGGCGATCGCCTGCTGGCCGGTCGTGGGGCTCGGGAGCGCATTAAACCTCGCCGTCGCGCCCGCCACGCTGGCGTGGTCGCTCCTCGGCCTTTCGGCGCTCGTCGCCACCTACGGCGTGATCAACGGCGCCCGCGTGCACGTCACGCGCTACACCATCCCGCTGCCCAATTTGCCCGACGCGTGGGACGGTCGCGAGGTCGCCGTGGTGAGCGATGTGCATGTCGGCATCATCCGCGGCCCGGCCTTCGTGCAACGCGTTGTCCGGCGCCTGCAGGCGCTCAATCCCACCGCCGTGTTTATCCCCGGCGACCTCTTCGACGGACCCGAGGTCGACATCGCCCAATCGGTGGCCCCCCTGGCGCAACTCACCCCGCCCGCCGGCACCTACTTCGTCACCGGTAACCACGATGAATTCCGCGATCCGTTGCCCTACCTCGCCGCACTCACCCGGGTCGGCGTGCGCGTGTTGCACAATGAATCCGTCCAGGTCCGCGGCCTGCAAATCATCGGCCTGCACGACGCCGAGTCCGACAGTCCCGAAACGTTTCGCCGCCACCTCGCGGCGTTCGGCATCGATCGCGCCCGCCCCAGCGTGCTGCTCGCCCATCGGCCATCGCACATGGAGATTGCCGATGCCGCCGGCGTCTCGCTGCAACTCTCCGGCCACACACACGCCGGTCAGTTTCCGGTGTGGACTTGGATCGTGAACAAGATCTACGGCCGCTTTGCCTATGGCCTGAACCGCGTCGGCGACTTGCAGATCGTGACCAGCAGCGGCGTCGGTTCCGGCGGGCCGCCCCTCCGCGTAGGCACCCGCTCCGAGATCGTGCTCCTGCGCCTCGAATGTGCCGCCGCTGCGCCGGTGCCCCGCGAAGCAAAAGCCGCCTGACCACCGGCGTTGCCTCGGGCCGCCGCGGTTTCGGGCTTCAGGTCTCAGGCATCCGGCCCCAGGTTTTTCGGCCATGTCCACCACCGCGACCCTCACGCCCGTCAACCCGCCCACCGATCCGCGCATCGAACAAGAGCTCGCGTGGATCGGTGATGCCGTGCTCGGTCTCTGGGCCCGGGAAAAAATCCTGCGCGAACGCGGTGAGATCGATCCGGCCACCTTTCGCAATCTGACGTGCAATGCCTTCCTGCAAGCCTTCGGCCGGCCCACTCGTGTCGAAGCCGAGATCGGCCTAGTTTACCAAAAGGACGGCTTGGCCGCCGCCAACGCCTACCTCGAAGCGCGCCTGCTCCCGATCTACAACAAGCAAGAAGCCAACCGCCGCCGCCAGCGGCGTTAGCTGGCTCGGCAGCGCCGCGGCCTAGAGGCGGAAACCCCGCGGAAACAACGGATCCCCACTCTCGGGCAGATCCGCGGCGCGGCGCGGCCAAGCGTAGGGCAACGTCCCGGTAAACGGAGACCGACCAAGCAACCCATCCGCCACCCCATCGCCTTCGGTGCCGGGCAACCACGCCGCCACAATCGCATCCGCCTGATCCGCCACCTCGCCCAAAATCAACGGCCGGCCCGTGAGGAGCACGAGCACCACGCGCTTGCCAGCCGCCTTCATGCGCGCGACCAAAGCCGCATCGTCCGCCGCCAACGCCGGTATCGCCACATCGCCAAGACCTTCGGCGTAGGGCTCTTCGCCGACGACCACCACCACGGTGTCCGCCTCGCCGCCCGCCGCATCGTCACCGTTGATTGAATACGGGAGCGCGGCGCCCAGCGACTTGCGCAGCGCCGCCAGGATGGTCGTGCCGCCCGGCGTCACGTCGCCGCGTTTCCCCTGCCAGTCGATCGTCCATCCGCCGCACTGCATCCCGAGGTCGTCGGCGCCCCGGCCAACGACGTGCAACCGTGACACGTCGGCCGACGCCAGCGGCAACACACCATCCTCATTTTTCAACAACACCAGCGACTGACGCACGGCGCGACGCGCGACCGCCCGGTGCGCCTCCGAGCCAAACTCCGCCTGCAGCTCGGCCGAGGGCGGCTCGACCCGCGCTCCTGGCGTGAGCCCCATGGCAAACTTCACCCGCAGGATGCGGGTCACCGCATCATCGATCCGCGCCATGGGCACCCGCTTCTCGTGCACGAGTTCTTTGAGCAACGTGATGAATTCGCCGTAGCGCTCTGTCACCATGACCATGTCCATGCCGGCGTTGATCGAAAGCTCGATGCAGCGCTTGTAGTTGTTGCTGTGCACCTGCCCGGCGGCGTTGTGCGCCTCCCCGCCGATCGCCACGGCGTCGACCAATTGGTCGATCGCATTGTAGTCGGAAATCAGAAACCCCGCGAAACCCAGCTCGTCCTTCAACACCTCCGTCAAAAGGTAATGGCTGCCGGAAAGCTTTTCGCCGTTCCAACTGCTGTAGGAGGGCATGATCGAGCCCACGCCCGCCGCGATCGCATCCGGGTAGCCCGCCAGGTGCACCGCCCGCAACGTCGCTTCATCAAACGGCGTGTCGCCTTGGTCGAGCCGACCATTTTTCGCGCTACCGTAGGTCGTGCCGCCGTCCCCGACGAAGTGTTTGGCACAGCCCAGCACGGCCCGCAGGCCGCTCAGATCCGCGCCTTGCAAGCCCCGCACGGCGGGCGCCGCGAAACTCGCCACCACCGCCGGATCCGACGAGTAGCCTTCATACGTGCGCCCCCAGCGGATGTCCTGCGGCACCGCCAGACAGGGCGCAAAAGCCCACGCAATGCCGGTGGCTCGGATCTCCGCCGCCGTGACTTCACTGATCTCGCGAATGAGTGCCGGATCGCGCGTCGCCCCGAGCCCGATGTTGTGCGGGAAAATCACCGCACCGAGCACGTTGTTGTGCCCGTGCACCGCATCGATGCCGTAGAGCAACGGAATGCCCAGCCGCGTCTCCACCGCCAGCGCCTGACAGCGCACATGCAAATCCGCCCAAGCAGCCAAGGTGTTGCCGGCCGCCGGATCGGAGCTGCCCCCGCTCAAGACCGATCCCAGATGCAGCCGCGTGATATCCGCCAGATCCTTGATCGCCCCGAGATCCGGTTGCGTCATCTGCCCCACCTTCTCGTCGAGGGTCATCCGCGCCACGACGGCCCGCACCTCCGCATCGTGGGCCGTCAGCCAAGCCGGCGAAGCCGCCGGCGCCACGCCCAACGTCAACGTCGCGACCGCGCACGAGAGAAAGAACCGGGGTAAGAATTGCATTGAATTACAACGGCCATTTCCGCCGACCGTGTCCAGCCCGGGCCGACCCGGCGCCGGCCTCGCCGCGGACCCATTCTACGCCACCGCGCGACGGTCAGTGCGCGACCGCGACTTGGGCGCCGGCCGGTTGGCCGAGTTTCGCCAGCAAGGCGCCAAACCAAGGCGTCGCGATGTCGAAAGGTTTGCCGCCCTTGATCCGCGGAAACTCGATGGCACGCAGGATGCCGCCCTGATCCTCGTCGTGGCCGATCACGCCGCTCTCGCCGCGGAGCGCACACTCCACCGCGAGATCAGTGCAGCTCTTGATGAGCCGCAGATCGTCGGTGTTCGCCGCCGCCGCACGCGCGTAGTAACCACTCTTTTGCACGAGCACCTTTTCCGCGCCGAGTTGCTGGGCGAATTGCTCGCCGAACCACTTGCCCGGGTTGATCGCGTCGAGCTTCACGTGGCCAAACGCATCGCGCGGCACGGCCTTGCCGGCGGCCTCCATCTCGGCGATGATCGACTCCACGCCGGCGCCCTCGGAGATGAAGATGTTCACATTGTCGTGCGTATCCATGACGGCTTTCAGGCGCGCCGCTTCGGCTGCGATATCCAACGCCATCTCCGGCACGTAAACGGCGTGCACCGACAGCCGCTCGCGGGACAAGCCGATGCCCGGCACGAAGCTCTGGCGTTCCACCATGCCTTGATAGTAGTCCGCCGTCGCCGCCGTCAGCCAACCGCAGTTGCGCCCCATCACCTCATGAATGATGAGCATCCGCGGATTGGCGCCGCTCTCGGCCACCACGTTCTGAAAATAGCGCGCGCCGTGCTCCGCGGCCGTCCACGCCCCCAGCGATTGGCGAATGGGATACACGTCGTTGTCGATCGTCTTGGGCAGGCCGATCACGATGAGCCCGTAATCGTTGTCGGCGAGGAAGCGGGCGAGGTCAGCGGCGGCGGTATTCGTATCGTCACCACCGATGGTGTGAAGCACGTCAACGCCGTCTTTGATGAGTTGATCGGCCGCCACCTTCTGCGGATTCTCGCCCTCCTTCACCAAACCGCGCTTCACGCAGTCCTTCACGTTGGTGAGCTTCACGCGGCTGTTGCCGATGGGACTGCCTCCGTAACGGTGCAACACGCCGGCATGCTCACGCACTTCCGCGGTCACCGGATAGCTTTTGCCAAGCAAGAGCCCTTTGTAACCGCCCTCGTAGGCGATGATTTCGATGTCAGGCGCGATCTCGGTGTAGCGCTCGATCAATCCGCCAACGGCTGAACTGAGACAAGGCGCCAGACCACCCGCCGTGAGCAACGCAACTTTCCGAGGACGAGAGGAAGCACTCATAATCGGAAGTTAAGGCTACATTTCACCGTGCTTGCGTCGAGGGTATAGCCGCCAGGTCACCGCATCCCGCCCTGAATTTCACACCTGCACCCTTCCGTTAATCCGACAGAAAACCCTTCGTTTCGATTTCAACCCCCGCCCACCCGATAGGCATAAACGGCCCTCCCCACGCCCCACCGCGTCTCAACCGCTACGTAATCTTTTCCCACCTAAAACGATTCGATTCCAAAAGCTGCATTCGCTTTTCGGCCCGCGCCTCAGATAGCTGAGATACGCCCGTTTGTCTATGTCGCGCCATCGCTCTTTGATTCCTGCGTTGCTGCTGATCGTCGCCGTCGTCCCTCCGGGTCATGCGCAGACCATCGGGGCCGGAGGCGTGACCAATGCGAGCACCTCGGACTACATCCTCAACGGCAACGTCACCCTTTCGGCCAATCAGACGTGGAACGCCCAGAACGGGAAGATCCTCGAATTCGGCACGATCAACGGAAATGGCAAAGCCCTGACTGTTACCGGCGCCTACAACACGACGCTGAGCGGCGTGCTATCGAACCTGACCTACACCAACGGCCTCACCAAGACCGGCTCCGGCACCCTCACGCTCGCGGGCAACAACACCTTCGCCGGCACCGTTAACGTCCAAAACGGCACCCTCCTCCTCGCCCACAACAACGCCCTCGGCGGCAGCGCCTACGGCAACACCGTGCAATCCGGTGCCACCCTCGCCCTCTCCGGCGGCATCAACGTCACGCAAGGCAGCGTCAATCTCGGCGGCGCCGGGTCGGGCGCCACCTCGGGCGCGCTCGTCAACGTTTCCGGCCACAATACCTTCAACTCCACGCTCAATCTCACCGCCGACTCCGTCTTTCTCAGCCAAGCCGGCACGCTCTCGCTCACCCAGGCCATTTCCCAGGGAAACTACGACCTCACCCTCGACGGCCCTGGTAACTTCACCGTCAGCGGCGCCATCAGCGCCAACAGCGGCGGCACCCTCACGCTCGGCGCCGACGGCACCACCACGATCAGCGGCAACGTCAACGTCAGCGGCGGGGTCGTCATCGACAACCGCGGCACCACGAACATCGCGAGCAGCCTCAACCTCGGCTCCGGCAGCCTCACGATCGCCGGCGACTCCACCGCCCACCTCACCGGCAGCCAAGTCAACGCCAGCGGCGGCATCGTCATCTCGGACAACGCCAACGCCAGCATCACGAACTCGCTCAACCTCGGCGGCGCCAACATTTCCCTGAGCTCCTCCGGCGTCATCGCCCTCTCCGGCGCCCAGATCAACGTCGGCAACATCGCCGTCTCCGGCACCGGCAGCAGCACGTTCTCGACGCAGATCAACGCCAGCTCCTTCACCCAGACCGGCAGCGGCACCACCACCTTCAGCGGCACCGGCAACAACTACTTCGGCAGCGTCTCCCTCCAAGGCGGCACGGTCATCGCCAACCAAAGCGGCGGCGCCGCCTTCTACACCAACAACCTCACGGTCGATAACGTCGAGCTGAAGTTCGAGTCCAGCAACCAAGTCCCCACGTGGACCTCCGTCACGTTGGAAGACAACGTCACGCTCTACCTCAACGGCACCACGCAAAATTTCGACCAGCTCGTGATCACCGGAAATTCGATCATCGATTTCGGCAACGGCAACGGCTCGCTCAACGTTGGCTCGCTCGTCATCGACCCCCTGGCCCAACTCACAATCCTGAATTGGAGCGCCGAAAATACCGACGTCTTTAACGCCCACGTGGACCCGGCGGCCTCCCAACCCAACATCGTTTTCGGCTCCGGGAGCAGTGGCTCCTGGGACCCCTATAGCGGCAACATCACGCCCGGCAGCCCGGTGCCCGAACCCGCCGCCTACGGCTTCCTGTTGATGAGCGCCTCGCTCCTCGGTCTCTACACCCGCCGCCCCCGCCGCGGTTGAGCGACGTTCACCCACGCTCGAGGGCGCGCTTAAGGTAGGACGAGGACTCCGTTCCGCGCCGAATGATTAGCGTTCCACGCGTCCGAAGCCCCACGCAAACGGCGTCGGCAAAGCCTCGGTGCCACCCACGCGCACCCCGTGAAACATGGTTTCGCCCATCTCCGTCGAGTCAGTAAGCGCGCCACGTCGACCATCAGCTCAGCATCAGCGACGAGCCGCTCGACATCCTCGCCCGGGTAGCCCGCCCAATACTTCAGGTCGTGCAGAAACCGGCCGGGTAGAGGCTCACGCCCCGCCACTCCTGAAACCACCCCGTGACGCCATCACTCACAAACGGCTGCGCCGGCGGATCCCGCTCAATCTTCCGCCACAGTGCATCCAAGCCGAAGTGCCCACAGATCGTCTGTATCCGTTTCATCGGCACAACCTCCCCCGCCGCCGGCAGATCGTAAGGCTGCGTGATCAAAGCCGCCATGCGCGCCTCGGCCGCGCCCAAGTGAACCGCCCCGAGCGCCAACACTCCCACCAAGACCCAGCGACGCATAAAAACCTGCATGCTCAACCCATGCGGCATCCCGCCCAGTTCTGTCCAGACCCCGCAGCCGTGCCGCCGAAGGACAACGTCGGCCCAGCGCGGTTTCCGCATCACCCGCAGGGCGCAAGCAAAGCGCCGCCGTAAGTCGCCGCTCCTAAGCGAGCACGCGGCGTTTTGCCGTCCGGCGCTTGCTCGTGGCAAGGGGCTTTTTCGTCGCCGTCGTGTCCTGCAGCAGCACTTCGGCGGAAATGCCCAAGCGAGTCAGGTTGCGGATCATGGCGAGGCTGAGCCGACGCCGGCCGGAGAGCACTTCGGAAACCTTGGACGCACTGCCAATGTAGGGGACGAGATCTTTGGCTTTCATGTCCTCCTGTTCCATGCGAAAGCGGATGGCGTCGATCGGCGAAGGCAAGTCGATCGCGAAATTCTTCTCTTCGTAAAGGCCGATGAGCGTGGCGAGAACCTCGGCCTCGTCGCCTTTGGCCGTGCCAGGCGCAGCGTCGAAAATGGCCTCCACTCGGGCGAGCGCGGACCGGTGATCGGCGTCGGTTTTGATGGGTTTGATGTTCATGGGACAGAGCTCAGATGGTGCGGGCGGCGATCTTGTCGTATTGGGCGTGGGTGCCGACAAATCGGATAAAAATGCAGCCGGACTGATAATTGAGATTATCTGCATCTAATCGCGTTACGGTCGGACAATAAACCAAGAGTTCCCAAACTGGGAACTTCGTTTCTTCATAAATTCGCCCCCCTCCCTCGGACTGGTGCGGGATGAACCGATTCAGTCACCTCCCAATCGACAGCACCCCTCTCAAATTTCACCCGAATCACGAAACATTGAGAGTCGCTAAGCAGCGAAGACGAACTGGGATGGTCTCATGAATCTACCGCCCGCCGACCAGGACTTCTTGCGTGATCTGATCAAGTTCGCGCGTCAACGGCCCAATCCTGTGAGCTGGGTCGACCGCGACGGCACCGCCCGCGTGACCGCCTTGTTGCCCGCCGAGATGGACCACCTCAACCGCCTCGCCAGCCAGCTCCGTGTGAACAAATCCGCCGTGCTGCAACAAGCCGCCTTCCTCCCCTCTAAACCGAAACAGACGGACGACTCAGTCAATCCTCCAGAGGCGAAGTCTTAGCGGCTCCCGCATGCCCCTCGGCGCCGAGCGCATAGACCGCACAATTCCGAAACGCACGGATACATTATGTCTCATGCCGGGAATTCCGGGGCATTGACTTCGTCCCATTTATGCGTCGATTGTCTGCGTCTGTCAGACATTGTCCGACAACTTTAAAGGTCCCACCCCGGTGATAAGAACCCAATGGGTTCTCTCGAAAGAGTAGCCGGGGTGGTCGCTTTTTTGGACAACTCGATTGCCTCAGTAGTAGAAATTCGACCCCGTTCTGAAGATATCGAACTCCGAGCGCACCGCCGGCGCGATGACTTGGTAGGATCTTAGATCGCTGTCCTTCCACTTTCGAAAAAGCGCCCAGTTGCAGTAGTCCGCAATCTGCAGATCGAGGTTGGATTTCGATTCGTGATGCAGCACTCGGTAGCGCGCATTCACCGGTAACATGTGCGCCAAGGTTTGCCGAATCGCCTTTTCAATCGCCTCCTTTTTCTTCTTCAGCGGCAGCGCATCGGTGATGACGATGAACTCCTTGAAGCGGCTCAGATCATACTGCCCCAGAATGTAGCGCAGCAGATAACCAAGCATCTGAGGATAAAACCGCTCGACCGGTTGAAGTGCCGGTCCCGTCTTACGTTTCTCGACGATCAACGCGTCGATTTGCACGCCTTCGAGGTTGCGCTGGATAATCTCGAAGACCCTATTCCGCACGGGTTGAGCATTCTCCGATGCGTGAAAGTATTCCAAATTCGTGCCCAACTCGACCAAGTCATATTTGAACTCAGTCAGCTCCTTGTAGGCGTTGAACGGACGCTCCTTAGTCAGCGCCGCCAACTGAAAATACTTCGTCCCTTTAACCGAGAAGTCCAAGTTCCCGGCCTCATCGAGGAAGATGTAGAGGTAGCGATCAGTCTCACACATCAGCTCAGTCTTCCACGTCCCGGCATTTGGCGAGCAGGCGGCGGTTCACGAGGTCCACTGTCTTCGCCGACAAGCACGGTGGCAGGTCCTTAAACGTGTTTTGAATCCAGTTGGCACTGTCCACCCGACACGCCCGGCGTGCACCCTGTTGCCTCGTAAACTCAAGGTTCCAACCGGGAATGACTACGATCGGACTCGCCGGCACGGCTTCGCCGATTTCATCCTGCAGCCATTTGGTGAGCAGCGTGGCATTGTTCTCCGCCTGTTGGAGACCCGCGCGGTCGTCTTTCTGCCGAGGCCAATGCAGGGCATCACCGTCGAAATAGACGGTATCGTCCGGCCCCGGGCCGACTGCCCCGCCCTTGCGGCGCGTCTTGGTCTCAATCACAAAGAGCCCCCCCTCACCGACCACGACGTGGTCGATGTTGAAAGGTTTGCCGTTGCTGACGAACGGCACGTCATGAAACACGCGCCAGCCAGAGAAGCGCAGCGGGGCCAGCTTCTCTGCCACCACCCGCTCACCAAACCAACCGAGATAAAAACGTTGGCGCCGATCCCAAAGCCGGAGGATACGCCGGGTGCTCAACAAGGCCGCGGCGAGAAACCCTAGCGTGCCGGCAAGCAAAGACAGCGCAGGTGACGCCCCCAAAAAACGAGAGAGGGACACGGCGCCCACCAAGCCCAACAGAACTGCAACAAGACCAGCCGCGAGGTCGAACACCATAGTCTCATCGATCCGGAATATCTCCTTGCGCAGCGACTCGCCGGGGCCGCGCAGGAGCCGGTCCTCGATCTTAAAGGGCCAACGCGTCTTGCGCCGATGGCGCGTCCAGAACAAGACGCCGAATACGACGCCGAGGTAGATCGCGACAGGGACAACGAAGATTAACTCCTCCATCGCAAGTTCCAGTGCTTGAAATGCGTCTTCAAGCGGTCCGTGGTGTGGCGCCACTTGGGGGTCACGGGCTGGCATACGGTGTTCTGATTCATGGGAATCTAAAGTTCAAGGTGGGGCCGAGGTGCTGATCGCGATCAAAAATCTAAATCGACTGCTCGTATCCGCTGCGGCGCATGAGGAAATTATCGAACAGCTTTCGCTGCAGCGAGACGGACTTAAGCGCGGCAGTCGGGCAGCCCAACGCGTCCGCCAACGGAGCACACCACGACGCGTTCAAGGCCGCGATCAGCTCCGGTTTTTGCCTAGCGTAGTAGGCGTCAAATATTGCCAAGTATGCCTGATAGGAACCGGCCGGAACCCGGGGCATTCTATCCAACTTACGCAGGGCATTGAGACCTCGGATGGAATATCGATCCAATGGCACCAACTTGCCCAGACAGAGAAAAAAACCGATTTTGGAGACGAGCGAGATAGGACGTGTCGGCAAA
>CAXBDS010000102.1:0-17941 GCA_963974355.1 uncultured Opitutaceae bacterium
ATCAAAACCTCGCCCGCCACTCTCGTGAAACTGCCTTGCTACAGAAATTGCACCTAGCGACATGTCGCCGCGCAAAAGCCAGCCGCAATGGTCGACATCACATTCGATCAAGCCGCCGCAGCACCTGAAAAACAGCAATCCGCAACGCCCTGCTTCGACCCAAATCCGCCCCCATCGGTTTTCACCAAAAGATGAATCTAGCTCAGAAAAATTCATTTCAAAAATCCATCTCCGTCTGTTGAGGTTCCGCTTCGGCAACCGTCCGAAAACCCACGGCGACACGACTCATCCCTTCGCTAGGCTTTTCCCGCGCGGGACGCTTCGATTTTTGAATCTCGTCCTGCGGCTGATGGTCGATTCGTTGGGGGACTTGGCAAGGCGGTGTTTCACTGCCGCGATCAACGCCGAAGACGCGGCAGGCCTCCGCCGCAGACACGGGACACGGAATCGAATTCTCCTCCAATTTCGTCACAATCGCGCCCCATAGGATATCGGACGCATACAGCAGATGGGGCTTAATACCGCGCTTTTTGAGGGCATCGCGTATCCCAGCTAGGCGTTTCCGATCCGCGTGTTTCTTGCCGCCCCTCGACCTCACTTTCGATTTTGTTTTCATCACCCCAATTTTGGGGCACTGCCGGACAGAAATCGTCCACGCCCGATAGAAACAGCCCACAATTGGCCGCGTAATCGCAAAAAAGGCTAAACGCCTAAGGAAATTCCCCTCGATCGAGCGCCAAACGGTCCGCCTTCAAACCCGAAAACGCTGAAAAAAGGACCCCTGTGAGAATCGAGACCGAAAATAGACCCTCGGTATCTCATGCGAGTGTCGCTTCACGTCCCCCCCCCGGGGGGGGGACGGTATCGGATTTTCAACCTCTTTTTAGCTACTTTTGGGCCCAAAATCTGAACCGAACAACGCCACCAACGAACAAGCCGCCAAGCTCAAGCCTCCCACCATCCTTTGGAAGGATCTCACCAACGCACTTTCCGCCTTTTCCGCCGACTCACCGGTCCATGGGCCCCGAGCGCCAAACCAATGCGGGCTTGTTGAGCCAAGGCCCGCTCGCGATCCGCCGACGAAACGCCGTGCGCCTCGGCGAACTCGGGCCAACGTTCGATCGTCGCGGCGATCTGCTGATCGATCTCCGCAAATTCGGCCGGCGAAACGCCAAACTCGGTCGCCACGTCTTCCAGCTGTTCGAGCCTTGGCGTGGGTCCGAAACTCGTCGGAAACAGCCCGTTGAAATGGCTCGTTTCGGAATAGTTGAGCGTCAAATCGTAGGCCGGGGACAAAGCCCAGCGCCGGGTCTCGCGATCAAAGGTAAAGGCGTGGTTCTTGCCGTGATCGTCAGCATTCGCCGCGCGGACGTTAAACACCATGCGACGCACCGCTTCAGTCACCTGCGTTTGATCCTCGGTCAGACGTCGCGTGGTCTGCAAAAGATGCGTGTAGCTGAGCGCACGAAACGATTCCAGCGCCCCGGCCAAACTGAGCAGATGAAGCCGTTTGGCCCCGCCCTCCAGCACGTCGAACCGCTCCACGAACAGGTGGTGCCTCACGCGTTGCTCATCCGCGTGTGAGAGGATTTCGCACTTCGCGACCGCGAGCCCGGCCGCCCGCGCCATTTCCATATAGGCCTTCTCTAAACGTCCGTCCGTGCTCGGCTTGGTCGGCGTGTCTTCCACATCCAGTTTCAGAATGCCCAAACGCGCTCCGGGATGCTGCGGCAAGACCTCCGCGACGTCTCCCCCACACAACAACGTGCCATCCGGCAACAGCGCGACCGTCGCCTTCGGAAACGCTCCGCCGGCCGTGCCGGCCGCCCGCAGGTGGGCAAACGTTTCCGGCGGTGCGTTGCGCAGGACCTGCTGCGCTTCCCGCGCCAACAACAACGGCTGCACCTTCGTCCAAGCCCCGGAAGCACCGCGCCCATCGTCCAAAGCCGGTTCGAAGCGCAATGCGCCCAAGCCACGCTTTCCAACCCACGCCAACATCCGCATGGGATTGGCCGTGACGCCCGCCGACGCAAACTCCTGCCCCATCAAAGTTCGTCCCCAACCATCCGGCAGACAGTCGGCCAAGAAACCCGGGAGCTGATCAAAAGCATCGTCCCGCACGCGGTGAACCTGGTCGGTGAAAGGGACGGCCAAGGGCGAGAGACTCGCACCGTGCGCGAGCCACGGCTCGACGTAGCCGAAGGCATACGTGCCGGGGTTAACGACCTGCCCGACCGCCTCACCGGAATACCAATCCACATCGAGAGACGGAAGGTCGCCGCGGCTCATGCTTCGCCTCCAGCCCCGCCCCCGCGAACGCGCGCGCGTTGGCGGCCTTTGCGGACCGCGCTCCGCTGCAACGAAGCCAACGTCTGCGACTCCTCGGGTTCGGGCACGAGATCGGCGACCCGATCCGCCACCCCCAAGATTCCGAGCACACGCATCAGGTTCGCCAAGGTCGGATTACCGTATCCTCCTTCAAAATTCTGATATGTCGCCCGCGACATCCCTGCGCGACGAGCCATCTCGCTTTGCGTCCAATTACGCGCCAAGCGTTGCGCGCGGATCCGCTCGAGGAGTCGACGCACCGCCGTTCGATCCCCCAAGGAAAACGCAGTTGAAGAGGCAAAGCCCATGCGCCTACTAAAATAGGCTTATTTCTGATTTTTCAACGTTAAGCCTACTTTAACAGGCCTATCAATCGGTGAAAAGGTCTAACCGCCATGCGCCTCCGCAGCCTCCAAAACCTCATCCAACCGCCTCGCCCGCAAAGCATTGAGCGGCGTGTCGCCGCCCGTGAGCGGATTCTCTTGGAGTAGAAAGGCGAAGGGCGTCAGCGCACTCATGCCCGGCCTTAGTTCGCGCAGGCATTGCAGAACCGCCGGCAGGCCCTCGACGAGTCCACCGGCCGGATGAAACTGCCAGACCGGCACGCGGTAGGGACCGCCCCGAACGCGACACGCGATCACCTTCCCCGCTCGAATCAATCCGTGCATGGCGCGGGGCGTGATCGGATTTCGTTTCCCCCAGAGTAGCACCGCCTCAGCCACCGGCACACAACCCCCTTCAGCCGTCAACAGGTCGATCAACCCCTCCTCCGGAGAGGCACGGCCATCGATCAACTCCGATCCCCCGGTCGCGTTTAAGAAGGCCTGATAAACCAAGCCCCAAGCTCGTTGCCCGCCCAAGCCCGCTGACATCGCGCGCTCCAGTATCGCCTGCACGTTCCCCAAAAAATCCGCCTCGGTGCGCGCGCGATCCGCTTCGCTCAATGCGGTCACCGAGTTCGGACGTTGCAGGCTCCGCTCGCTGGCAGGAGAAGGCACCATGCCCTCGCCCCCGTGCCCCTTCGACGCGAGCGCTTTGATATCTGGATCGGATGGACGGTTTTTTGATTCCATATCCCAAGTTGGGAGTGATTCAGCCACCCCCAGCGGGCTCGAAACTAAGCCTCTTCCCGGGTGAAGAATTTGAGCTCCTCGTGAGCCGGAAAATGAAACAGCGGCACCGGCGTGGATGACAACGGCGTCTGCCGCTGGATGAAGACCAGACTCAGCTTGAGCTGCCACGCGTCATACAGGGACATCAACTGATCCAAGCCGATCTTCCGCCGGGCGGATGCCGGCAGGTCGTCCTCCCGCATCTCGCGTTGCAAGTAACCATAGAGAAACACCGACATGCCGAAACCCGTCGGGCCGGGATTCTCTTCTTCAGGATCGACCAACCACTCGGCCAACAGCTTGTCGGGCACATCGTGGTTGGTGGCATCCAGGTTGTCTCGAATCCACGTCATACTGGATTCCAAGTCGCGTCGTAAGTCGGTCGGTTTTTTGGCCATGAGATAAGATGGAGCAGCGCTACCCCCTGCATTTATGACACTATGATCGTAGGGTGATAAATAAGGCAAACGAATTGGTAACATGAACCGTGTCCTCCATCACCGCGCTTGCTCGCAACCTCCGTGAACTCCGCCTCGGCGCCGACCTCACTCAAGAGCAAGCCGCCGAACTGGCGGGATTGGGACTCAAGTTTTACCAGACGATTGAGAGTGGTCGAAGACCCCAACTGAAACTCGAAACCATCGAACGCCTCGCCAAACCCTACGGCTTGGCTCCGTGGCAAATCTTGGCCCCGGCGAAAGTCTTGGCCGAAGCGACCCCCAAGAAACCTCGACCGCTCACCCCGTCGACCAAGGGGCCCCGCGCGAAGTGGAATCACCCCAGCGGCTGAAAGCGTGCTCGCTCTGCTTTCTGTTGGATTCGGTTTGGTAGCTGAGCGCCCAAACATTCACTGCATGCCCGCCCACCAAAACGACGGACTCCGACTGCTTGCTCAGTGCCTTGAGGATGGAGGTGAAGTCCTCCACCGGACGACGTTGGGTTCGTGCCACGGGATCCCTCTAAAATGAGCTCAGGCCGATTTGCTGCGCACGTGCCGACGAATCGACGGCCAGAGATTTAAGATCCGCACGCTCTCCTTGATCGGTGTATCCCGCCGCTGCGCCTTTGCCGGGGTGATCTCCGTTTCCTCCAACTGACGGGCCGTTTCTTTTCGTTGGGCCACTTTGGTCGCCGCCCACTGCTGCGACAAATTGGGTTCCGCGGACTCGGTCCGATGCTGAAGGTAGTAAGCCGACGTTGCCTCGCGCAGAATAACGGAGACCTCGCATTTCCTCTCCAGCGCCACGTCGCGCATCCACGCAAAAACCTCCCGGCTCTCCAAGAAAGTCACCGACCGCTTTTCCTCCGAAATCACATTTGGCAAACGGTATAAGATACCCGCGACCGAGCCCTGGTCAATTGTGGTATGTTGGCCTCCCCTTTCCGCTCTCCGTGGAACGCCGCGGAGCCGCCGCGCGACGAACGCGTCGGAACGAAAAGCGAGGCGCGTTAGTAACCGAACGAGCTGAGCTCTTATTGGAACGCGGGCCTTTGCGTCGTATACGAAATCGCGTCGTTCGCCTTTCCCGCGTCGGCTGGCCGAAACAGGCGAGGTGCTTGCCGAAGAAAGTGAACGCTATTCGGACCAGCTTCAGTGGCACGCCCCGGCACAACCAACTCCTTAACTTTGCACTGGGCGCCGAAATCATCGGGAATCAAAGAGGTCGCGGAAGGAGGTGCCTCCAAGATCCGCGCAGCGTGACCTAGAGCGCCCACAAACAAAAGCTGCATTTCACGCAGATTCTTGAAAGAAACACCGGGATTCCAACGTTTTATCACATAGCCGCAGCTACGTGACCCTCGGCCTTCCGTCGTCTGCTGAGCCGGACACGCCTCACTCCACCTCCCCACGCTCCTCCTAGTGACGAAATCCCCGTTTCTCCCTCCCTCGCCGGCCCGGGCGCGTTCGTCCGCTGTGCGCGATCCCGGCCCCGCAGCACTCCGTCGGGTTTTTCGCTTACACGGGCGGCTCGCCGAAGGCCACCCCGTCAACGCTGTCGCCCTCGCCCGCGAACTCGAGGTCAACGCCCGCACCATCAAGCGCGACATCGAGCTCATCCGCGGCCTCGGCGCTCCGGTTGCTTGGGACCCCGCTGCGGGCACCTACATCTATACCGCCGCCTGCGATCTGTTGCCGCTGCTCCGCCTCAATGCCGACGAAGCTCTCGCGCTCCTCCTCGCCCACCGCACCTTCCACGCTTGGCACGGATCGCCGCTCGGCCGCGCCCTCCACGCCGCACTCGACAAGCTCTCCGGAGTGGTGCGGGACACGATCTCAGTCCCGGCCGATAGCCTGCGTGACTGTATCTTCGAACCCGCCGACGACCCTTCGGCCGACGCCGAACACCGGCACTTCGCCCACCTCCTCGAAGCCATCCGCCGCCACCGGGTGGTGCGATTCACCTACCGCAAACCCACGCCCCGCGCCCGTCCCGAGACCCGCGAGGTCCACCCACTGCACCTCGCGTTTCTGGATCATCGCTGGACTCTCATCGCTCAAGATCCCGACCGCCGCGCCCGGCGCAGCTTCCTGCTCGCCCGCATCGAGAGCCTCGCGCCCACTCTCGAGCGCTTCACCCCGCCCGCCGATTTCGATGCTCGCCGCCACCTCGCTGGCAGCCTCGGTCGCTTCACCGGTGATCAGCTCTACTCCGTGCGTTTGCGCTTCGACGCCACCGCCGCTCCCTACGTGCGCGAACGTCCGTGGCACCCCACGCAAACGCTGACCGACCTACCCGACGGCGGCTGCGAAATCACGCTGTCCCTCAACAACCTCGTCGACATCCAGCGCCGCATTCTTTCCAGCGGCCGGCACGTCGAAGTCCTCGCCCCCGCCGAACTCCGCCAGACCGTCGCGGCTGAGGTCGACGCGCTCGCTCAACTCTACGCCACGCCCGCCCCGCCGCTTGCCGCACCCCCCACGGCCACATGCGCGAAACCAGCCCGCACCCCCGTGGTGCGCACCGCCGCCAAACTCTCGAAAGTTATTCACAGGGACAGCCTGCGTCCCGCCCCGTCGGCTAAAGTGCCGCCATCGTGCTCTTCACCCGGCGTCGCTTCGTGATTGCTCTGCTCGGCGGATCGCTGCTCCCGCTCCGGGGCAGAGCATCTCCGCCTCCAACGCTCAGCAACGCCGCCCCCGCCCCCACTGACGCGACGGGCGATGGTTTGACCCGTTGGCTTCGAGCTCGCCGCCACGAGGTTGATTCGAGCGCCGACGACCGAGCGACCACCATCTTGCTCGCCATGGCCGCAGGACAGGCGGTCGAGTTTACTAACGTTCACGGCGACGCCCGCCTCGTTGTCCCGGAGACCCTTTTCACCGTTGAAGGCTACCCCGGCACCTACCTTCGCGGCTACTGCCACACCGCGGACGCCGAACGCACCTTCCACCTCGACCGCCTGACCGCGTTGCGCCGTTGCGAAACGATGATCATCGACCCGCAGCCGCTATCCCCTGCGGCCACCGACGTTACCTGATCGCGCCATCAAAAACCCGTGCTCCCTCCCTACGCCCACACCAAAGTCGGTTCAGACGGAAAAATCCTCCCGCCAGAGGAATGGGAACCGCTCTTCACCGCGAACTGCGCGACCCTTCTCGGACAACCCTGTCCAGCCTGCGCCCGCCTTGACTTCGACCATGGGCACATCAACAAGGTCGCCCATCTCACCGCAGTTTCCGCTGCGGAACTTTTCCCCACCGACTCCAACGACGCGCGATCCGCCGCCGAATGGGGCATTCTGATAGGACTTTGGCACGACCTCGGGAAATTCGCCCCGCAATGGCAGACATATCTTGCATCCGAGAGCGACGATCTGCACCGCGATGACTTCACCGGCAAAGTGGATCACTCCACCGCCGGCGCCCAATTCGCCGAC
Organism: uncultured Opitutaceae bacterium; assembly: GCA_963974355.1. Classification (GTDB taxonomy): domain Bacteria; phylum Verrucomicrobiota; class Verrucomicrobiia; order Opitutales; family Opitutaceae; genus Actomonas. The sequence continues at coordinate 7,320 of CAXBDS010000102.1, forward strand.
ACCAGCGTCTCAAAATTGGGCCGTCTAGTCGCCTACCTAATCGCCGGCCATCACGCGGGACTCGCCAACGGCATGGATGGCACCGCGCCGCTGAGCAGCCTCGAAAAACGGCTTCTCAAAACAATCCCCGACTATCTGCCATACGTGCCAGAACCGGTCCACCACTACCGGCCGTCCACACCGCCTCCCTCCTTTGCTCTGCGCTCACCTGCATCGCTCTCCTTCTTCCAGAGAATACTTTTTTCATGCCTCACCGATGCAGACTTCCTCGCGACAGAAGCGTTCATGAGCCCCGAACGCGCGACGCAACGACCACACTGCCAACCGACCATCTCGGAACTTCACACCACCCTCGAAGCCTACCTCGCAGGCCTCGCGAAAGCCGCTCCCGACTCCCCGGTCAATCGCCAGCGCACCGAAATCCTCCGCGCCTGCCTCGCCGCCGCCGAGAAACCTCCTGGGCTATTCTCTCTCACCGTGCCCACCGGCGGGGGCAAGACGCTCTCCTCGCTCGCCTTCGCCCTCGCTCACGCCCTGCGTCACGACCTGCGTCGCGTCATCTACGTCATCCCCTACACATCGATCATTGAGCAAAACGCCGCCGTATTCCGCCGCGCCCTCGCCGCACTCGGTCCCGACGTCGTCCTCGAACACCACGCCAGCCTCGACCCCGACGACGAGACCAAAAACACCGTCAGTTCCCGACTAGCCGCCGAAAACTGGGACGCCCGCCTGATCGTCACCACCAACGTCCAATTCTTCGAGTCTCTCCACGCCAACCGCACCTCGCGCTGTCGCAAACTCCACCGCATCGCCCGCTCTGTCGTCATCCTCGACGAGGCCCAGTCTCTCCCACTCGAACTCCTCTCGCCCTGCCTGCGCGCCATCGAGGAACTCACCACCCACTACGGCACCAGCGTCGTGCTCTGCACCGCCCCCCAACCCGCGCTCGAACGGCGCCCCGACTTCAAAATCGGCCTTGTCGCCCCCACCGAGATCATCCCCGACCGCGCCCGCCTCTACACCGCCCTCCGACGCGTGCGCACTACCCCGCTTGGCCGTCTCGACGACGACGCCCTCATCCCGCTGCTCTTCGCCCACCCCCAAGTCCTCTGCATCGTCAGCACCCGCCGTCACGCTCGCGCCCTCTTCGAACGCCTTCCGCGCGACGACGCCCATTTTCACCTCAGCGCCCTCATGTGTGCTGAGCACCGCACCCGCATCCTCGACGCGATCAAAGCGCGTCTCCGCACCGGCCTCCCCGTGCGCGTCATCTCGACCCAACTCATCGAAGCCGGCGTGGACGTCGATTTCCCCGTCGTCTTTCGCAGCATCGCCGGACTTGACTCCATCGCCCAAGCCGCCGGCCGCTGCGACCGCGAAGGCAAACTCACCGCCGCCGCCGGACACCCCGCCGGGCAACTCTTTCTTTTCTCTACCGAGAATCCACCGCCGAAGGGCTTCCTGCGTCAGGCCGCCCAATCCGCCGAGGAAGTCCTCGCCCTCGGCTTTTCCGATCCCCTCGGCCTCGACGCCATCGAAGCATTTTTCCGCACCCACTACTGGAAACACCAAGACCGCGCCGACGCTCACGACATCCTCGGTTGCTGGCCGAAGGAGCTGAAAACGTCCGACGACCTCCTCTGCTTCCAGTTCAAGAACTGTGCGGAAAAATTCCGCCTTATCGACGACAACAGCGAGCCCGTGATCGTGCCCTACGGCGAAACCGGCCGCGTTCTACTCGAAGAAGTCCGCCGCACGTCCGACCCCGGCCGCCTCCGCTACCTCGCCCGCAAGCTCCAGCGCTACACGGTCACCGTGCCCAAAGCCCAGCACACCATCGCGCTCGACCAAGGAGTCATCCAACTCGTGCACGACCGCTTCCCCCTCCTCAACAGCGACGTCCACTACGACGAAGCCTTCGGCCTCAATCTCACCGGCTCACCAACCAGCGACGGAGGCTTTTACGCATAGAAAAACGGGGCACATCAAACTGATGTGCCCCGCCGCTTGGTCAGGAACCCTAACCATAGTCGCCATGTTTCAATCCACAGAATCCAAGCAGTGCCTGATTCTGACAAAACGGAGTCGCCGTCTATCCGACCACTTTGGGCATCGCATCGGCTACATGCGGACAGTTCAGCAGGATTTCCTTGTCTCTGGTTCGCAACCGCAAGCCACGCACTTGGGCCAGCCACACGAACGAGGAATCATAGTAGGTCAACCCGGTGGAGCGGCTGATATCCCAGACCTCGCCCAAATCGATTTCCTCCACCGTTTCGGTCAGCAATCCATCCGACTCAAGCAGGGCAGCTCGCACTCGCGCCTCACTCATCCGTCCGGCTCGAACATACTTCATCAGCACATGGCCGACTTCGAAGCGCCAAAGGCCAACGCTGATCCAGTCGGAGTCCTCGATCATCAACGCATCAGCAGCCACCTTGCACGACGCATCACCTGCCCAGAAATCGATCAACACAGAGGAATCAACGACGATCATGTGCGCATCGTGAAGTTATCGAGCTTGCCATTGCAACAAAATATAACACTAACGTTAGTTGCCATGAACTAAATCCGATCTCTCCCTTCCTTGATGGCCGCATCAGTTTCTTCAGCCGCCATGAACTGGGTGACTCCGCTTCTGATCTTGGCCGCCAAGGCAATCTTCTCCTCCGCCCTTTTCCGCTTTCGCACCGCCTCCGCTTCATCGCTCAAAGGACCAGCCCTTCCAGCCAACTCAGCGATCACCTCCTGATTTACACTCCTCCGGTTCAAGCGCGCACGCACCTGCAAGGCTTCATGCAGTTCATCAGGCACGCCTCGAATGGTTAAGGTTTTCATGACAGCACTCTGACATCACTACGCCATCACTTCAACCCCCGATTCCAACCCATGTCCTACGGCATCCAACTCCACGTCTGGGGCGACCTCGCCTGCTTTACCCGCCCCGAAATGAAGGCCGAGCGCGTCTCCTACGACGTCATCACGCCCTCCGCCGCCCGCGGCATTCTCGAAGCGATCTACTGGAAACCTCAAATCCGCTGGGTCATCGACCGCATCCACGTCCTGAATCCCATCCGCTTTACCTCTGTTCGTCGCAACGAGGTCGGCTGCAAAATGCCCGCCCCCAGCCGCGCCGTGATGGCCGGAACCGAGACCGCCCACGTCGGCCTCCATATCGAGGACGAACGTCAGCAACGCGCCTCCCTCCTCCTCCGCGATGTCGCCTACGTCATCGACGCCCATTTCGACATCCTCGAACACCGCTTCGAGCGCGGCGGCCAGCAACTCCCCGCCAACGACTGCGCCGGCAAACACCTCGACATGTTCAAACGCCGCGCCAGTCGCGGCCAATACTTTCACCACCCCTACTTCGGCACCCGCGAATTCCCCGTCTCCTTCGCCCTGCTCGAGCCCGGCCAACTCGCCCCCGCCTGCAAGCTCCCACCCGAGCAACTCAGCAAGGACCTCGGCTTCATGCTCCACGACATCGCCTTCGACCAAGACCCCGAGACCAAAAAAGTCCGCGACACTTCCCCCCGCTTCTTCCGCGCCGAACTCAAGAACGGCGTCATCGAGGTCCCGCCCTTCCACCAAGCCCGCGCCTGACGCCATGATTCTCCAAACCCTCACCCAACTCTACGCGCGCCTGGCCACCGATCCCGACAACAGCTACGGCCTGCCCATCCCCGGCACCAGCACCCAGCGCGTCACCTTCTGCATCGTCCTGAAACCCGACGGCACGCTCCACGCCATCGAGGACGCCCGCGCGACTCGCAACGAGACCACCAAGTCCGGCAAAATCAAGACCACCCAAACCGCCCGCCAACTCCTCCTCCCCGGCGAATCCAAGCCCCCCGGCCAGGGTATCAACCCCTGCACACTCTGGGACAACACCGCCTACCTGCTCGGCTACAAGAAGCCCGACAAAGATCCTGAGAAAACCGAAAAGGAAGCCTCCCGCGCCGCCGCGACTTTCGCCGCCTCTCGCGATCACCACCTCGCCTTGGAGAGCACGATCAACTCTCCCGCCTACTCCGCCGTCTGCCGCTTCCTGCAAAACTGGACGCCCGCCCGCGCCGCCGAGCACACCGAGCAACTCGACGACTTTGCCGCTACCGGCTTCGGCGTCTTCCGTATCCTCGGCGAAAACCGCTACGTCCACCAAGAACCCTCCTTCGACAAGTGGTGGAAATCCATCCAAGCCTCCACCGCCGCCAGCGAGATCGTCGCGCCTTGTCTCGTGACCGGCGAACCCTCTCCCATCGCCCGCCTGCACGATCCCGCGATCAAAGGCGTCAACGGTGCCGCTCCCGGCGGAGCCAAACTCGCCTCCTTCAACCTCGATGCCTTCGAGTCCTACGGAAAGAGCCAATCCTACAACGCCCCCGTCTCCGAAGAAGCCGCTTTCCGTTACTGCAACGCGCTCAACGCCCTACTCTCCGGCCCGCAATCCCGGCGCCACCGCCTGCAAATCGGCGACGCCACCACCCTCTTCTGGACCGAACGCGAGACCATCACCGAATCCCTCTTTGCGGAGTTCCTCGGCGGTGACGCCAGCTCCGAAGAAGCGACCAAAGACGCACCCGAGACCGAAGAAGACCAAGCCAAACATCAACGCCTCCAGGCCTTCCTCCAAATCCTTCGCCAAGGCGGCGGTGCCGACGTCGCCGACCTCGGCGACGATCCCGACACGCGCTTCTACGTGCTCGGCCTTTCCGGCAACGTCACCCGCCTCTCCGTGCGCTTCTGGCATGTCGGCACGCTTGCCGAAATGGTTGACCGCCTCCGCGCCCACTACGCCGCGCTGCGCATGATCCGTCCCTACGAAAAAGACCCGGAATTTCCGCCCCTTTGGATGCTTCTCCGTCAGACCGCTCGCGAGACCAAGGACATTCCCCCGCTCCTCGCTGGTGCCGTCATGCACGCCATCCTCAACGGCACCCCGTATCCACAAATCCTCTACGGCGCCGTGCTCAACCGTATCCGAGCCGATCACACGGTCAACTATCTCCGCGCCGCCACTATCAAAGCGGTGCTCACCCGTCTGCCCAACTCCAACCACCACCTCACCATGAGCCTTGATCCCGATCGCACCGACCCCGCCTACCTTCTCGGCCGCCTCTTCGCCGCCCTCGAAAAAACCCAGGAAGACGCCCTCCCTGGTATCAACGCCACCATCCGGGAGCGTTTTTACAGCAGCGCCTCCGCCACGCCCGGAGCCGTTTTCCCGCGTATCCTCCGCACCTATCAGCACCACCTCGCCAAACTTGACGGCGGCCACAAAACCGCCCGCGAGCGCCTCGTGCAATCCATTCACGCCCCACTCACCGGTTACCCCGCCCACCTTGGCCTCGAAGACCAAGGCCTCTTCGCCATCGGCTATTATCACCAGCGACAGGACTTCTTCACCAAGAAAGAGAAACCCGAAGCCATCGCCGAATCCGCCACCGCTTCCGCCTAGCTCTCCATCAATCAACTCCAACTCAACCTAACCGCATCCACATCATGAACCGCTACGACTTCATCTATCTTTTCGACGCCATCGACGCCAATCCCAACGGCGACCCCGACGCCGGAAACCTGCCCCGCCTCGATCCCGAGACCGGCCAAGGCCTCGCCACCGACGTCATGCTCAAACGCAAGATCCGCAACTTCGTCCAACTCACCAAAGGCGAGACAGACGGACACGACATCTACGTTAAGGAAAAAGCCGTGCTCAACAACCAGCACGCCCGCGCCTACACCGCCAACGGCACCGATCCCAAGAAAGCCAAACAGCCCGAGCGCGACCAAGCCCGCGAATGGATGTGCAAAAACTTCTACGACATCCGCACCTTCGGTGCCGTCATGACCACCGAGGTCAATTGCGGCCAAGTGCGCGGCCCCGTCCAGCTCTCCTTCGCCCGGTCCATCGACCGCATCGTGACCGCCGAGCACGCCGTCACCCGCATGGCCGTGACCACAGAAAAGGAGGCCGAAAAACAATCCGGCGACAACCGCACCATGGGCCGCAAGTTCACCGTGCCCTACGCCCTCTACCGCACCCACGGTTTCATCAACCCCTTCCTCGCCGCCCAGACCGGTTTCTCCGACGACGACCGCGAACTCCTCTTCGCCGCCCTCATTAATGCATTCCAGTTCGACCAGTCCGCCGCCCGCCCCGCCGGCAGCATGAATCCGCGCGGACTGATCGTCTTCGAGCACAACTCCCAACTTGGCAACGCCCCCAGCCATAAGTTGCTCGAAGCCGTCACCATCAAACGCAAGCCCACCGTCGATGTCCCGCGCGCTTTCGCGGACTATGACGTCAGCCTCGACGAGTCCGCCATCCCCACCGGCATCACCGTCCATCGCCTGATCTGATTCCCTCGGTTCCGCTCCATGTCCTACCGCGAGGATGAGCTTCGGCCGATCTCGGCCTTGCAGCACCTGCGCTTTTGCCCGCGCCAGTGCGCGCTCATCCACCTTGAACAGGTCTGGGAGGAAAACCGCCTCACCGCCGAGGGCCGCGTTCTCCATGAAAAGGCCCACGAGCCCCGGCATGAAACCCGTGCCGGGGTTCGCACCACCCGCAGCCTGCCGCTCCGCTCCTTCGCCCTCGGCCTCTCCGGCGTCGCCGACATCGTCGAGTTCCACCCCGACGGCACCCTCGTCCCCGTCGAATACAAACGCGGCAAACCCAAGACCGACGGCTCCGACGCACTCCAACTCTGCGCCCAGGCCCTCTGCCTCGAGGAAATGCTCAACCGCCCCGTGCCCGCCGGCTCGATCTTCTACGGCCAAACCCGCCGCCGCCAGGACATCGTATTCGATGCACCACTACGCGACGAAACCGCCGCCATCGCCCGCGAGCTTCACGCGCTCCTGGCCGCCGGCGTCACGCCACACGCCGTGCGCGCCCCCAAGTGCGACGCCTGCTCGCTACTGAACCTTTGCCTGCCCGACGCCCTCCGCCACCGGCAGGACACCCGTGCTTGGTTTGAGCATGCAATCCAAACCCCCACCCATCCAACCGACACCGCATTCTGAGAACCCACCTCAACACCCTCTTCGTCACCCTGGACGGCAGCTACCTCCTCAAAGAAGGCGAGGCCGTGGTGATCCGCTTCGAGCAGACCACCCGCTTGCGCGTCCCTCTGCACAACCTGGACGGCATCGTAACGTTTGGCTGGGACATCGGCTGCTCGCCCCAACTCATGGCCGCCTGCGCCGCGAGCGGAGTCACTCTCTCCTTCTGCGATCCCAACGGGAAATTCATGGCCGCCATCAACGGGTTTGCCCCGGGCAACGTCCTTTTGCGCCGCGCCCAATACCGCGCCGCCGACGATCCGGACCAGACCCTAGCCATCGCCCGTCACTGCGTCGCCGCCAAAATCGCCAACAGCCGCCGCGTGCTCCAACGCGCGCTGCGCGACCACGGCGACGAAGGCACCTCGCGTGCCGCCGGCCTGACCACCGCAGCCAACCACTTGGGCCACCGCGCCGAGGCGGCCGTCGCCGCCACCCATCTGGATTCGTTGCGAGGCGTCGAAGGCGATGCCGCCGACACCTACTTTCAAGCCTTCAATCATCTGCTCACGGTGGACGATCCCGCCTTCCACTTTACCACGCGCTCGCGCCGCCCGCCGCTCGATCCGATCAACGCCTTGCTCTCCTTCCTCTACAGCCTCCTGACTCACGACGTGCGCTCCGCCTGCGAGTCCGTCGGACTTGACGCCGCAGTTGGTTTTTTGCACCGGGATCGTCCCGGCCGCCCCAGCCTGGCGCTGGACCTCATCGAAGAACTTCGTCCCGTTTTCGCCGACCGCTTGGCTCTCTCGTTGCTCAACCGCCGACAGCTCACACCGAAGGATTTCGTCACCCGCGAAAATGGCGCGGTCTCGTTGCAGGATGATGCCCGCAAAACGGTTTTGGTCGCGTGGCAACAACGCAAACAGGACGAGATCCAGCACCCCTTTCTCGGAGAAAAAACCACGCTCGGCCTCATCCCTCACCTGCAAGCCCGACTGCTCGCGCGCACGCTGCGCGGAGACCTCGATGCCTACCCCGCCTTCCTGTGGCGCTGACTCAGGAATCTGCCACGTAACCAGCACCGTTGCACCATGTATGTCCTCGTCACCTATGATGTCGCCACCTCCAGTGACGGCGGAGAACGCCGGCTGCGGCACGTCGCCAAGGTCTGCCTGAACTACGGACAGCGCGTGCAAAACTCGGTGTTTGAATGCAAGCTCGAGCCCGCCGACTTCGTGTTTATGAAACAAGAGTTGTTGAGCATCATCAATTCCGACAAAGACAGCCTTCGATTCTACCACCTCGGCAACAATTGGCAGCGACGTGTGGAGCACCACGGCGCCAAGCCCCCCTACGATGTGGACGGTCCGCTCATGGTCTGAAGCGGTTGCGCGAACCCCTAGCGGCCGCGCCCTGAGCGCTAGGTTCGCGGGCCTATTACGAGGCTGCAACATAGCAACTTACGTGACATCCGCGCCAAAATTGGCCCACTTACAGAGGTGGCCCTGCCGGTTCGCGGAAATGCGATTCTTGCTCTTTGACAGTCAACAGCTTTGTAAGTGCGGGTCGCGCCCTTCACGGGCGCGTGGATTGAAACTAATAGTCATTGTATTGTGTGTTTAGTTGCTCAAAGTCGTCGCGCCCTTCACGGGCGCGTGGATTGAAACTTGTAGTCTGGGTCATGCAGCTGCCTTATCCGCGTCGCGCCCTTCACGGGCGCGTGGATTGAAACATCTATCGCGAATGGCGCCGTCGCGCCCTTCGCGTCGCGCCCTTCACGGGCGCGTGGATTGAAACTGGCCAAGGCTAATGACCTCCTTTGCAATCACGGTCGCGCCCTTCACGGGCGCGTGGATTGAAACCTGAGCCATGAAATATTCCATCTGTGCTATGGCGGTCGCGCCCTTCACGGGCGCGTGGATTGAAACGGCTTCGGCAAAGGCTTCGTCATGCTTTCGGAGGAGTCGCGCCCTTCACGGGCGCGTGGATTGAAACGGGCGCCAGTCACCGAGGCCCACGAGCGCGCCGGCGTCGCGCCCTTCACGGGCGCGTGGATTGAAACCAAGACGCCCTCGCAATGGAACGAGGCTCACATGTCGCGCCCTTCACGGGCGCGTGGATTGAAACCGCGGCCTCGTCGCCCAGTTCCGCCACGAGCGCGTCGCGCCCTTCACGGGCGCGTGGATTGAAACTGCACCTACCACGTTGCCCTCCATCGTGACGTGTCGCGCCCTTCACGGGCGCGTGGATTGAAACACACCCCCGTCGCGGCACCGGATAGAGTAGCTGGTCGCGCCCTTCACGGGCGCGTGGATTGAAACCGCCACTCCGGCAAGCAGTTTTGGTATGGCGTGTCGCGCCCTTCACGGGCGCGTGGATTGAAACGGCTCCCCCGCGAGGCCCAGCATCAGGCCCGACGTCGCGCCCTTCACGGGCGCGTGGATTGAAACATTACCTTCTCGCCAAACGACGGAGCCCAACCAGTCGCGCCCTTCACGGGCGCGTGGATTGAAACGCCCAAAAGCTGGACGCTCTGGCAACCGCCATCAACGTCGCGCCCTTCACGGGCGCGTGGATTGAAACTGAATCATTCGATAGGTCACATATCCGCGCTTTGTCGCGCCCTTCACGGGCGCGTGGATTGAAACACGCACGCCGCGAAACACTTCCTCACCGCGCGCAAGTCGCGCCCTTCACGGGCGCGTGGATTGAAACCACGTGCGCCATATCTTGGATGTACTGAATCGCGGTCGCGCCCTTCACGGGCGCGTGGATTGAAACCTCGTCACTGAGCCAGCGATCGTCGCCGGACTCGATCGTCGCGCCCTTCACGGGCGCGTGGATTGAAACTGTGTCGGTGTTCATGGGGTGCGTTTGCGGGTCGCGTCGCGCCCTTCACGGGCGCGTGGATTGAAACCACTCCGGCCCCAGGTAGCGCACCGCTGCGTCCTGGTCGCGCCCTTCACGGGCGCGTGGATTGAAACAGCGCCCGCGACGCTGCCGTGCGGTTCGCCGTATCGAGTCGCGCCCTTCACGGGCGCGTGGATTGAAACACCCACTTCGCGAAGAACGCGCCCTTCGTCGACTGTCGCGCCCTTCACGGGCGCGTGGATTGAAACTCGCCCTTTGGCATGACCGAGGCCGTCTATGCCGTCGCGCCCTTCACGGGCGCGTGGATTGAAACCGCACGACCCACGTGCAGCGCTACCTCAACGACGTCGCGCCCTTCACGGGCGCGTGGATTGAAACATGTCGAGCGCCTCTGACTTCATTGTTCGTCAGATCGCGCCCTTCACGGGCGCGTGGATTGAAACCTGCTCCAATATCAGGACCGCTGGGTCAAAGACGTCGCGCCCTTCACGGGCGCGTGGATTGAAACTCCCTCGGCTAAGGTGGTCTCGTCGTATGAACGGTCGCGCCCTTCACGGGCGCGTGGATTGAAACGGCCAGGTAGACGGGCGGGTCGCCGAGGCTGATGTCGCGCCCTTCACGGGCGCGTGGATTGAAACTATTTCGCCATGTCTTTCAAAAAGCCGGCGGGTGGTCGCGCCCTTCACGGGCGCGTGGATTGAAACTTCGTCCACAGCAGCTTCAGCCACCGTATATGT
>CAXBDS010000103.1:0-17893 GCA_963974355.1 uncultured Opitutaceae bacterium
CTTCTTGGACGGAGAGCTGGACCTGAAAGCCGGCGATCCGCGCACGGCGGAGATCGCGCGTTGCTGGGACAGTCCGGCGAACCGCGAGCGGCGCACGCGAGCGAAAACGTTGGCCAAGGAAAAAGGGGTGCGCGCAATCAACATCGCGGCGGCCTACGTGTTGCATCAGCCGTTCCCGGCTTTCGCCTTGATCGGCCCGCGCACCATCAGCGAGACCGTAAGCTCATTGGCGAGTCTGGCGGTGGAGCTGACGGATCGCGAAGTGGCGTGGTTGGCGTTGGATCGGGCGCATCGCTAGTCGAGACGAGGTGGTGAAATGCGAATGTTGCCGGTTCGCGTCGTCTTGCGTCGGGGCGCGGTGCCCGGATGGGTAAATCCCAGCCTCGGCAACGCAGGGAAAACGGTTAGCTTGGCCGGACCCTATTCCTTTCACGCCGCTATGAAACGTCTCCTGTCCCTGGTCCTGATGTGCTCCCTGCTCGCGTCGATTTCGGCTCCGCTGTCGGCCGCAACGCAGGCGGAAGCGGTGAGTGCGCCGGGGGATAATTCAGCAGCGCTCACGATGGCCGAAACGCTGACCGCGGTGACCGGCATGGCGATCTCGCCGCTGCTTGGCACCGGTGCGTATGGAGCATATCAATACTTCAAAACGCCCGCCGAACACCGCGCGTCGTTGCCGTGGTTTGCGAAGCTGGGGTTTTGGGTGCCGGCGCTGTTGTTGGTGGGGGCCTGCGCGGCGAAGGACGCTCTCGGCGCCGCTTTGCCGCCTGGCTGGAAGAAACCGCTCGATATCCTGGAGACGGTGGAGAACAAGGCCACCGGACTCGTCGCGGCGGGCGCAGTGGTGCCGTTTACATTGTCAGCCATGTCCAAGGTGATCATGGGCGGCGAGCTGGCGGCCAGCGCGTCGCATCCGGTGCTGGTGCCGAGCGGACTCGCGGCCATCCAGGTGGCGGCGATCGATGGGACGTGGTTGCTCAATATTCTTACGGTGCCGTTTGGCGTCGTCGTGTTCGTCCTGGTTTGGATGGCGGCGCACACGATCAACGTGCTCATCCTGATCAGCCCATGGGGAGCAATCGATGCGGCGCTCAAGGCGGTTCGGACGGGTGTGCTCGGTCTGTTGACGGCGAGTGCGGCCATTGACCCGAAGATCGGCGCGGCTTTGTCGGTGGTGATTATCGTGATCGCCTACTTCGTGGCGGGCTGGTCGTTCCGCCTCACGGTATTCGGGTCGCTGTTTAGCTGGGACTTTTTTACGCTGCGTCGGCGGCGTTTCACGGTGGCGGAGAATGGCAACAAAGCGTTCTCGGCGGGCCTGCTCAAAACCGCCAATGTGCCGTTGCGCACTTACGGACGTCTGTGCAAAGCGGCGGACGGGAAACTCGAATTCGTCTTCAAGCCATGGCTTGTCTTGGCGGAGAAACGCATCCCGATCGAGGAACCGGCGGATCTCATCGTGGGCGAAGGCCTGTTCTTCTCGTTAATCCAGAAAGAGGACGGCGGGCTCTTTTTTCTGCCGCCGCGCTATCGTTCGCATGAGGGCGAGTTGGCGGCGGCTTATGGCTTCAAGGGGGTCGAGCCGGCCGGGCTCAACAAGGCGTGGAGCTGGATCCGCGAAACGATGGGTTTCAGCACCAAGGTGGCGCCGGTTGGCGGTATGTGAGGTCTTGGGGGGGCGTAAAGCCCGTGGGCCTGATTCTCCTGTTTTCGACGATTGCGCCCTGGCGGGCGGGGGCGCACGGTCTCCGGTTCGGGCGACGTCGGATGCCGCCCGGCATCCATGGAACCATCACTTTTGCAGCGGGGTAGTGTCGCGGTATTTTCGGCTTTGCGCGGAGCGCTGGACCGAATGGAGGCGTGGGTGCGCGCTTCGTCCCGGCGGGCGGCGTGGGTCTATCCAGCGGAAGACGACGACTCGGCGGAGGAGGCCCGCTTCCGCAATTTTAACCGCAACTACTTCGCTTCCCTGCATCAACAGGAGCGCATGCTGGCCGATCAGCCGCGCGTGGACTTCTACCACGAGATGGTGCGCCGGCAGGTGCGGCCTGGTGACCGGGTGATCGATTTGGGCACGGGCACCGGCATCCTCGCGGCGTGGGCGGCGCGGGCGGGGGCCGCCCAGGTATGGGCGCTCGATCACTCCGCGATCTTATCGCATGCCAAGACCCTGGCGGCGGAAAACGGCATCGAAGCCGTGGAATTCGTGGCGACCCACAGCACCGATTTCACGCTGCCCGAACCGGTTGACGTGATCCTGCATGAGCAGATGGGGGACTTCCTGTTCGACGAAGGCATGGTGCGTAACGTGTGCGATTTGCGGGACCGTTTGCTGAAACCGGGTGGGCGGATTCTGCCGAGCTGCTTCGAGCTGTTCTGCGAACCCGTGCAACTGCGCGACAACCGTCGGGTGCCGTTTATCTGGGAGCTGAACGTGCATGGTTTCGACTACGCGGGCATGGAGAAAAGCCGTCCGCAGGAAGACGATTATTACCGGATCGCGAGCTGCGATGACGGGATGGTGGCGCGATTCGTGAGCGAGCCGGAGCCGGTGCTGCGCTTTGACCTGCTCACGCTGGACGAGCGGACGATGTCACATGAGCTGCACTACGAACGGGTGGTGCGGGAGGCGGGCCGAGTGGACGCGTTGGCCGTGTTTTTCCGGGTGCATGCGGACGAGGAGCTGAGCTTGAGCACCGACCCTCTGGACCCGGGACGCGCGCCGCATTGGGGCTATCGTTTGTTGCGAGTGGAGCAAAACCACGTCGAGGCGGGTGAGCGACTCGAGCTGACGCTGGAAGTGGGCGCGTGGGCGGATTCGGATTCGTGGCGGTGGAGCTATGCGGTGGCCGAGCCGAGCGCCGCCGGCTGAGGAATGGCTGGCCCGGAGCGGTGAGGCCGGGGGCGGAGAAACCAAGCGCCGACCGAAAGGACTCGCGGCGTGGCATTGGACTGGCTTCGGGGGGTGCTATGACTCTTTTTGGGCGCATGCGATTTCGAACCGGTTTGAGATTAGTGATGTTGGCGGGGCTGGGCCTGGCGGGCTGCGGCGGCGGTAAGGACGTGTCAAAGCTCGTCGTGGGCACGGAAGCGACGTTCCCTCCGTTTGAGCTGACGAACGCGGCGGGCGAGATCGTGGGCTTCGATGTGGACCTGATTGAGGCGATCGCCGCCGACCAGGGACTGACCTTGGAGTGGCGCAACATGGAGTTCGATTCGCTGATTGCGGCGTTGCAGTCGGGCAACATCGACTTGGCGGTGTCCGGGCTCTCGATCACGGAAGCGCGCCGGCAGCAGGTCGCGTTTACCGAACCGTATCTCGAAGCGGGGCTCGTGATCGCGGTGGCGGCGGGCAATACGTCGATCACCGGCGTCGACGATTTGGCGGGCAAGGTGGTGGCGGTGCAACAAGGCGCGACCGGCGCGGCGTTGGCCGAGGAACTGAAGGCCGCGGGCAAGATCGGGTCGCTGAAGTATTTTCCCAACGTGAGCGTTGCCATGCTCGAGATCGCCAATGGCGGGGCCGTGGCGCTGATCAATGACCGGCCGGTGACGGAAGCTTACGCAGCGCAGCGGCCGGGGGCGGTCCGCATCTTGCCGGCGGTGCTGCAGAGTGACGCGTATGGTTTTGCGGTGGCCAAGGGGCGGCCGGAATTGCTCGCGAAAATCAACGCCGGCTTGGCCAACGTGAAGGCGGCGGGCCTGATCGAGAAGCTGGAGGCGAAGTATTTCGCGGCGGCCGCGACGCCGTAACGCAACGTTTTTAACCACAGCTATCCCCAGCTAAACCCCGATGATCCGCCCCGGATATTTCTTCGCCGAGAGACCTGATTTTCAAGGTTCGGATCATCCGGGTTTAGCCGCGGATAGCTCGTTAGTGGTCCGCTGAATGGAGGAGACGACTTATTTCCAGCATGTGGCGGCGAGTCTGCCGTATTTGCTGCGCGGCGCCGGCTATACGGTGGGCGTCGCATCGGTGTCCATTTTGTTTGGCTTGGCGTTGGGGTTGGCGGCGGCGCTGGGCAAGTTGGCGGGTTCGCGCTGGCTGCGGTATTTGAGTATCGGCTACATCGACCTGTTTCGCGGCACGCCGCTGTTGGTGCAGATCCTGTTTATCTATTTTGGCGTGCCTAATCTGCTGCAGCAGATCGTGGGGCACCCGATGCCGCTCAACCCCTTGGTGGCGGGAATCATCGCGTTCAGCCTGAATGCCGGGGCCTACATCGCGGAGATCTTTCGGGCGGGTATCGTGTCGATTGATCCGGGCCAAACCGAGGCGGCGCGTTCGTTGGGCATGACGGCTGGGCAAACGTTTCGTCACGTCGTGTTTCCGCAGGCATTTCGCCGGGTGGTGCCGCCACTGGGCAACGAGTTCATCGTGTTGTTGAAGGACACGTCGCTCTTGTCGGCCATCGCGGTGACGGAAGTCTTGAAGGAAGGGCAGCTCTACATTGCCCGCACTTACGCCGCGTTTCCCACCTACTTGGCGATCGCCTTGGTTTATCTCGGACTGACTGTGAGTGCTTCGAAAATCGTGGGCGTGCTGGAGCGCCGGTTTCCGCCCGGATGATCAAGGTCGACCAGCTGAAAAAATCCTTTGGCGACCACGTTGTATTGACCGGCGTGGACGTGGAGATCGCCGCGAGGGAAACGGTGTGCGTGATCGGACCATCGGGCTCTGGCAAGAGCACCTTCCTGCGCTGCCTCAACCTGCTCGAAGTGCCGACGTCGGGCACGATTCTTATCGGCAATCAGGTCGTGTCCGGCGGGCGCCTTCCGGCCGTGACGGTGAACGCGTTGCGCGCCGAGGTCGGCATGGTGTTTCAGCACTTCAACCTGTTTCCGCATCTGAGCGTGATGGAAAACCTCACGCTTGCCCCGGCATTGGTGCGGGGCGAGGCGCGGGCGGTGACGGAAAAACGGGCGCGGGCCTTGCTCGATCGGGTGGGTTTGGCGGCGAAGGCCGACGGTTATCCGGCGACGCTTTCGGGCGGACAAAAGCAACGCGTGGCGATTGCGCGAGCCTTGGCCATGCAGCCGAAGGTCATGTTATTCGACGAACCGACCTCGGCGCTCGATCCCGAGATGGTGGGCGAGGTGCTGGCGGTGATGAAGCAACTGGCCAGTGAGGGGATGACAATGGTGGTGGTGACGCACGAGATGGCCTTCGCGCGGGACGTGGCTGATCGGGTGATCTTCATGGCCGATGGCCGCGTGGTGGAGTCAGGCCCGCCCGGGCAAGTCATCGGCACACCGCAACACGAGCGCACGAAGAGTTTTTTGCAGCGCTTCGGGCGGGAGTGACCAGACCGGGGGTTGTTTCGGGTGAAAACTCAGGACTACGCTACTCCCTTTAGGATCGAACGATTGAAGCTCCTTTCGGAGCATTCCGTCTCGGCGGCGCTTGCTGCGGTCGTTGGAGGATGGGGGCTTGGCTCCCGACGCGTGCTGATGATACGCCATGGCATGCTTTCCCGACTCCATTGGTTCCTTATTGTGTCCGTCTTGGCGACGACCGTCGCAGCCTCGCCGATCGAGTCCGAAGTGGAAGTGGCGCCGGGGGTGCCGGGGACATTCGCCGCGCCGCCGGGTGAAGGCGCAGCTGGCTCGCCCGTCGGGAACGTCGTGGTCCTGCTGCATGGTTGGACGGGAAATCGCGATGATGCGGGCGGATTGTTCAAGGACTTGGCCGCCCGGCTGGCCGATCAGGGCACGGCCTCGCTGCGGATCGACTTCCGTGGTGAAGGGGAACGCAATGGGCATCGGCTCACGTCGACCTTTGCGACGCGCATCGCTGATGCGGAAGCGGCGCTGGCGTTTGCGCGGAAACGCTATCCTTCCGCGAAGCTTGGGGTGGTGGGGTTCAGTCTCGGTGGGGCCGCCGCATTGGCGGTGGTGGGGCGGCAGCCGGACGCGGTGAAGAGTTTGGTGCTGTGGTCAACGGCCGGGGATATCGCGGTCGATTTTTTTACTACTGAAGACATGAAGCCGGCCGTGCGACAGGCGATGGAAAAGGGTGAAGCGCCCTATCAAAGTTGGGCCCCGATGACGTTGACCCGCGAGCATCTGACGGGGTTTTTGGGTTACGATCTGTTCGGGCCGTTGTCCGCTTACCACGGGGCGTTACTCGGGATTCGCGGGACCGATGATTTTTTGCCGCGCTATGAGGATCGCATTTTGGCGGCGGCCGGGGCCGCACCGGAAGAGGCGGTCGTGATCGGGGGCGCCGACCACATTTACAATGTGCTCGATCCGAAAACCTCCCGGGCCGAACGGCTATTGACGCTGACCGCGCGCTGGTTTGCGGACACGCTTTAGTTTCGCGCTGTTCCGGGCGCCGGAACCTGTCGGAATGCGGCGGCGGTCGTGTGAGAAAGAATGTGTAGTTATTTTATAATTGCGGGTGGCTCTTCGGTTGCATCCCGCCGGTTGGCCATGAAGTAGAGCACCGGCACAGCCATCCGGCTGATCAGGAGCGAGGCGATTTCGCCGAACATGAGGCTGATCGCAAGGCCTTGGAAAATCGGATCGGCGAGGATGACGCTGGCGCCGACCACCACGGCGAGGGCCGTGAGCAGCATCGGTCGGAAGCGGACGGCCCCGGCTTCGACGACCGCGTCGCGCAGTCGCAGGCCTTCGCGTCGGCGCAATTCGATGAAGTCGACGAGGATGATCGAATTGCGCACCACGATGCCGGCACCGGCCATGAAACCGATCATCGAGGTCGCCGTGAAAAATGCGCCCATCGCCCAGTGGGCCGGCAGGATGCCGATGAGCGAAAAGGGGATCGCAGCCATTACGACGAGTGGAGTGACATAACTGCGGAACCACCCCACCATGAGGATGGCGATGAGGATCAACACGGCGGCGAAGGCGATGCCGAGGTCGCGAAAGACTTCGAGCGTGATGTGCCATTCACCGTCCCACTTGAGGGCCGGCTGAGTATCGTCGGCCGGGAGGTTGAGGTGGAAGATGTCCAAGGTCTTTGTGGTGGCGCCATAGTCGCGGGCATCGAGCTGGAGCAGCTGCCGGTGCAAGTCGAAGAGCGCATAGGCGGGGCTTTCGATCGCGCCGGCGACATCGGCCGTGACGTAGGTGACGGGCTTCAGATTTTTTCGATAGCGACTGCGTTCGCCGGTGGTGCGCTCGAGGCGCACGAGTTCGGAAAGCGGAACAAGGGGCGCCGTCGGATCTTGATCCGAGCGGACGTTGATCGCCAACAAATCGCGCGGGGAGGTGCGTTCGCTGGCGGGTAGTTCCAACCGGATCGGCACGTCTTCGCGCTCGGCCGGGAGATGCAAGAGCCCCACGGGTTGGCCCTGGGCGGCGAACGTGAGTGCACGCGCAATGGTCGCCGTGCTGATGCCATGCAGTGCGGCCTTCTCTTGGTCGACGACGTAGCGAATTTTCGGCTGCAGGTCCTCGACATACCAGTCGAGGTCAACCACGCCGGGGGTTGCCGCCATGACGGCGCGGACCTTTGTGGCGAGGGCGAGTCGGGCGGCGTCGGAAGGGCCATAGATTTCGGCGACGAGACTCTGCAGCACGGGCGGGCCGGGCGGGACTTCGGCGACCACGACCTGGGCGCCGTGCTTTTGCGCGATGGCCGCGAGGGCGGGACGGATACGCCCGGCAATGGCATGGCTTTGGTCGGCGCGCTCGTCTTTGGCGACGAGGTTGACCTGGATGTCGGCGACGTTGGGGCCGCGGCGCATGAAGTAGTGGCGCACGAGGCCGTTGAAGTTAAACGGCGAGGCCGTGCCCGCATAGATCTGGAAATCACGCACCTCGGGGACCTTCGCGATGGCCGCGCCCATCTCCTGGGCGATGGCGGTCGTCTGCTCAAGGGGGGTGCCCTCGGGAGTATTGAGAATGACCTGGAACTCCGATTTGTTGTCGAAGGGCAGCATCTTGATTTGCACTGCGCCAAAAAGCACGAGGGCGGCCGAACCTGCGAGCAGGGCCACAATGGTCACGAGGAAGGTCCAACGCCACTTGGCCTGGTCGAGCATGGGGTCCATCAGCCGGTGGTAGAGTCGCGTCGACCAATCCGCGTGACGTTCGACTTCGAATCCGGGGGGATGGCATTGGGCGCGGAGGCGCCGACGCAGCACGCGAAGGGTCGCCCAAGGCGTGATGGTAAAGGCGATGACCAAGGAAAAAAGCATCGCTGCGGTGGACCCGATGGGAATCGGCCGCATGTAGGGGCCCATCAGCCCTCCGACGAAAGCCATGGGCAGGATGGCGGCGATCACCGCCCAGGTTGCCAGCACGGTCGGGTTGCCGACTTCGTCGACGGCTTCGAGCGCGACGTCGATCAGCGATTTTTCGTGCGCGCCGGGCAGGCGCAGGTGACGCACGATGTTCTCCACCACCACGATGGCATCGTCCACGAGGATGCCGATCGAGAAGATCAGCGCGAAGAGCGTGATGCGGTTCAGCGTGTATCCATAAAGGTAGAACACGAGTAGCGTAAGGGCGAGCGTCGAAGGGATGGCGAGCAGGACGACCAGGGATTCGCGATAGCCGAGGAACAGCAGGATGAGCACGGCGACACCGAAGACGGCGATCCCCATGTGGAGGAGCAGCTCGTTGGACTTTTCCGCGGCGGTGTGGCCGTAGTCGCGCGCGACGGTGAGCTCGACATCGGCGGGCAGCAACGTGCCGCGAAGGGTGGCGACTTTTGCCAGCACCTGGTTGACGACGTCGATGGCATTGGCGCCGGGGCGTTTGGCGACGGACAACGTTACGGCCGCTTCCAGACTCCGGCCGGGGGCGCCATGCAGAACATAATCGGTCGGTTCGGCGGCCCCGTCGCTGATGGTGGCGATGTCGCGCAGGTAGATTGGCCGCCCGGCTTGAGCACCGACGACGACGAGACCGACGGCTTTGGCCTCGGACAGGAAGTCACCGGTTTCGAGTAGGGTTTGGATGTTGGCGAAGGCGCGGGAGCCGGCCTGCCGAGCTTGATTGGCGGCGGCGAGGGTGGCGGTGACGGTTTTGAAGTCGAGGTCCCGGGCGGCAAGGGCGGCGGGATCAAGGGCCACTCGCACGGCGCGGCGGGCGCCACCGATGAGGGTGGTTTCAGCGATTTGATCGACCGATTTGACGGCCTCTTCCATCTGGGCGGCGAGTCGGCGCAGCGTGAGTTGATCCTGCGTGGCGCTGTGGAGCGTGAGCGCGAGGATGGGCACGTCGTCGATCGTGCGGGATTTGATCAGCGGCGCGCTGGCGCCCGGGGGAATGATGTCGGCATTTCCCGCGAGTTTTTGGTTGAGGCGGATGAGGGCGTCCTCGATTGCGGTGCCGACCTTGAAGCGCACGATGACGAGCGCGGTGCCGGGGCTGGACGTGGAATACAGGTATTCGACATCGGGAATCTCCCAGAGCAGACGCTCCATCGGCTGAGTGACGCGATTTTCGATCTCGGTCGGGGATGCGCCCGGCATGGCGACCATGACGTCGACCATCGGCACTTTGATCTGCGGCTCTTCCTCGCGCGGGAGTTGCACGATGGCAAAGAGACCGAGCAGGATCGACGCGATGACGACGATGGGGGTCAGCTTGGCGTTGATGAACATCGCGGCGAGGCGGCCCGCGAGGCCGTAGCGTTGCGGGGGCGGGCTCATGGTGCGACGACATCGAGCGCCTGCCCATCGCGCAGCGAGGCGGGCGGGTTGAGGACAACGTGTTCTCCGGGCGCGAGACCGGCGATGATCGGGGTCGTCGCGGCGGAGCTGGGCCCCACCCTCACCAAGCGCAATTGCGCGTGGCCGTCGCGGGCCACAAAGACCTGTGACATTTGGCCGAAGGTCGTCACTGCCGATGAAGGCACGATGATCTCGGTCGCGGATATGTCAGGCCAGCGGACGCGAGCGAATTGACCCGCGTGGGCGGGGCCGTTGAGGGCGAGTGTGAGACGCGCAAGACGCGTGCGGGTGGTGGGATCGACAGCGGCTGAGACTTCCCGAACCCGACTGGGGGCGAGGGCGCCATCGAGTTCCACGGTCACGGTCGATCCGACGGAAAGCGGGGGCAACGACTCGGGGACGTTGACCTGAACTTCCAATGCATCGCCTTCGAGCGCGAAGAGCGGGATCCCGGGAGCTGCGAGGTCGCCAGGCTCGACGAAACGGCGCGTGATCGTGCCGGCGAACGGAGCGCGGACGGTGGCGTAGGCGAGTTGGGCTTGGGCGGTGGCGAGTTGGGCCGCGGCGATGCGTTGTTGAGCGGCGAGTGTGCGCACCGTTTCGGCGGGAGAAGCGCCTTGGTCGCGCAAGCCGGCTTCGCGCTCATGATTGCGCGTGGCGAGATCAAGCGCGGCGGTGGCTTGCTCCACCTGCGCGCGAAGGGCGGCGGCGTCGAGCACGACGAGCGTTTCGTCGGCTTCGACGCGTTGCCCGAGAGTGAAGTCGGCGCGTAACACGGTGCCCGTGGTAGGGGTGGCGACGGTCGCGCGGGCGACCGCCTGCACGGTGCCAGGCAGACGGCGCAACGTTGTGGTGGTGGTCGTCGTCACGGTCGCCAAACGAACCGCGGCGGGAGGCAGCACCGCCGTGCCGGCCTCTCGCGGCGGCGCGGGTTGGCAGGCCACGAAACCGAGCGAGCTCAGCGTGAGAAAGAAGCGGGAGCGGAAGCGTTTCATGGCGACCTCAACGTTGGGGCATGGAACGAGGGCGACCGAGGGTGCCATCGGCGCGGATCAATCCGAGGCGGCCAAGAAGCCACGTAGGCGGGCAAAAGCCGGTGAAGGTGGATTGGATCAGATTCAGCCCGATGAAGCCGGTGAAGAGTTGCCACCAAGGGGACACGACTTGCGCCAGCCCGAGACTGATCAGAATGAAGGTGCCGGCGAGGAGACGGATGAATGACTCGGTTTTCATGGGAGAAATAGAATAAACTATATGCGCATATACGCATATAGTTGCAACTGATGTCAAGTGTGGTCTCGGTGGGGTGGTGGCAAAGAAAACGCGGCAATTATCCGAGGATGCGCTGGAAGAAATCGCGCGCCGATTCGCGGTCTTGTCCGAGCCGATGCGCTTGCGCCTCATCCATGCGTTGTTTGACGGAGAGCGGTCGGTCGGCGAGTTGGTCGTTTCCAGCGGCGGCACGCAGGCCAACGTGTCACGACACCTGCAGCAGCTGGCCAGCGCGGGCGTATTGAAGCGCCGGAAGGAGGGGCTGCAGGTCTTTTACTCGATTGGAGACGCGTCGATCTTCCAGTTGTGTGAGTTGGTCTGCGGCAGTTTGGAGAAACGCTTGGCGCAACAGGCCGGGCTGTTTCGCCCAGCCGCCTCGGGCTGAGAATTTAGATTCCCGGCGCGGTGCAGGATTGCGACGGCGCGGAGGCGCGTGAAGCTGGGGGTATGATGACCGACAAGGAAGCGACTGCGATTCGGGCGATTGAGCGTCCTGAAAAGGTGCTCCTCCACTACTATTTGCTCACGGCCCTCGCGACGGGTCCGCTATTTCCGATCGTCGGCCTCGTCCTTTATTTTCGTTACCACACGATGCGTTATCGTTTCACCGACGAAGGGCTGTCGATGCGGTGGGGCATTCTTTTTCGGCGCGAAATCATTATTCAATACGCGCGCATCCAGGATATTCATCTGCGGTCAAATGTGGTCGAGCGGTGGCTTGGACTCGGTCGGGTGTTGATCCAGACGGCGAGCGGAAGTTCGGGGGCCGAGATGACCCTCGAAGGTATTTTGATTTTCGAACAGGTGCGGGACTATCTCTACACCCGCATGCGCGGCGTGGGGGACGGAGTTCGCTCGCCCGCGGCGGCGGGCGGGGGGACGGAGCTTTCGACGAGGGAGTTGGCTGATCTGGCGGCGACGTTGCGGGAGGTATCGGCGGAATTGCGGGCTCTGCGAGAAACCTGGGCGGTGCGAAAAGGCGACGTATGAATGCCTTTTTGCGGACGGTGGTGCTGCGCCTGCTGCGGGTGCCCCATGAACCGGCGCCGCCCGCCGGGGCGCCGGGCTCGCTGCGGGTTTTTCGGGCGGGCAAAAATTTTTGGCGACTGCGGTTGCTCTCATGGGGCGGCAAACAGGTCGTGGCCGCGATCGGCATTCTGGCTTCGATCTTCTTTATCGACCACCTCGAAATGCAACGCGGGCGCGAAACCCCGCCGGCCATGGTGCAGACCCGGGATCAGGCCTATGCGAAAATCGACCGCGTCGCGCCGACCGCCGTGGCGCAACTGGTGCGCAAGATCCCGACCGATCTCGTGAGTTGGATGCGGTTGGCCGAGTCGTTTGCGATTCTGGGCTACTGTATTCAGTTTCCGCTGACGCTCGTCGCGGCTCGCCTGGATTTTTCCTATCGTTGGTATATGGTGACGGATCGCAGTCTGCGTCTGCGCTACGGGCTGACGACCGTGCATGAGGCGACCATGAGTTTCGCGAATGTGCAGCAGGTGAAAGTCAACCAAGGCCCCTTGCAGCGCCTGCTTGGTTTGGCGGATGTGGAGGTCGAATCGGCGGGAGGTGGGGGCGGGGGAGAACGCAAGGGCCAGCAGCGTCACGCCGAACAGGAGTCGATGCATCGCGGGGTGTTTCGCGGCGTCGAGAACGCCGGGGAGATCCGCGATTTGATTCTGGCGCGGCTGCAGCGCTTTCGCGAGGCGGGGCTGGGTGATCCGGACGATGCGCATGATTCGTCCGCGCCAACTGGCGCCGCGGGGGGGCCGCCGCCCCTGCCGCCCACGACGGGCGAGGTGACGGCGGCCGCGATGGAGTTATTGGTGGAGGCGAGAAACTTGCGCGCGTCGTGGGCCGCTGAGACGCGGCGCTAGTTGGCGCTCGCGGGATCATTCGGACCACGAGCCGGCAGGCCGGCGCGATGCCAGTCGTGATAGCGGCCGACGTTTTGGGCTTTGATGCCTTCGCGTTGCAGCAAACGCGCGGCGACGGCGGAGCGGTTGCCGCTGGCGCAGTAGAGCAAGGCTTCGCGGCCGGCGAGCTCTTCCAGAACCAACTTCCATTTGCGTCGCCCGCCTTGCAGATCGCTGAGCGGGGCGAGGTAGGCGGGCGCCGCGACGCCGGAGGCCCATTCGCCGGGCTCGCGCACGTCGATCAGGATCGCGCTCCCGGCGGCCACGCGCCGCGCCGCTTCGGCGACCGGTAAGGCGGGGCCCCGCAGGCGGGAAATCATGGAGCGGAACAGGGCGACGATACCAATCGCAAGGCCGAGAAAGAAAATCAGTTTCACTGGACCCACGGTCGAGGGCCGGCGCAGAGGCGTCAATGCCGAGAGGGAAGGGCATGCAGCGCGCGTTGGAGTTCCGCGAGACGGAGGGGTTTGAACAGCACCTGCGTGACGCCCGATTGGTGCCACTGCTCGGCCATGGAGCCCGAGAGGTCGGCGGTCAGAGCGAAGATGGTCGCATCCCGATTCCGATCACCGGCTTGGCCATCGCGCAACCGGCGGGCGACATCCCAACCGTCGAGATCGCCCATTTGGCCGTCCAATACGACGAGGTCGAAGGTCTCTTGGCGTAGAAGGCGGAGCGCATCATAGCCGCCGGTTGTGGTGGTGACCTCGCCGCCACACCGGGCAAACAACGCGGCGCTGACCCGCCGGCTCAACAGGTCGTCATCCGCGAGCAGGATACGGCGCACGGCGGGCTCCGGAGTGGTTGTTTGCTGGGTGGACGATTCCGGTCGAGCGGAGGCGGCTTGGAGGGTCGCGAGCAGGGTGCGGCGTTTGAAGGGCAGGCGCACTCGCCGGTAAGAGATCGCTTGGAGCGGGCCAGGGCTTTCATCGAGCCCGACGGTGAGCTCCGCGCCTGATTCACCGGGGGCCAGCACACGGGCTCCCAGACCCCGCAGCGCCCGGGCGAGCGCTTCCCGCACCGCGAGGTCACGCGTGCTCGACGACAGCGTGAGCACGCGTCCGGCGAGCGCCTGATCGAGCGACTCCGCCGGGCCGACGGCGGGGGGCGTGGCGGGCTTCGGAAGAATGATGCTGAAGGTGGTGCCTTGGCCGGGCGTTGAAGCCACGGTGATGCGCCCGCCCATGGCCTGAACCAGACGTTGGCTGATTGCGAGACCGAGCCCGGTGCCTTCCGCTTGTCGGGCGGTGGCCGGATCGCCGCGGTGGAAGGCGTCGAAGAGGCGGGGCAGGTGATGCGGGGCGATGCCCGGGCCGGTATCGATGATGTCGATACTCAAGGCGTCGTCGTCGACGGGGCAGACGCGCAGGTGGACGCGGCCGGTGCGGGTGAACTTGATCGCATTGCCGGCGATGTTCATCACGACCTGCCGCAAGCGGTCCGGGTCGCCCCGCAGCCGACCGGTCACGCCGGGATCAATCGTGGTGAGGAGGGTGAGCTGTTTGCGCTGGGCGGCGACCGTCAGCAAATCCGCCACCGGGTCGATCACGTCGTCGATCAGGAAGGGCTGATCCGAGAGTTCGGTATGGCCGGCTTCGATACGCGAGAGATCGAGCAGGTCGTCAATGAGTCGCAGGAGGCTTTCGCCGGCCTCGCGGATGGTCGCCACGCCCTCCTGCTGGCCGGCGGGCAGGGTGGCCGGCATGATTTCGGTCATGCCGATGATGGCGTGCAGAGGGGTGCGCAGGTCGTGACTCACCTGCGCGAGAAAGGTGGTTTTGGCGCGGTTGGCGGCGCGCGCCTCCTCGGCCAGGGTGTCGGCACGGGCGACGGCCTGTTGCAGCGCGAGTTCGGCCGATTTGAGCGCGGTGATGTCGCGGAGCGCGAACATGGTGCCGCGAGTTCGCCCGGAAGGGTCGGGTAGCGCGGTGGACTCGATGTCCCACCACACCCCGGCGGATTCGACGACTTGATGACCGGACTGGATGCGGGAGAGTCCGGTGGCCAGCGGGTCGGGCAACGACAAGGCCTTGAACAAGGGAATACCGATGTGGTTGTCGCTCAGATGGAGGAGATCGCGGGCGGCTCGGTTGAGCTGAACAATCCGCGAGACCGGATCGACCACGATGAGCGGGTCTTTCATCCGCTCGAACAAGGTGTGGGAGGCGACCGGCAAGAGGTCAAAAAGACCGACACGCAGGATCGCCCAGGTGAGCAGCAGACCGGTGGCGACAAAGCCAACCGCCGTTTGATCAATCTCCGGGAGCGGGCCGAGTCGTAGCAGATACGTGAGACTCGTGCCCAGCGGAGCCAGCGTCGCCAGAATGATGATCCAGGTTTGCCGGCGAAAGATGCCGTCGGTCGTCAGGGCATGGTGGCCGAGCAGCAGCGAGCAGCCGAGCAGGATGCCGTAGCAATAGGCGACGGTGATCCAGAAAAACGGTCCGCGCACGTAGAGCGCGTTGATCAGGCCTTGGCGTTCGACCGGCAGGACGTCGGCCCAGAGCAGATGATGCGCGGGTTGAGTGAACGCGACGGTGAGAATGGTGAGCGCGCACGTCGACGCGACGATGGAGGCCCACCGCGGGAGCCGGGCCCCGTCACGGACAAACAGATACGTGAAGTGAATGAATCCCCAGGGGCCGCCCACGATGCCGATGTAGGAAATCTGTGACCAGAGAATTTTGGCCGGCAGGGTGTCGGCCAACATCTCCAAAGCGGCCGTGGCCGACCAGCCGGCGGCAGCGCCCAGGATCACCACCATCCAACGCGCGCCGGGAGCCTGTTGCCGCCGTCGCCACATGAACCCCATCGCGATAACGGCGACCGCGGCCGCCACCACCTGGGGCAGGGCGACCCAGGCGGCTTGCCATTGGAAAAGCGGGGGCATCGTCCGATCTGTTTAGCGCGTCAGATCGTAGATCGCATAGCCGGCGAGGAGATTGGACCAGCTGTGGCAGGGGGTCTTCCAATCGCCCCGCAGCATGGCGCGCCGCGTTATGCGGATACCGTGCGTGGCACAAAAATGCTCAAAATCGGCGGGCGACAGCGGATTCGCCGGGCGGCTTTCGAACCACTCGGTCGTGTAAACGGCGTTGCGCGGTTTGCGCCCGCGCAAGAGCATGTCGAGGCGGTTTTTCCAGTAGCCGTGATTGACGAAACCGACCGTGACGGCGCGGCCCACGCGTAGGGCTTCGTTCAATACGAGGCCGGGGGACGTGAGTTCCTCCAACGTGCGCGAGCAGATGACGCGGTCGAAGTGACCGTCGGCGAATCCCTGCATGAACGTCATCATGACGCCCTGGTAGGCGGAGACGCCGCGGCGGAGGCACGAGGTGATTTTTTCCACATCCAAATCCACGCCGACGGGCGATACCTGTTTTGACTGGGCGAGTGCTTCGAGCAGCACGCCGCGGCCGCAGCCAAGATCGAGCACGCGCGATCCGGGTTCGACCCAGTCGGCGATGATCTGCATATCGACAGTGCGTTTGGCGGGATGGTGGGACACGGGAAACAAGGGCGGGCCGCTCAGTGCGTGAGCGCCTCGCGGACCAGGGCATAGAGTTGCGGCGACTCGAGGAGAAACGAATCGTGCCCGAGATCG
This sequence comes from uncultured Opitutaceae bacterium, assembly GCA_963974355.1. GTDB lineage: Bacteria > Verrucomicrobiota > Verrucomicrobiia > Opitutales > Opitutaceae > Actomonas. The sequence goes on from CAXBDS010000103.1 coordinate 16,446, forward strand.
GTGGCGAGTTCGGCATAGCTGGCGCGTTTGCCGGCCCGCAGGAGCGCGGTGGCGATGGCGCGGTTTTGGGACGGCGGAAAGAGCCAGTCGCTGGTGAAGCCAATGATGAGACTGGTCGCCTGCACCGGAGCGAAGGCGGCCTCCAGGGAGCCCGACTCGGCGGCCAGATCGAAGGCGTCCAATGCGCGGGTGATGTAGAGATAGCTGTTGGCGTCGAAGCGATCGATGAAGGCGCGGCCTTGGTAGCGCAGGTAGCTTTCCACCTCGAAGCGCACGTCGAAGGTGTTGGCCGGATCGGCGGATTTGCGCTCGGCGATTTGGCGGCGGCCAAACTTACGGTCCATGCCCGCATCGCTGAGGTAGGTGATGTGCGCCATCATGCGCGCGATGGCGAGGCCGACGCGGGGTCCGGCGCCCGGCGCGTAACGCCCGTTAAGCCAACCCGGATCCTGCAGGATGGCCTGTCGGCCGACCTCATTGAAGGCGATGGCTTGGGCGCTTTCGCGGGCGGTGGTCGCCATGGCGATGATGCGGCCGACGAAACCGGGAAAAGAGATGCCGAATTGCAGCGCTTGCATGCCGCCCATCGAACCGCCGATGACGGCGTGCAGTCGTTTCACGCCGAGTTGCCTGAGCCAAACATGTTGGGCGCGGACCATGTCGGCGATGCTCACGGCGGGGAAGGCGACGCCATAGGCTTTCCCGGTGGTCGGATCGAGCGACGAGGGGCCGGTGGAGCCTTGGCAACCGCCGAGAACGTTGGGGCAAACGACGAACCAAGTGTTCGTGTCGACGGCCTTGCCGGGACCGATGAGATTGTTCCACCAACCGGTTTTGCGATCTTCGAGGGAGTGGATGCCGGCGCAGTGATGGTCGCCGCTCAGGGCGTGGCAGATGAGCACGGCGTTGTCCCCGGCGGCATTAAGCCGTCCGTAGGTCTCATAGCGCACGGTGAAGCCGGGCAGGGTGTGGCCGTCGTCGCAGCGGAACGGTTCGCTCGAAACGAAATCCTGAGGCGCAACCAAGCCGACCTCGCCGGGTTCCGGGGAGGTAAGATCAAAGAGGTCGTCGGAAGCGTCGTTCATGGCGCGAAGGAAGAGTGCACACGTTGGTGTGCCACGAGGCAAGCGGTCAAGGCGCGGTGGCGCCCGTCGGCCGGCGGGCGTTTAATAATCGCCGCGCCACGGTGTCGGGTAGACGGCCGGGCTGGCGTGGCCGTCGCGGTCGACAGCTTGCACGCCGAAGATGACGTTATCCTTGGAGATGTCCTTGACGACGAAGCGGGTCACGTCGCCGGCCCACGCGCTGTGTTGCCAAAACGGGGCGGTGGTCTCGCGCCAGACGATGCGGTAGCCGGCGAGGTCGGGTTCGGTGCCGCGCGTCCAGCGCAACGCCGTGTCGTTTTCGAGGCGCGTCACTTCGACCTGAGGATCGGCGGGTGCGGCCGG
>CAXBDS010000104.1:0-17780 GCA_963974355.1 uncultured Opitutaceae bacterium
ATCACATCGGCGCCGGCGTCAAGAACCGGTGGGATTTGCGCGAGCCGGTCCACCTCGACCTCGACCGGCAGATCCGGTGCGGCAGCGCGGGCGCGACGAATGGCCTCGGGCAGGGCGGAGGTCTCGGTGCTTTTGCCGGTGGTGGTGAAGCCCAGCAAAGCGAGATGATTGTCTTTCAACATCACGCGGTCGAACAGGCCGAGGCGATGGTTCCAACCGCCGCCGCAGGCGACCGCGTATTTCTCCAGCATACGCCAACCGGGCGTGGTCTTGCGCGTATCCAGCAGGCGGGTGCGGCCGGGCCCGAGGGCCGTGACGTAACGGGCGGTTTGGGTGGCGATGCCGGTAAGGCGCTGCACGAAATTGAGGGCAACGCGTTCGGCCGCGAGGAGGGTGCGCGGATCGCCGTGCAAGGTGGCCAGGACGTCGCCCGGCCGCACCTCGGCGCCGTCTTTGCGATGAAGTTGCACGCGGGCGTCCTCGCCATAGGCGCGGAGAATCGGGCTGAGCAGCGGCAGGCCGGCGGCGACGAGCGTTTCGCGAGCCACGAGGCGGGCCTGGGCGGTGCGGGTCGTCACGCCGAGGGAGCCGGTGGAGCGGTCGCCGGATTTGGTCGGACGTCGCACGAGTCCGAGTCCGCCCAGATCTTCGTCGCGGGCCATCGTGATGAGTTGGCGCACATGGCCGGGATCGAGATCGGCCCACGTCAGGCGTTGCAACAGGATGTCAGTAAAGTCGGTGCGCATGCGAAACGACTTCAGCCATGATCAAGGGGCGGAACGGCGCAAGGTTGCGTTGCGGCCGGGCGGTCGGACAACGTGGAGGCATGACGACTTCCGAACTGGCCGGTTTGGCCGATCCGTCGGCCCTGAGTCTTCCGTTGCAGGCCTTGTGGCATGATCGACGGGGCGACTGGGAAACGGCGCACGAGTTGGCGCAAAAAGCGGGTGATCCGGCCGGCGACTGGGTGCACGCATACCTGCATCGTAAAGAAGGCGATACCGGCAACGCCGGTTACTGGTATGCGCGGGCCGGACGTCCTGCGTTCGAGGGGCCGCTCGACGCGGAGTGGGGCGGAATCGCCGATGCGTTGCTGGCCGCCGAAGGAGTGATGTAATCGACGCCGCAGCGGGATGCCGGACGACCTAGCGGTCGCGGTTCATGCTGGTCGTGGTCGGCAGATACGGCGTGCGGATGAAGGTGTCGTTGGCCGTGTCCTGCAAGGCTTTGGCCTCCGCGGGATTGGTCTGCTGGAGCACCGAAATCTGGTCGGCCGTGGCGGACATGTTTTTGAGGCGTTCGTCCTCGCGGAATTGGGCGAGGGCGCGGGCCTCGTTGGACTGACCGAAGAGCGGGATGCTGAATTTGTTCAGCACGCCGGCATCGAGTTCGGTGAGGTAGCGGTTCATCGCAAGCTCCGCCAAGCCCTTGTCGGTGTGCACTTCGCGTTCGCTAAAAACGGGTGGGCGTTCGCCTTCGACGACGACCTTGGGCAGGCGGAGGATTTTATTTTTCGGCTGATCGGCGGCGATTTCCTCGTCCGTCTTTTCGGGGACCGGCGGAGGCGGGGCATAGGTCGGCATGGCTTCGGCGAGCTTGCTGGCCAAACCCGGAGAGACGGCGCGCTCGGGTTTGGAGGCGTCAGTCTGGGCAACGGCAGAGAGGAGAGAGGCCAAAGCCAAGCCAGAGAAGAGAACGGAGCGCGTCGTTTTCATGGTTCGTTAGACTTCGAATAAGAGAGACGGTTCACTCCGGGCGCAACCTTAGGCGATAAGGTCGCGCATTTCCCCGGCGCGTTTGGCCGGCGGCAGGTTAGGCGCGAATCTGGCCGCTGCCATTCACCACGTATTTGTAGGTGCACAGCTCGGGCAGGCCCATCGGGCCGCGGGCGTGGAGTCGGTCGGTGCTGATGCCGATTTCGGCGCCGAAGCCGAATTCGAATCCGTCGTTGAAGCGGGTGCTGGCGTTCCAAAACACGGCGGCGCTGTCGACGCCGGATTGGAAACGCGCGGCGGCCTCGGCGTCGGTCGTGATGATGGCATCGCTGTGACCGGAACCGTCGCGGTTGATCGTGGTGACGGCGGTGGCGAGGTCGGGCACGACGCGCACGGCCATGATGAGGTCGAGAAACTCGGTGCTGAAATCGGCCTCGCTCGCCGCCCCAACGCGCGGTGCAATCTCGGCGTGCTCGCGGAGAATCGCAGCGCTGGCTTCGTCGCAACGCAATTGCACGCCTTTCGCGACGAGGGCGGCGGCCACCCGGGGCAGGAGCGTGGGAGCGATCTCGGCGTGGACCAGCAGTTGCTCGGCCGTGTTGCAGACGCCGGTGCGTTGGGTCTTGGCGTTGACGGTGACGGACTCCGCCACGGCGGCGTCGGCCGCGCGATCAAGGTAGATGAAGCACTTACCGTCGTAGTGTTTGATGACGGGGATGGTGCTGTTCTCCGCCACGAAGCGGATGAGGCCTTCGCCACCGCGCGGGATGATGCAGTGGATGAGGGTGTCGAGCTTGAGCAGCGTGTTGAGCGCGGCGCGATCCGTGGTGGGGATGAGTTGCACGGCATCGGCGGGGAGGCCGGTCGCGGTGAGCGCTTGGGCGATCAACGCGGCGAACGCGGTGTTCGTATGGAAGATCTCTTTGCCACCGCGCAGGATGGCGGCGTTGCCGGATTTCAGGCAGAGGATCGCGCAATCGATCGTCACGTTGGGCCGGGCCTCGTAGATGATGCCGATGACGCCGATGGGCACGCGGCGCTTTTCGATGTGGAGACCGTTGGGCACGGTCCAGGCGGACAACGTTTCTCCGACGGGATCGGGCAGGGCGGCGACTTGGCGCACCGACTCGGCGAGTTGATCGAGGCGGGCGGGCGTGAGCGTGAGGCGGTCGATTTGGGCGGCGGTGAGGCCGTTGGTTGTCGCGGCGTCGAGGTCGCGCTGGTTGGCCGCGAGGAGATCGCCGGCGGCCGCGGGAATCAGGCCGGCGAGGTGGCGGAGGGCGGCGTTCTTGCGCTCGGTCGGCGTGGTCGCGAGCGCATGGGACGCGGTGCGGGCGCGCTGGGCGATGGCGGTGACGAGCGTGGCGAGTTCGGCGGACATAAGGGCAAAGGGCTAGCGGGCCTCCGGGCGGATGCCCACAAAAAATCGGCGGAGGTTGCACCTCGCCGTTGCTTGGCGTGCACTGGGTTTCATGGCTAAACCGGTTGTCCTGATTACGGGTGCATCGCAAGGGATCGGCGCAGAAATCGCGCGCGTCTTCGCGAAGGAACTCGATGGCGTGAAGCTCGCGCTGGTGGCGCGAAACGAGCACAATCTCGCCAAAGTCGTGCAGGCTTGCACCAAGCTCGGCGCGACGGCGGTGCCGTTTGTATGCGATGTAGCCGACGCGGCGGCGGTGACCGCGTTGCAAGGGGCGGTGAGCCAACGTTTCAAACGGGTCGATGTGTTGATCAACAACGCCGGCAAGTTTGCGCCGTCGGAGTTTCTCACGCTCGCGGTCGAAGACTTCGACGCAATCGTCGCGGCGAATCTGCGCAGCCTCTTTCTCGTATCGCGCGCTTTCGTGCCGGGCATGGTGGAGCGCGGTTCCGGCGACGTGTTTAACATGAGCTCGGTCGCGGGCCTGCAGGCTTATCCGGCGGGGGCGGCCTACTGCGCGGCGAAATTCGGCGTCACCGGTTTGTCGAAGGTGATGCGCCACGAATTAAAGGACAAAGGCGTGCGGGTGTGCACCGTTTATCCGGGGGCGACGGTTTCGCCGTCGTGGGAAGGCAGCGGCGCGGACTGGGATCGGATGATGCCGACAGCGGATGTCGCCCGGGCCTTTTTCGATGTCTATCGTCTGTCGCGACGCGCGGTGGTCGAAGACATCGTGCTGCGTCCGCAGGGCGGCGATTTGTGATCGCCGCCGGCGGCGCGGGATTCGCTTAGCTGGCGTCGGCGAAGAACGGCTCGTTCACTTCGGCCGAGTTCGAGTTGGCGCGTCCCGTCGAGGTCTGGATGGTTCTCGGGTGGCGGGCGAGGGCCTTGCGGTCGGAGCCGATCAAGTTGGCGAGCTGGGCGACGGAATCATGCAAGCTTTCGGCCTGGGCGTTGAGTTCTTCGGCGGCGGCGGCGGTTTCCTCGGCTGAGGCGGCGTTGGCCTGCGTGACCTGATCCATCTGTGTCACGGCGCGGTTAACCTGCTCCATGCCGCTGGACTGTTCCTCGGAGGCGCGGGAGATCTGCTGCACGAGCGATTCCATCTCGGCGGTGCGTTCGACGATGGAGCGCAGGTGCTCGGCGACGCGTTCGCTGACCGTGATGCCGCGGTTGCTCTTCGTCACCGAATCTTCGATACGCGTGGCGGTTTCGCGGGAGGCTTGGGCGCAACGCTGGGCGAGGGCCCGCACTTCGTCGGCCACGACGGCGAATCCGGCGCCGGCTTCACCGGCCCGGGCGGCTTCGACGGCGGCGTTGAGCGCGAGAATATTGGTCTGGAAGGCGATCTCATCGATCGTCTTTAGGGTGGTGGAGATGTTGTTGCTCGATGTTTTGAGGTCGGCCATCGCCTCGCTCATTGTCGCCATCTCCAAGGCGCCGGCATCGGCGGCTTGGCGAGCGGCACCGGCGGTCTCGCTCGCGTGACGAGCGCTGTCGGCATTGCGTCGAATCATGCTCACGTTCTCTTCCATGGCGGCGCTGGTTTCCTCGATGGCGGCGGCCTGCTGGCTGGCACCATCGGCGACGATTTGGCTGGAGGAGGTGATCTGGCTGGAGGCGTAGGCGGTCTCGTTGGCATTGGCGGTGAGCGCGGTGGCGAGATCACGCAGGGTGTGGCCGGTGCGGATGCCGACGAGCCAGGTGAGGGTGCCTCCGAGGACGGCCGCGATCAGGAGCATCGCGAGCAGCATCATGTTGGTTTCATGGGCGGTGGCTTCGGAGGCCTCCTGGGCGGCGACGATCATGTGATCGGCGATTTCCGTGAGCATGTCCAAGTGAGTGCGGGCGTCGTCGAACGCGAGACCGGAGGCGGTGATGGCTTCCGGGGCGCCGTGGCCGTCGAGCAGTTTGGTCGCGAGGGGAACCCAGCGACCGAACTTGGTCTCAAATTGCTGCACATGCCCGGCGATCTCCTTGGTGCTGAGGGGAGCGATGGCGTTTTTGAATTCCGCCCAACGTGCTTCGACTTGGGTGACGTTTTTCGTGAACTCGTCGCGTTGTTTTTCGATCTCGGTGGCGGAGAGTCCGGTGCGATAGAGCGTGCGTTCGGCCACGAGGGATTGGTGCATGTCGCGATCGATCTGAAGGACCAGGTCGGTGGCCGGCAGCAACGCGTGCGTCATCGTTTCGAGTTTGCCCAGGATCGTTTTGGTGGCCTGGTAGCTCACCGCGCTGGAGATGAACAGAAGGAGGAGCAGCGAGGCGAAGGCCGCGACGGTGCGTTGGATGAAATTCAGCTTGATCATGGCGAGGTGGACAGAGGTGGGTGAGCGATTCGGAACTTAAAATTTGACCTGCAGACGGCCGAGGAGACGGCCTTCGTGGGCGGCGGGTGAATCGCCCCAGAGGTAGTTCAGGGAGAATTTGATGTCGTCGCCGCGCACGAGGTAGTTGCCGCCGAAGGTCCAGGCGGTGGTGTCGTCGCCGGCGAGATCGGTGTTGGGGTCGTAACTATCGAAGCGGAGGACGGCCTGCCATTGCGGTGCGAGGTTCCACAGCGACGTGATCCACCAGCCCTCGGCGGTGGCCGTGGGCAGACCGGTGCGGTCGGTGGTGAGCTGCAGGTATTCCGCTTCGGTTTCGCTGCGACCGAATTTGAAACGGGTATCGATGCCCCAACCGATGCGGCGGTCGCGACCGGCGGTGGCCGGGTCGTAGTGGTAGGCGTTGGTCGCGATGTCCCAGACGGATTTGTCGTTCGACCAGACCTGCGCCGCGACGCGGCCCACCGTCATGAATTCTGAGTTGGTCGTGAAGCTGTTGTTGGCGCCGGTGCCGTTAAAGAAGCCGAGCGAGTAGGTGAGCGGAATACCCGGGTCGGCCGAGCCTTCGGCGGCGATGCCGACTTGACGGGAAACGGTGAGGGAGTCGCTCGAAAGAGGACGTTCGACGAGCGGCAGCTTGGTGTTGGACATCAACTGCGCGCGGCCGAACGGAGATTTGAATTGGCCGATTTTAAGACCGAACTGATCCGTCGCGGCCCAAGTGACATAAGCGTCGGTGAGGCGGGGTGTGTGCCCGGATTTTTCGCCCAGGCTGCCGCTTGAGAGTTCGGCTTCGGTCTTGAACGCGAAGCCGTGGCTCAATTCGCCGCTGACGCCGATATCGACGCGGCGGATGAAGATGCGGTTATCGACGTCGGTGAAGCGACGGTCGGGCTCGCCGCCGAGTTCGGCGTGGATCTGCGCGTAGCCGGCAAACTTAAGGGAGCGGAGGATGGATTTCGGCGCGGGCGCCGGCAATTCGGCGGCGGCGGCGCTCGGAGGCGCATCGGCGGCGGGGGCGAGGGGAGGTGCGGGGGGGCGGACGGACCGGACTTCGAGTTGGCTGCGCAGTCGGGCATTTTCCCGCTCGACGGCGGCGAGGCGGCTTTCGAGGGCGGCGAAGCGAGCTTCGATATCCGTTTCGGCGGCGAAGCCCGACGTCGCCCAGCCAAGGAAAAGGGCGGCGCCGAAACGCAGGCTCCGAGAGGGATGATGGGGGGCAGACATGCCTTCCCATCGGTTCGATTACCAGCCGACTTTACTTAGCCAAGGAGGGGCGGGAGTTGGTCGAGACGCACCTGTGAGAGGAGAATAGGTGGCCTAAAATAATTTGAAATTTCACAAAAGAACGGCTCCGGACAGGGATTTTACCCCAGGTCCGAACCGGTGTTTCTTAGCGTCCGCGCCCTCCGCCGGAGGGCGGGGGAACGCCCATCGAGGGCAGGTCTCCCACCGCTTTGGCGGCGAAATCTTCGGAGGCGGGCACCGGTTTGCGCTCGCCGCCGGGGGCGTCGGACGAGGGGGCGAACTTTGCCGGGATGTCGTTGCTCAGCTGCTGCGCGAGCGAGATGGAGCTGCCGCCATGGGTGCGACGCAGGACTTTTTGGAAGAAGAGGTTGTTCGGCACGCGGTAGCAGGTGTGCTCATCCACGGCGAGGGTCGTGAAGAAAAAGTTCAAGTCGGAGACCCGGCCCTTCACACTTTCCGAAGGGAGCTCGACTTCGTCGCCGATGCTGAAGGGGCGCATGATCAGAATCAGCACCGTGGCCGACGTGTTGCTCAGAATACTCCACACGGCCACGAAGCCGATCGCGACCATGGCGAGGATCGTGGACAGGATGGCCCAGAGGCCGCCGAGTTCGAAACCGAAGACGCCGAGCACGAGGATAATCGTGAGGGCGTAGACCACCCAGCGGGCGATTTTGCGCAGCGGCAACACATCCGAGGACGTGAGGTTGGTGCGCTTGGCGAGCAGCGTGAAGGCCCGCCCGACCACAAAATTCAGGAGGATGCCGGCGAGGATCACCCCGGCGGCGACGGGCAGGGCGGCAAGCAGTTTTGGCAAATGGCCGGAAATCTCGGCCCAAAGTGTATCAGGAGTCATGGCGACGAAGTGGAAGGCGTGGATGAATCGTAGGCCGGAGTGGCCCCGCGTTTCGACGCCACCCACTCACCCAAGCGACAGGCTCGGGTGACACATTCACCATCAGATAATTTTTCGGAGAGCAGATGTGAGACCAACGCGGCGAGAAATGAATCACCGGCGCCTACCGTATCAGCGACCACCACATCGCGACCGGGTTCCCAATGCCATTTGCCGTCGCGGAGCAGCCCGGCGCCGCGAGCTCCGGCGGTGACGCAAATCATCGGGCAGGCTAAACGTTCGGCGAGGGTGCGCGCGTGCGATTCCTCGTTGCCGGGATCCTCGGCGTCGTGGCCCGTGGCGAGCCGGTTCGCTTCTTCGGCGTTTAGTTTCAGCAGGGTGGCCTGCGGCGCGAGCTCGCCGACGCGATCAAGATCGTCGTAGGGCGCGCGCAAGTTGACGTCGAAAACGCGCCAGGCGGTGTCGGGCAAGACGGTCAACAGCCGGTCCAAAGCCGCGCGATTGACGGGTGTGCGTTGGGCCAACGAGCCGAAGACAAGCGCATCGGCGCTGACGGCGGCGCGCACCACGTCTTCGTCGACGAGGATCTGATCCCAGGCGACGCTGCTGACGATGTCGTAGTGGGCGTCGCCCTTGGTCGACACCTCGGCGCGCACGTAGCCGGTGGGCAGGCCCTGATGGAAGGTCAGGGTTTCTGTATCCAAGCCCCAAGCACGGATGCGCCGCACGAGCTCGTCGCCCAGCAGGTCTTTGCCGACGCCGGATACGAGGTGGACATGGTGGCCGTGCCGGTGGAGATGGTAGGCGCTGTTGAGCGGGGCGCCCCCGGCGAATAGGCCGTCGGGCAGGAAGTCCCAGAGAATTTCACCGAAACTGAGGACTGTGGACATGGGCAGTGAAGGAAGGTTCGATTTGGGATGAACGCGGGACGAATCGAGGGCGGGAGCGCAGGGCCGCGAGGCGGACCTTAATCGACTTCTCCCAGATGGGCGGGATCGGCTTCGATTTCCTGGCAGGCCCGGATGAAGCAGGCTGCGGACCAAGCCTGAAACGCTTTGCCCATCGGTTTGCCGGTGGCGCCGTGGGCCCACTCGTTGAACTCCCATTCCTGATCGCGGCCCTTCTTGTTGATCTCGGCCAGGCGCACGAGTTCCCGGGTGGCGACCTCGTGGAAGCCGAGGCGGTGGATGAAGCGCACCCACATGCCGCCGACGAAGGGCCAGATGCCGCCATTGTGGTAATGATTGGGCAGATTGAGCAGATTCACCGTGTAATACGCTCGCCAATCCGGATCACCGGATTGAACCACCGGATACAGATTGGCGACCGGCCAAGGGTCGTTGACGCCGACCCCCCACATGAAGCGGAAGGCGGTGCGGGCGCGTTCGATGTCGAGGAGATTGGTGAGAAACGCGAGGACGTTGGCGTAAACGTCACAGCGCCAGTTGAACGCGAAAGGGGTGATCTCCGCCAATAGGTATTGGGTGTCGCCGAGGTCGAACTGGCGGGCGGCGAAGCGGTTGGGCGTCTTGCCATTGTCGCCTTCGGTGGTGGTGGGCCAGAACATGTCGAGGACGCGGCCGCGGATGTGTTGCGACCAGCGCAGGTAGTCGGCGGCGCGTTCGTAGTCGCCGCGGAACTCGAGCAGACGGCCGTAGCAGACGTTGGCGCGGAACCAAAGGACCTCATCGTAGAGCACGTTGTAGGAGCGGCCGAAGAGATCGGTCCAGTCGCCGGCCTCGGGGATTTCGAGCAGACCGTCATTGTTGCTGTCGTGAGCGCTCAGCCAGTCCATCGCGCGCTGCAGACGGGAGGCGTGGTATTCGAGGAAGGCGTGGTCGCCCGTTTTGACGATGTAGTTATAGAACGCGATGATGACCCACAAGCCGCTGTCGATCGAACAGATGTTGCCCACGCCGGAGTAGTCCGGCACGCCGTCCTCGATGCGCACATTGGCGGGGATCTGACCGTTGGGCGAAGCGACGTTGAGGAGTGTGTCGAGCGTGCGGCGGGCGCAGTCGCGAATATCCGGCTCCTCCAGATCAAGCGTGTTGATCACGGTGATCGCGCCGTCGCGCGCCCAGACGGAGCGGTAGTTGGCGTCGGTGCCGGTGACGGTATTGTCGCTCAACGAACACGCGGAAAAACCGATCGGCGTGATGTTTTTCCGGATGGCTTCGATGGCCTTTTCGTAGCCCGTGAGGATCAGCTCGCGATCCTCTTCCTTGAGCGAACCGAGGCGTTCACCGGTGAAGAGCATTTTGAAGCCCGGCGCCATCCGCGACCGCGGGATTTCGCTTTCAAGGGCGGACGGCAACGCGCAGACGACCCCGTGTTCGCACAGGCCTTCGAGCACCCCGTCGGCCATGATTCGGCGCGACGTGAAGACGTCGACTTTGACGGTGGCCTCGAAGAGTTCGGGTTGCGCGTTTTGGACGATGATCCCCCTCACTTGGGGCAACAGGAACATGGTGCTGTCATTGCCGGTGTCACCGGCGACGAGGACTTCGTCGAGACCGATCTGCAGCTTCTCGCAGAGCCAGCCCAACGCGCCGCCTTTGGTCGCGTTTTTAGGCAGGATATCGAGGTCAATTTGACTGGAGTAAATGACGTTGGCGTCGATCCCGGCGTCCCGGAGGGCATCGCGGATCGCGTCGATTTGGGCGGGCTGAGCCTGGTCGAAATACCAGCTCGATTTATGGGCGTTCTGAAAATGCTCCGGCTGATAGGTGAGGTGGAAGTGCGACATCACTTCCTGCACCCGATCCCGATCCCAGCCCTCAAGCAGGCGTTGGTCGAACTCCTCGAGCGGTCGCCCGGAGTGGGCGTCGACGATCTGCGTGCCCACCCCGCCGATATAGTAATCGGGCTGCGGCAACGCGCCTTGTTCGACGAGGGACTGCATGTCGGGCACGAGTCGGCCGCTGTTGAAGACGAGCAGCGGACGCTCGCCGTCGGTCTGGGATTGCCACGCCGCGATGAAACGTTGGGCGGCCTCAGGATTGCCGAGCAGAGTGCCATCCAGATCGGAGCTGAAGAGGCGGATAGATTTGGGCGTGGAAGTGGATTTAGCCATGGAGCGTGCGTTGCGTGGCATGAGCCCGCCGAGGTGCGGGTATCAGGAAAAAAATACCGGGCCGGAAAAGCGCGGCGGTCACAGAGACAGCAAAGCGGGCGCCCGGTGCAGGGTCAAGGAGGCCCGGGATTCGGGTGAGGCAGCGGGGCGTCGATCCGAGCCCCCTCTGAGGTTGTTTGACAGAGGTGATACGGTCTTCCGATGCACCCCTTGGATTATTCTGTGATCGGCGCGTATTTGCTGATTTTGATGGTGGCGGGCGTGTGGTTGGCGCGTCGGGCCAGCCAGAGTTCCGAGCACTATTTTCTGGGCGGTAACAAATTGCCGTGGTGGGCGCTCGGATCCTCCGGGATGTCGAGCAACCTCGATGTCGCGGGGACGATGACCATTGTCACCCTCATCGTGCTTTATGGTCTGCACGGGTTCTGGATCGAGATGCGCGGCGGGGTCGTTTTGCCGATTGCGGTGTTTGTCGCGTTTATGGGCAAGTGGCATCGGCGCTCGAAGGTGATGACGACGGCGGAGTGGATGCTGTTGCGATTTGGCTCGGGGCGCGGCGGGCGGGCGGCGCGCACGATGGCGGCGCTGACCTACATCGTCCTGACGGTGGCGATGACCGTTTTTTTCCTCAGTGCGGGCGGCCGCTTCTTGGCGGAGTTTCTGCCGTTCACCGTGACCCAGTGTTCGGTGGGCGTGGCGCTCATCGCGTTTGGCTACACGCTGGTGGGGGGACTTTATGGTGTGATCTGGACGGACGTGTTTCAGAGTTTCCTGATCGGCGGCGCGGCGATTTTCGTGGCGATCACCGCGGCGGGTTTGGTGACGCCGGATTTGTTGGCCTCCTGGCCGGGGGCGGAGTTGAACCAGTTCCTGCCGGAACTGGGGGACAACCGTTTGGAGCCCTATACGCCGTTCTGGTTTTTCCTCGGAGTATGGGCGTTTAAGGGGGTGCTTGAAGGCCTCGGTGGCAGTGGCGGATCCGCCTACATGGCGCAGCGGTTTTATGCGGCGGCCAACGAGGACGATTGTCGCAAGATCGGCATCTTGTGGACCCTCTTGTTTGCGGCGCGCTGGCCCATGGTGCTCGGCTTCGCGATCATCGCGATGAAACTCGGGTTGGATACGAGTTCCGTGGATGCCGCGGAAGGGGTGCTGCCCCAGGTGCTGATGTCGCAGTATTTTCCGCCGGGCGTGCGCGGACTGATTTTGGCCGCGATGTTGGCGGCGGCGATGTCCACTTTCGACAGCACGATCAATGCGGGCGCCTCCTACGTGGTGCGGGACTTGTGGCAACCGTGGCGCAAAGGGGCATCCGAGCGTGAACTGGTCTGGGCCGGCTACATTGCCTCGGCCGCGATCGTGGCGCTCGGGGTGGTGCTCGCGCTGGAGTTGGGCTCGTCGGTGCTCGGGATTTGGGTGGGAATCGTGATGCTGCTTTTCCCGGCGTTTTTGGTGCCCTTTGCGCTGCGCTGGTTCTGGGGACGGTTCAACGGTTTCGGGTTTGCGGGCGGAGTCGTGGGGGGCTTCGCGGGCGCGCTCTATTTTTCTTTGATCGATCCGGCGGGATGGAATGAGGCGACGCGCTTCATGGCGATCGCGGGTGTGTCGGGGTTGGCGAGTGTCCTCGTGACGTTTGCCACGGGGCCGGTGGATCGGGCGCAGTTGCAGACGTTTTACGCGCAGGTGCGCCCATTCGGATGGTGGCCCCGAGCGTGGACCCGGTTGCACCGCGCCGAACACCGTGGTGAACTGCGGCTGCTCGCGGTGACGTTGGTCTGGCAGATCGTGACGTTCCTTCTACCGATGGGGATCGTGCTCGGCATGTGGCGCTCGGTGATTCCGGCGGGGGCGTTGTGGCTCGGCTTGAGCTACGTGGTGATGCGGCGTCCGCGGGTGGCCGCGGTGGCTTCGCAGGCCTAAGCGGTGCGACCAAAGAAAAGCCCCGACGCGAATGTCGGGGCTGAGAGACCAAAGTAAGGGGGACGGCTTAGTCGCCGTCGTTCCACGGCTCGTCCCACTCCGTATCGCCGAGGGCCTTGAGCGTCGGTCGGCCTTCCACGAGGCTGATGAGCTGTTGCGCGATGCCGGTCCAAGTGAAGAGACTGCGGGCCTTGTGCGCGCCCATGCGCGTGAGGCGGGTGCGTAGTTCGAGATGCTTGAGCGGCTTCATCATCATGATGCCGAGATCCTCGCGATCGAAGGGATCCCCGAACAGGGCGTGGCGACCGAAACTCACGGCGCGGAAGAGACCGCCGTGAATCGTGACGACCGTGGGGGTGCCACAGGCCATGGCTTCGATGGCGGTCATGCCGAAGGGCTCGTATCGACTACTCAATACAAAGAGATCGGCGGCACGATAGTAGTCCGGCAGGTCCTCGTCGGAGATGAAGCCCGAAAATTTCACGCGTTTGCCGAGGTCGTGCTTTTTCACGATGGCTTTCAGATCGGCGAGAATCTTGCGCTCCTGTTTGTCCATCTTCTTGCCGCCGACGGCGAGGTGAAGGATGACGTTGGGCACGCGTTGGGCGGTGATGGCGAAGGCCTCGATGAGAAGATCGTAGCCCTTGTTGGTGGCGAGGCGGCCGAGGGCCAGAATCGTCGGATGCTTGAATCCGATCCGGCGACGAACCATCTGGCGGGACGCTTCGCTGACGGGGAAGAAACGGTTATCATCGTAGCCAGGCGGGATCATGTGCACCTGCCCCTTGGGCACATTGTAGTCGTCCCGAATCATGTCCAACTGCGGCGGTGTCGTCGCCAGCACCATGTCACAACTGCGATAAAGGATCGTCTCGTGTTTGATGCGTTCGGAGAAGTTGAACTCCTTGTCGAAGGCGTCTTTCTTTTCCGGATAATCGGTCTCCATCTGGGTCTGTTTCCAGATGCCCAGAGAGTGGGGGGTGTGCACGTGCGGCACGCCCAAGGCCTCGGCGAGGCGCTGGCCGGCGACGCCAGCGTCCCAATAGTGGCTGTTGATAAACTGATAGCTGAGCTTGTGTTTCTTGATGAAACGCAGCGCGTTTTCGCTCCATTCAGGCAGGTCCTCGTAGAGGTATTCCTTGGGAATGAATTTCTCGCCGCCGCAGGGGACGCGCAGGACGCGCACCCGGCCGTTGACCGTGTCCATTTGAGGCTGGCCTTCGAACTGGCGGGTCCAGACGTCTACATCGTAACCGAGTTGACCGAGCTTCTTGGCGAGCTCCATCACGTAGACGACCTGGCCGCCGGTGTCGGCGGCGCCGAGCGGAGGGTTGGCGGCGACGTAGCCATGAGTTGACACCATCGCAATGCGAGGGCGCTTAGGATCGAACGTTAATGCTGACATTGCCTTCATGGTGTCAGGAAAAGCGGATGGGCTCAAGCATTGGCCGGAAATTGAGGAAGGGATGGACCTCATTTGCCGCGCCGGGTTCGGCTCGCAGTGAGCCTTTTCGCCGGAAAATTAGGGGCGGATTCGAGTCCGCGAAACGTATCTGAAATACGGTGACGAAGCGGGGGTGCTGCCGCTCTCGTGTCGCTTACAGCAATCCCGTTTGTGCGCCCGGCCCGGCGGGCGGCAGGCCGATCGCGTGGTAACCCTTGGCGGTGAGCACGCGGCCCTGCGAGGTGCGTTGCAGGTAACCTTCTTGGATGAGAAATGGCTCGTGCACTTCCTCCAGCGTCTCGGCTTCCTCACCGGCGGCGATGGCGATGGTGCCGAGACCGACCGGTCCGCCGCCGTAGTTGTCGGCCATGATGCGCATGACGCGCTTGTCCATCTCGTCGAGGCCGCGCATGTCGATCTCCAACAACTCGAGGGCGGCGGCGGCGGATTTTTGAGTGATGGTGCCATTGCCACGTTCCTGCGCGTAGTCGCGGCAAAAATTAATCAGGTTGTTGGCGATCCGCGGGGTGCCGCGGGAGCGCTTGGCGATCTCATGGGCGCCGTCCTTTTCGATCGCGACTTCGAGTAGGTGGCAGGAGCGCGTGACAATGCCCATGAGCGTGGCGACGTCGTAGTAGTCGAGGCGGGTTTGCAGCGTGAAACGTGAACGCATGGGGGAGCTCAGCAAGCCGCTGCGCGTGGTCGCGCCGACCAGCGTGAAGCGATTGAGCGGCAGTCGCACGCTGCGCGCGTTGGGCCCTTGGTCGATCATGATATCGAGCCGGAAATCTTCCATCGCGCTGTAGAGGTATTCCTCGACGGTTTTCGGGATGCGGTGGATCTCGTCGATGAAGAGCAGGTCGCCTTCTTCCAAGTTGGTGAGGAGACCGGCGAGGTCGCCGGCTTTTTCGACGACCGGGCCGGAGGTCACGCGCACGTTTTTGCCGAGTTCATGGCCGAGGATGAAGGCGAGGGTGGTCTTGCCGAGGCCGGGCGGGCCGCTGAGCAGAATGTGGTTGAGCGGATCGCCCCGGCGTTTGGCGGCGCCCACCATGACCTGCAGGCGCTCGACGGTTTTCGCCTGGCCGGTGAAGTCGGCAAAGGACAGCGGGCGCAGCGCCGCCTCGGCGGGTGACACCGGGGCCGCGAGGGCTTGGGCGAGATAGTCTAGGCCTTTGTTCTCCGGTTCGTTCGCGGCGGGCATGAATCGTTAGTTCAATCATCCAGTGGGCGAAGGCCAGCGCGCTCACACCGAACCGTCGATTTTTCGAAGCCAGTCGAGATCAGGCTGTGACCTTGAGAGTTGCGACTGACTTGGTCGGAAGGCTTTGCAGATATCCGTGCGCCCCATACCATTCGATTACGTCGCGCAGCGTTTCCTCCATCGGACGGAATCGGGGCAGGCCTGCCGCTGACGTGTTCCAGTTGGACGGCGAGCTCGCCCATCGTGCAGTGGCGGCCGGCGGCGAGGTAGCGCTCGCCCCGGCGTCCTTTTTCGGCGGCCGCCACCAATACGGCGGCGACGTCGCGGGCGTCGACCACCGAGAACGAACCGGGCACGATGCCGGGCAGCTTGCGGTGCATGAAATCAAGCACGAGCTGGCCGGCGGAAGTTGGCCCGATGTCGCCCGGTCCATGCATCCAACCCGGGAGAACAAAACATGCCCACATATCCGGATATTCGTTCAGAAAATCCCGCACGGTTTGATCAGCATGGATTTTACTTTGGTAATAGTCGTCGGCTTGCGAGGGATCGCGCACCATCGTTTCGTTGATGAGCGTATCGGGTGGACCATCGACCACGGCCACCGACGACGTGTGCACAAAACGATGCACGCCCGCGTCTCTCGCGGCTGCAAGCAGCGCGCGGGTGCCGAGCACGTTGACCTGCTCAAGCTTGTCGCGATGGCGCCCACCCTTGTATGCATCTCGGAAATGGGCGGCCGTATGGAAGATAATCTTAACACCGGAGAGCGCAGCGGCGAAGGCGGGGACGTCAGTCATGTCGCCCTCGATGAATTCCACGCCCGGCAATTGGCCGAATTGCCGGGCGGCTTTTGCGCGAGACCGGGTGAGCGCGCGCACCGGGATGCCTTGTTTCACCAGAAGACGCACGAGGTTGTTGCCCAAAAGCCCGGTGGAGCCGGTTACGAACGCGGGCCCGCTCAGCGGCGAGGAGGCGGGCGGCGGATGAGGGAGGCGAGTTATTTTCATTTCAAATACCGATTGGTATCTGAAATGAATTTTGTCGAGCTGAAGTTCTAGTCTTATGGCCAAGAAAAAATCTGTGCGGAAGCCTCGGCCCCGTCGCGAAAGCCAAGCCGAGACGCGCGGTCGCCTGCTCGTGGCGGCGGCCGAGACCTTTGCGCGGTATGGCTATGAAGGGGCGTCAGTCGACCGAATCGCGGCGGCGGCGGGCTTCTCGAAAGGCGCGGTTTACGCGAACTTCGATAGCAAGGAAGGGATTTTCCTCGAATTATTGGCGCAGCACATGGCCGACAAAATGGCGGCCTTGGATGGGATTGTGCAGGCGGAGCTGGGGCCGGATGCGACAATCGCGAGTCTCGATGCGTGGCTCCGGAGAATGAATCAAGATGCCGCCTGGGGATTGTTGGCCGTGGTTTTGCAACTCCACGCGCGTCGCGAACGAGGGTTTGGCGAACAGGCGGATCGATTGTTCGAGGCGCATCGGGCGCGGCTCGCCACGTTGATCAGCCGGTTGTTTGCGGCGGCGGGCAAAAAGCCGCTGGGTGACCCGCTCGAGCTTGCCCGCGGTTTTATTGCTCTGACCGACGGTCTCACTATCCAGAGTGGCTTGGCGGAGGCGTCGGATTCGCCGGCGGGTCGATTGATGGCCGATTGGGTGCGGCTGCTGATTGCGGCGGCGCCTCCGGTCGACGTTCGCTAGGTCTTCGCGGGAGACGGGCCCGCCCGGATCATTTCCATTCGAGATTGGCGCCGAGGCTGTTGAGATTTTCAACGAAACGGGGGTGGGCGCGGCGAATGATCTCGGCGTTGCGCACCACGCTGCGACCAGGGATGGAGGCGGCCATCATGGTGAGCGCGACGGCGGCGCGAATAACGTAGGGCGAGTCGACCACGGCGGGGTGCAGCGGACGATCACCGAAAACGATGAGCCGGTGGGGATCACTCACGACGGCGTGCGCGCCGAACTTCGCCAGCTCGGGAATCCACGAAAAGCCGTTTTCGTAAACCTTGTTCCAAAAATGGATCGTGCCGGTCGCGTGGGTGGCGAGGGCGATCATGAGTGGGAGCAGGTCGACCGAGAAATACGGCCACGGCGCGGCCTCGATCTTGGGCAACAGGTTCGACGTGTAGGGCTCCTCAATCTCGAGCGATTGGTTGCGGCGCACGATCGCGACGTCGCCCTCGTGCTCGACCTTGACGCCGAGTTTGTGGAAGGCGCGGGTGATGAGGTCGAAGTGTTCCGGCAACGATTTTTCGACGCGCACTTCGCCCCCCGTGATCGCGCCGAGGGCGAGGAAGGTCACGATCTCATGGTAGTCGGTGCTGATCGTGATGTCGGCGCCGTGGAGGCGGTCGACGCCTTGGATATGGAGGCGACTGGTGCCGATGCCGTCGATTTTAGCGCCCATCGCGACGAGTGCGCTGCAGAGATCCTGCACGTGCGGTTCGCTGGCGGCGTTCATAAGGGTCGATTCGCCCTTTGCGACGGCGGCGGCCATGGCAAAGTTTTCGGTTACCGTGACCGACATGTAGTCGAGCCAGTGGCGGGCGCCGCGGAAGCCGCCG
>CAXBDS010000105.1:0-17767 GCA_963974355.1 uncultured Opitutaceae bacterium
AGCCCGTTATTTCTGTCTTTCTTCATGCTTCGCCCGATGGCTGGCGTAGCGCAGAAATACGTCATTGGGTTGGTCGCTCTCGTCTGTTGGCCCTTCGGTTGGGTAATCGCGGCGGTCGTGACGAATGCGATGCTGGATGCGGCTGCGGCGGCAAACCTGGTGCCGGTGTTTGTCGTCGGAGCGCCGATTGCCGCGCCTGCTTTGACCGTATTGCTAATCGGAGCCTGGATGCTGGTTAGTTCCGTCCTCGCACCTTGGGTGATGACGAAGATCCTGTTGATGGGCGCGAATCCGGCGGCGGCATTTGCTCATGGAGTTGGCGGTGTCGCGCAAGCTGCTTTCACGGGAGGCGTCGGCGCGGGTGTTGCAGCGGCTGCCGCGGGAGTCGGCGGCGTCGGAGTCGCCGCTACGGCGGCGGGCGCGGCCTTGCTCGGAGGAAGCGAATCAGCCGCTCGGGGTGGAGGCGCCGCACGAACCACGGACACCGCGGTTGGTGGTCTGGCGGGATTCTACGCTGGGAGTTTCCTGCGCAGGCATACGGCCGCCTCGGAGGCGACGGCGGCAGCGCAAGGCCGACAGGCCGAAGCGTCGGAACAATTCACGGCGCAATTTGCCGAACACGCGCGCCGCAGGCGGGAGAGTCGTAGCGGACTCGATCAACAGCCTCACAACGACAACCCCAATCAGGCGGCCATAGACATCGATTCCCATGAAAAGCCGTAACCGCCGAATCACCGAGGCCGCGGAGAAAACCGCAGCGGCTGAAAAAAGGATTGCCGCCTCAAAGGCGCGGCTCGTCGAGCATTTCGACGAATTCGTGCGCATTTGCGACGACGATAAAACGAATGAGCCTCCGTCGAAGGGCAAGGCTGAGGCTCCACTGAATTCAACACCGCCCGGGAAATAACTGTCATGGTCGCCCACGCCGACACCGCCTCCACGCCCCGCGCCGTCCCGCATTTCGGGAAACCAAAGTCGTCGCTGCTGGCCATCTTCGACCGGCAACGCCGACAGTCGCTCATCTGGTTTCTCGTGGCCGTGGCGGCCTGGGTTTGGTCGGCCTGGGATCGCCACCAACTGGTCGAGCAACTGACGCGCCGCCGCGAGGTCGTGATGATCGACAGCCTCGGGACCTACTACGTCTCACCGGTCGTGGATATTCAGGAAGCGAAAGACCTGCACGCCTGGCAGACGAAGCTCGCGTGCAAGGCGCTTTTCGAGCGCAACCCGGCGGGCTTGGACAACCCCGAGCTGTTCAAACAGCTTTTCCTCCGCGACGCCGCGCAGAAGGCGCAGGCGGAAATCAACCGGACGAAAGCGGAGTTCGAGGCCAAGTCGCTGCACCAAAAGGTCGAGGTGGGCACGCCCGAGATACTCAGCACCCGGGACAATGCCTTTTACACCTCGGCGGACGTGCAGGTGATCCGCGTCGGGGCCTATCAGGGCGCGCCCATCACGGAAGTGCTCCGCTACCGGGTGCGATTCAAGTTTCTAGCCAACCCGGATCTGACGCGCAACGGCCGCTTCCCGACCGCCGTCGCCGCGTTCCAAGTCGAACCCGTCAAAACATGAGGAGGCGTTATGGGGTGCCGACACATAATTTTGTTTCTCGGACTCGCCTCGGTGCTGTCGGCTCAGGCGATCCGCGACGCCATCCTTGATCCGGAGAAGGCGGTCGATCTGCCTGTATCGCGGGAAGTCACGACAGTGATGTTTCCCGGTCCGATCACGGCCGTGGCCGGTTCGGACATGCTGATCGACGAAGGCAAAGGCGCGACCGAGGTGGACGAAGGCACGCCCGTGCGCTTTCACGTCACGCACGCGCCGGGCTCCAATTTCATCCTCGTGCAAGGATTGCAGCCGGACGCCGCCGGGAGGCTGACGGCGATCTACAATGGCTCGGCGTATGTGATGCAGCTCCGGGCCGTCGCGGCGGGCTCGGTGGCGAGCGTCATCTTCAAGCAGCCGGTCAGCCAGACGGCCGTAAAAGTCGACGCGCCGCCGGAGCCGGTGAAGTTTTCGCCGCGCATCGGGTTCAGCCTGCTGGACCGGGCGCGGGCCTACCCGGTGCTGGTGAAGGCGCTCCCGCGGGCGGTCGAGGGCGTGACGCTGCGGGCGCAGAACCGCAAGGTCGAGCTGCCGGACGTGGAAATCACCGTCCAGGAAGTCTATCGCTTCTCCAAGGAAGACGCGGTGGTGTTCCTGCTCAACGTCAAGAACAAGACCGACCGCATCGTCGATCTGGCGCCCAGCAGCTTTGCCGCCCGGGTCGGCGAAGAACGCTTTGAACAGTCGATTGCCAACGGCCCGCGCACGCTGGAACCGGGCGCAAGCGCCGAGGCGGAGTTCGCCATCGTGGGGATGCCTGATGGCTCGCGCAACGATCTCAGCGCCGACAACGCCTTCACCATTCTCGTCAACACGTCCCGCCGGGCTCCTGCCGTGGCGGCGGTCACGCCGGCGGCACCGGCGGTCGCGGAGGCTTCGTCACCATGAACCCGCGAGCGCTCGGCAATTTTCTGAAGAGCAGGTTCGGCTTGTTCGTGGTGTTCGTCGCCGTGCTCTTTTCCGGACTCGCCATCTACGGCAAACATCAGGCAAGCGAACGCGAAGCGGCGAAGCTCGCGGCGCAGAACGCGAAAAAGGTCGAACTCGGCCAGGTGCGGCTGCCATTGGACAAAGGACTGGAAAACGGGATGCCGCAACAGGCGCGGCCGGCGGTCGCCGCGAAACCGGGTGCGGAGGCGACCGGTGACGGGATTGTGCCGTTCCGGCCTCCGACGGAGACCGGGAATCCGTCCGTGGCGACGGCCAAGGCCAGGACCGGCCCGGCGCAGAAAGCCGAGCCGAAGCCGCGCAAAATCCATTATGCCTCGCTGCTCGCCAGCTATGAGCCGCCTCCAGTGCACGACGAGCAAAAGCGACCGGAGCCGCCGGAGCGCTTCATCCCGTTCGGGACGCTGTTGAAGTGCAAACTCGTGAACACCATCGACAGCGCCAATCTGGAAACGCCGGTCATCGCGGTCCTGCTGGAGGATGTCTGGCAGAACGGGAAGAAGATCATACCCGCGAACACGCTCGTGCATGGCACGGCGCGGGCGGGCCGGATGCGCGATCGCGTCACGGCTTCCGGGACCTGGCGGCTGGTGTGGCAGGATGGACGCGAGCTCGCGTTCAGCGGCATCGCGCTGGACCGTGAATACGAGCACGACATCGACGGATATGGCATCACTGACGGCTCGGCCGGGCTGAAGGGTCGCGTGATGGCGACGGACGATTTGCAGGAATTGAAGATGCTCGCGTCGGCCGCACTGAGCGGATTCGCGCGTGGCACGCAGGACCGCACGCAGACCGCGCTCGGGACCACAATCACGGGTTCCGTATCGAACGGGGTGCGCGAGGGCGTGGGCAACGTGTTCGACCTGTATGCCCGGCGCACGCTCAAGGACATCGAGGACAACGGCTATTTCGTGCGCGTGGCGGCCGGGAAGGAGTTTTACGTCTATGTGCTTCAGACGGTCGATCCGACGAAGGCCCGGGTCGCGGGTTTCGATCCCGAGGCCGCGAAGCGCGAATTGAACGCCGGTCCGGCGCAAGCCCCGGCTCAACCAAGCCCAACCCAAGGATGAACATGCGCTCCCTTCTGATCCTACTCGTGCCGGCGCTTGTGGCGGGATGCGCCACGCAGCGACCGGTCGCCCTGCAAACGCCCGCGCCGGTGGCCATCGCGGCGGTTTCCCCGACAAAGATTGTGGAAACCCGTTACGAGGTGCGCGGCTATCGAGACGCCAACGATCCCTCGCTCCGGCACGAAGCGCATGCCGTCTATCGGCGCACGCGCGTGCCCGACAACGCGAGGGCGGACTACCAGACGGTGCCGTCGGAGGTTGCTCCGGCGAGCATCGCGCCATTGCCCGCCAGCGATGAGCTGAAAGCGGAACTGGCGACGCAAAAGGCGATCACCGCGGACCTGCGGACCATGCAGGCCTCGATGGCGGAGACCGAGCGCCGGATGCAGGCGCAATACGCGCAGCTCGTGCGGGAGGGCGGCGAGGCCATGAAGCTCCGTATGGAGCTGGAGGCGGAGCGAACGCATTCACCGGCCGCCGGCACGTCCGCGCCGGTCGCCACGACAACGGCCGATGGATCGGAGGCCAAGTGGTAGGAGTCGAGCCATGCCGGTCACTGAAGCCCAACGGGAAAAGCTGCGAACCCTGCCGGCGCGTCTCAAGGCGCGGCTTTCCGGGCAGGGGCCGGCCATCGATCTGGTGGCGGAACGGTTGCAGCACGGCGAACTGGGGCTGACGGCACCGGGCCGGCCGAAAGCAAGCTTCCTGTTCCTGGGGCCGACAGGCGTCGGCAAGACCGAGCTGACGCTGCGGTTCACGGAGGACCTGATCGGTCCCAATCGCGTGGTGCGACTCGACATGTCGGAGTATCAGACCGCGGACCGTCTCGCGCTGCTGCTGGGCACGGCGGACGAACCCGGACGCATCGCGGAGGGTTTCGACGCCTGTGCCGGATGCGGCACGCTGCTCTTCGACGAAATCGAGAAGGCGCATCCGCGCGTGCTCGACGTGCTCCTGCAACTGCTCGACGCCGCCCGGCTGACGACCGGGCGAAATCGCGTGCTGGATTTTTCGCCGTGGTATGTCGTGCTCACGAGCAATATCGGCGCGCAGCGCATCATGGCGCTCCGGAAGTCGAAGTATGAGACGATGGAGCGCCTTGTCCGGCAGGACGCGCAACGCGAACTGCGCCCGGAGATTTACGCCCGGATCACGCTGAGCGTCGTGTTCAACAAACTCGGCTACGAGGCGCAGTGCGAGATTGCCGCAGGTATGCTCGCCCGCGAGTGCGCCACGCTTTCCGAGCGCGGTTTTGCCCTGCAGCCGGAGCGCGCCGTCCGGGACGTGGTCATCCAGCGTGGCTATCACGAGCGCCTGGGGGCGCGACCGATGCGCGACGCGACCGAACTGCTCGTGCGGAATGCGCTCGCCGAGGCGCTGCTGAACGGCGGCGACGGCCGCGGTCACCTGCGCCCGCATCCGAACGGATTGAAGCTCCAACTCGAGCCTGTTGCGCCATGAGCACGGCAGCCAAACACCCCGCGCCTCGGATCGTGATCCTGAAAGGGGACCGGCTCTATGGTGATCTCATTTGCCAGCAAGTGAAGAACCTCTGGCGCAATGCGGACGTGCAGGCGTTTCAGAAGGGCTTCGATGCGTTGGATTCCATTCAGGCGACCGTGCCGGACCTGTTCATCACCGGCGTGAAGATCGAAGATATGGACGGACTCGAACACCTGGAGCCGTTCATCGACACGCACCTCCCGGTTCTCGTGCTGACCTCGCGCAAGGATGCGCGGACGTTCGAGCTGCTGCGCGGCATCCGCTATGATGGCATCTACGATGGCCACGCGGAAGGCCTCGAAAATCTCCCGGCCGCGCTGCAACAGGTCATTCAAAGGCGGCTCTATGTGAGCCCGACGATGATCCCGCACCTGAAGCGGCCCAAAAACATCACGCTCGATGCGCTCACCGACAAGGAGCAGGTGGTGCTGTCCGTCATTGGGGACGGCTCCGACGATCTTCAGGCGAGCCAGCGGCTCGGGCTGTCCCCACACACCGTGAACACGCACCGCAAATCGATCATGGCGAAACTCAAGCTGCATCACAAAGGCCAGCTCATGCTGCACGCGCTCCAGCAAGGCTACGTGTGGGTGACGCCGCAGGGGGTCTACTATCCGGGATTTCAGCGCCGGCTCCAGGGCGCTGCGGCTGAGGGCAAGTCCGGCGGGAACGAGCGTGTCAGTGCGTAGGCGATGGCGACACGCAATTAATACCCGCGCACTGTCGAACCGGAATGGTCCAGTTCGCACGCGAGTGCTACCGCTCAATCTCCCACAACGCCGGGCAATTTCGGCGATCAGGGCGCCGACGGCACGCTTCGTCCATCCTGACCAATGCCCGGCGCAATCGGCGCATGTCCTTCATCCTTTGGTCAAGATCGGCCAGCTTGGCGCCAATCAGGACTCTGACCTCGTTGCAGGATTCACCGGGCAGGATCCTCAGGTCGAGCAATTCACGGATCTCACGCAGGGTGAACCCGAGATCCTTGGCCGAACGAATGAAGCGCAATTGGTTCAGCGCATCATTATCGTAATCTCGATAGCCCGAATCCGGCCACCGATGCGGCTCGGGCAGCAAGCCTTCCCGCTCGTAGTAGCGGACAGTCTGCACGTTTACCCCGGCTTGGCGGGCAAGTTCTCCTATGGTCATGAGCGGCTTCTTGACCTTATACCATACTACATGGTGTATGCTGCCGCCATGAAAAAGAATGGATCTCCGTGGCTTTTGACCGGTGGCGTTCTGGCTGGCTTGGCTGCCTCGCTATGTTGCATTGGTCCGTTGCTGTCGCTCGGCCTCGGGCTTGGCAGCTTTGCCGCCGCGGCATGGTTCGCCCAATGGCGGCCGGTTTTGCTCGGCGTCACCTTCGCGTTTCTCGGGCTGGCTTGGTTTCTCACCTACCGTCGGCCGAAAACAGACTGCGCGGATGGCTCCTGCGCCCGGTCGCCCGGCAAGGCGGCGCGCGTAAGCCTCTGGTTGGGCACGATCGTCGCGCTCGCGGCGGCTATATATCCATCGTTGCCTGCGGCGAATCACAAGATCAACGCGGCGGTGGTCGCGGGCAGTGACGCCAAACTCAGCGTGCTCATCCCGTCGATGGATTGTCCGCCGTGCGCCGCCGGCATTGAGGCATCCCTCCGCCGGGCTCCGGGTGTGAAGCAGGCGGCGGTGGACTATGGTTCCAAGGAAGCGGTTCTGGTTTACGATCCGTCGGTCACCAACCGCGACAAGCTCCTCGCGCTGATTGATGCCAGCGGCTTCCCGGCTGATCGCTCCTCGCTCAAATAGATAGAACTCAAATCTCCACGAACTCGTCGACAAAGAAATAACATGAAAAGAATCTTCCTCAGCAGCATCATCCTTGGCGGGCTGCTTTGTGCTCCGCTGGCTCGCGCTCAATGTTGCGACACAAAAGGGGCAAACACCGCTTGCGCGCCGGACGGTTGCAAAGTCGCGCTTAAAATCACGGGCATGACGTGTCCGATGTGCGCCGCGAGCGTCGAGCGATCGCTCAAGAAGTTGGACGGCGTGAAGGCAGCAGAAGTCAGTCTGGAAAAAAGCACTGCAACAATAACGGTAGATCCGACCAAGATGAACGCCACCAAAATTGTGCAAGCGGTCGCAGCAGCCGGCGGCAATCGTCATCAATTCATAGCTACGATCACCACCGATAATGGCACAGCGCCTGATAACGCGACCCCCCCCGAGAAACTCAATGGCTGCTGCTCCGCTTCCACCAAAGCCGCGAATAAATCATCATGAACTCCGTCTACTCCTTGCTCAAAAGATATTGGTTCGCCGCGAGCTTGCTTGCCGTGTTTGCCGCGTGCTGCCCCGGTTGCGGTTAAGACCCTCTAGGTCGTGCGCGTCATGCCCGCCGATGTGACCGACACCACCCGTCCGATTCATGCAAGTGCTCCTTCACGATCCCTGCTGCTTGCTGCTCTTGATCGCGGGCGCGATTTTTTGCGGTCGCACAAGCGTTCAACTGGCTCTCGCGCGCGGTAAGAACACGCGAGCGGCATCAAACCCGTCCGGCTTCGCGTGATCGCGACGATTCACGCACGACATAATCACATCTCAAAAAACCTATTCTTATGTCCGACTGCTGCGCTACATCCCCCAAAACGGTCATCGAAAACGGCGACGCCTGCTGCTCTCACGGCAACAACAAGCACCTGCTCATCATTGGCGGGGGTGGAGCGGCCTTTGCCGCCGCGCTCAAAGCGTCGAGTCTTGGCGCCCGCGCGACGATCATCAACGACGGTCTGCCGATGGGCGGCACTTGCGTGAATGTCGGCTGCGTGCCGTCGAAAACGCTCATCCGCGCTGCGGAAGTGTTGCATCGCGCACAGCATCCAGCGCCATTTGCCGGCCTCAGCACGAGCGGACGCTTGCATGATTTTGCCGCGCTCATGCATCAAAAGCGCGAATTGGTCGAGGAGCTGCGTCAGGCCAAATATGCCGACGTCATTGGGGACGATCCCAACATCGTCTTCCGCCGTGGCCGCGGCAAGCCGATCGACGGTCACACTGTCGAGGTGAACGGCGAACCACTAGAGGGTGACGCTGTGCTCATCGCGACCGGGGCTCGGCCTGCGGTTCCGCCAATTCCGGGTTTGGATAAAGTCCATTTTCTCACCAACGAATCGGCCTTCGAGCTCAAGGCGCTACCCGGCTCGTTACTCGTGCTCGGCGGACGTTACATCGCGTTGGAGATCGCGCAGCTTTTTGCCCGCCTCGGCACGCGCGTCACGATTTTACAGCGGTCGGACCGAATACTTCTCGACCAGCCCGCCGAATTGACCGCCGAACTCACAAGCTATCTCACCGCCGAAGGCATTCGCGTCGTTACCGGAGTCAAGGCTCTGCGAGCGGCTGAAGAAGGAAACGAGGCCGTGCTCGAAGCGACCGTCGCAGGCCAACGCCAGATTTTCCGGGCGCAGCGATTGCTCTTGGGCACTGGTCGGACTCCAAACACCGCTGGTCTCGGTTTGGACAAGGCCGGGGTGATCCTGACGGAAAAAGAGTTTGTGCGAGTGGACGCGACGCTCGCAACGTCAGCGCAAGGCGTGTTTGCCGCAGGCGATGTCATCGGCGAACCGATGTTCGTTTACACCGCAGCCTACGAGGGCGCGCTGGCGGCTGAAAACGCTCTCACCGGCGCTGCGCGCACGCGCGATTACACCGCACTGCCGTGGGTCATCTTCACAGACCCGCAGGTGGCCGGTGTGGGGCTCGACCTCGCGCAAGCCCAGGCACGCGGCGTGGATGCCGAGGCGGTGACGCTGCCGTTGTCGCAAGTGCCGCGCGCCATCGCCGCGCGCGACACCTGCGGATTCATTCAGCTCGTTCGCAACCGGGCGACGGACCAACTCATCGGTGCGCGCGTGCTCGCGCCGGAAGGATCGGAACTTTTGATGGAGGTCGCTCTCGCCATCCGATATCGCATTCCTGTGCGTGAACTCGCGGCGGTGTTTCATCCTTATCTCACGTTGAGCGAGGGCATAAAGTTGGCCGCGCTGTCATTCGGGAAAGATGTGCGCAAGCTGAGCTGCTGCGCCGCCTGAATCCGCCGTGAGAATATCGAACATCGGAATATCTCTAGCACATACTACATGCGTGTCCTTCGGACGAAATAGAGGGCCGAATCCCTCATTTCAATCTTCGTAGGGCAGCATCAGCGTGAGCACAGGGGCGACCGTGTCACCGGGACCGATGTGCAGTTTCAGTTCATGCGTGCGACCGGTGATGACGACCTTGAATAGGACCTGCTCGGCGTTGCGCGCACCGTGGACGGCCAGTTTGGCCATTGTGGAGAGGTCGTGACAGATACCGTCCACGTCCTGGCCGGGTTGCTGCAACGCTTCCTCGATGATCGCCCACACGGTGGAGGTGCAGGCGAAGGGATGTTTCCAGTGCTGGCGGATGGAATCGACGTGGCTCAGGTCCACCAGAACGCCGTCCGCGATGGCTTGGGCACGGGAGTAGGAATAGATGGTATCTCCAAACGGATTTTCACAGGACATGGTGATGCGCCGTTCGGCCCGTGGGGCGTGCATCACGTCGTGTGAGCTTATCGCCTACTGCCGATTGGCGATTTTGCCCCGCACCCGAAAGTCAAAGCGGTGGACGGAGCGCCGAGGCCGTGGCCCGCGTAGCGGGACCAACGAGGGGGAAGCGAAATGATTCCGCGGGGTGGAGCCGCGCAGCGGACTACCTTGACCGGGTGTATCATGGCGAAACCAGCGGCAGGCAGTCGCTAGAAGAAAACGAGCGCAGCGAGCATCGGCTGGGGAAGGGCTGCGGCGGCGAAGGACACAAAAAAGGCGGCCGGTGAAAGCCGGCCGCCGCTTGGAGTGGGGTTCACTCGCTCTGTTCGGCTTTCTGTTCCGCGAGCCGTTCGAAGATGAACGTGTGCGCCTGATCGGCCAGCTTGGCGACGAGCGGCAGGTCATCACGACCGAAGCTGTCGGTGTCGTGGTAATTCCGGGCGTCGTCCAGATAGGTCCGGGCGAAGGTCACGTTGTAGAATTTCTTCTGGTCGGTTTCGTTCTCCCAGACGGCGGCCTTGATGCGGCCGAGCCGGAGAGTCTTCACCGGCAGCTTGGGACCGGTGGCGGCGTTTTTGGATTGCGAGGCGGGTTGAGCATTCTTGGAGGGCATATAGTTCCTTTTGTTTTGTGAGGAGCGGGATTGCTCTCTCGCCCCAAGGCGGGGGTGCCGGCCGGGACGAGGGGGCGGTTGGGAGGATTCCTTTCAAGGGGGAACCGAACGTTCCCTGTCCGCGCAGCGGCGGGCCGGCCGGAGGGGCCGCCAGAGAGAGCAATAACGTTCCCACGAAAAGGAACGGGCCGGCTTGGCGGACTTGCCCGGCAGAATGCGGACCGCACGAAGCATCGAACGCCTGCTCCGGTTCCGGTGGAAGAAGCGTCCGTGCCCGGGCCGCGAGGACGGATGGGAGAATGAAGCGGAAGGAAATTCGACGTGGCCTCGCCCGGAATTGGACGACGCAAGATCACGACACCGCCGGTCGTGCTGACGCGTGCGGAGGCGGACGATCAACACGGTCGGCTCGGGGCGCGGAACAGCGGGCAGAAGCGAGGCAGAACCCGCCCAGCGGACGGCCGGGACCGGCCGCCGGGTGTCCGCCGCCGCCGCTGCATTGTCGTGGATTGCCATGACTCCACGGTGCCGGTTGCCGGCCTTCGATCCGATAACCCGCGCCTACCGAATCCGGTGTAGGTTCCATCCCGCGATCTCGGCAGGTGCGGTCTCTTGAGCGGATAGGAAAGCGGAACACGAATGTGTGCAGCGAACCATTCTGCCCATGAAAACAACGCAGACTCTCAATCCCTCGGCAGCCGCCGCCGACGCGCCCGCGTCGGCGGTCGCCCGGTATCAAATCTATCAGCAGACCCGTGCGGGCGTATTCGCGCCTAGATTCAGGAGCGACTCGGCCAACGAAGTGGTCGAGGCCTTCCTGAAGCAGGCGCCGGCCTTTGAAGGTGGCGAACTCCGCATCTGGAATCATCGCGCCCAGGAACTGAGCGCCTCGGTCACGTGGCGGATCGAGAAGACGGAATTCGGCTTTCTCGTCCATCACCGCACGAACCTGTTTCACGACCGCCTGCTCGGCGTGATCGCCCGACAAGCCCAGGAACGTGAAGCGCTCCGTGCCGAAGTGCGGCAGGAAGCCGGCATGACCGTCGCCGTCTAGTTTCCGGTCCGCCGTCAACCCGCAGAAGGCACATGAACCCGACAAGCCGCGCCATCCTCCAGACCGTGATTGCCACGGATTCCTCGCTGTCGAGCGGGGAGCGGAGTTTCGTGCAACGTCTAATCGACGGCCGAATCGAGAACGCTCCCACGAGTCCGGCGGGGGATGAACGCCTCTTGGTGACGCAGAAGCGGGCGGCCGAGCTGCTCAGCGTCAACCGGGTCACGGTTTGGCGGATGACGAGAGACTGCGTGCTTCACCCGGTGGAGATCCTGCCCGGCACCTGGCGGTATCCGTTTAGCGAGATTGTGCGACTTACGCAACAGGGGACGGCCGCCGCGGCTGGCCCCCCTCGGAAGGCGGTCGGCGCCGAGATCGCATCGGCGGCCTAAAATCACTTCCCATTTCGGCACTGGGCCACCCCTCAAAAGGGGTGGCCTTCTTGTTGATCCTCAGAGGGAGAAATTCAGGTGGAGCGCCTGAAGGCCGAAGAAAAATCGACCGTTTTGGGCTGGAAAAAACTACGTCTGGAACTACGTCTGAAGTGTCTGAAAGTTCCCTGATGTTGCCTCAAGTAGCACGCGGGGTGATCGCTCTCTGAAAATCGCGCAAGTCATTTAGCAGAAACCCCCGGGAGCAGTTTCCGGGGGTTTCAAATTGGGTGCAGGGGTTGGATTTGAACCAACGACCTTCAGGTTATGAGCCTAATTTTTCATAATTAGATAGTTAAGTTACCTATGGCGGGACGCGTGGAGGGTTCCTGGGGCCGACAGGAGGTGGGCAATTTTAGACATTAAATGGACAGTCAATAAACGCTCAGTGCTGGTTGAAACGGCGGATAGAATCGTCTCATGAGGCAGTTTACCGTCAATCGCGGTGAGGTTGGTGGCCTGACGCTCTTCAACAATTGCGGTTAGTAACACGACGGGTATGGACCAATCCACCATGCTTCCTCCTCCGGAGTTCTCCTGCGGCTTGCGCTGGGACTTTGGGATTGAAATGGGACTGCTCGACTTGCTGCGAGACCCGCGCCCGCCCGCCTTCTTCATCAAGCGCGGCCGGCTAAAGGCCGACGATTCTGATCTAGACATGCTTGTGCAATTGATGAACGCGGGACGAGCGGCTTCGCCTGTCCCGCGGTGGTCCGTGGCCTGTTCGGCTTGGGGAAACGAAATTTCGATCCCGCATTGGTGGCTAACCAATGGCGACGAATGGCTGCGCGTGAAGAACGAGGGTCTTTGGCAGGACATGTTGCATCGCATCGTTCGCGCCGGATTGCCGATGGCCCGGATCGTTGCTCCGCGCTCGTCGACAAATCCGGACATGGCGATGTTCGGTGACGTGGCCCTGCTGCACGACGCGAACATTGGTCGCCTCATGGCCTATCCATCCGCCCAGTTGCGTGGCTGGGTTCGTCAGCACATGCGGGACCGGATCAGGCATTGAATGAATGGCGAGTCTGCAGCGTCCGTGGATCGCCGACACGTCTTTTGGTGCTGATCGGACGCGTTGGTGAAGGCTAATTCGAGACCCAGAATGGTGCTGGGTTTTGCCTCATAGTTGGTCGAGAGGGAACGAGCGGTCACTTTGCCCAAAAGGCTTATTGATAATCGGACGGCTCCCCGGATTATTCGCCGACGGCTCGATTAAAATGGTGGAGGTGCCGGGAATTTAACCCGGGTCACCTTGGCCTTTGCGGAACGCATTTAACGGTTCTTAAAGCGTTGAAAATCAGTGTTATAATGAAATTAGATCCTGATTGAGAATTGCCCGGAACGGCAGATTTTCACCACTCTTTTCGCCAAATCTATCAACTTTTATCAATTTTTGCATTCGGCTGCTTTTTGAGAATAGCGCCGGCCGCGTGCGCGCTGATTTCCCAAGCCCGCTGTCTTCTTTGGTCCAGCCGTGGTCGATAGAAGACCGAAGAATGTTGCCGGAACCGATCTCCCGGTGAGATGTATCAACCTTATCGTCCAGCATGTCCCGCTTGAACGCGAAACGCTGGCTGAACGATCAAAGTAGATTCGACTGCGCTGCGGGCTTAGGCGGGAGAGTCAAAATAGGCTTTCTCTAGGAGGCTTTGACTGGGTTAGCTCGGCGTTCAGTTGCGGGCTTGTGCTAAGCTTCACGGAGAAATGAATCGTCCCCGTTTGTGGCGGCTGGTCAGCGCAGGCCGACCAGCGGGCCGATGAAATAGATGAGCAGGGTCATGAGGATTACCCACCCGATGCTGATTAACAGGCCTGGTCGAAGCATGTCGGTCATGCGGTAGTGACCCGTGCCGTAGGTGATGAGGGATACGGCGTCCAGCGGGAGGAGGAAGCCGCAGGATGCGGTGAACACCACTGGCAACGCGAAGAGCGCGGGCGACATGTCGAGTTGTTGAGCCAAGAGCACGACCGGGGGCACCATGACTGCGGTGACTGCCGGTAGAATCGGAATGACCAGATGAATCGCGACGGTCACTGCGCTGATCGCAGCGATGATGGCCATTGGGTGCCAGCTGCCGAGGCCGCTGAGGCTGTGCTGCACAAACCACTCCGCCAGTCCGGTGTCGCGGCAGGCTACGCCCAGCGAGGTGATGCCCCCGATCATGAAGAGCGCTTCCCAGCTCACGGCGCGCATGGCGCGGTCCCATTGCAATAGGCGCAGTCCTGGTAGAAACATCGCGACGGATCCCAGCACGGCGATCATCGTCGCATTCAGCACGGCGGGCCACCAGGTGCTGGCAATCCACAACACGAGCATAGTCGTGAACAGCCCGAGCACTTTGCGCTCGGGCGGGGTGAAGGCTCCGCGCTTTTCCGCCGGCGGAGGCGTGATGTTGGCGATTTCGGGCGGATAGACGCGCATCAGGATCCACCACGCCAGTGGGGTCAGTAGAATGACCATCGGGAGCCCGATCGCCATCCAGTGCAAAAAACCGATGTCGATGCCCCCGAACTCTCGGAGTAGTTGCAGGCCGAGCAGGTTGACGGAGCTGCCGGCGGGCGTGCCGATGCCGCCAATGAAGGAGGCAATCGGGATGGCTAGCATGAGGGCCCGGCCGAGATTCGACGTGCCGGGCCGCAGGTTTTCGCGGTCCAGCAAGGTCATTCCCATGGCCGCCCAGATGGCGCAGGCAGGCACATCGGAAACGATGGTCGAGAGCGTCGCCGAGCCGACCATGAAGGCGAGCACCACGCGGCGACTGTCGGTGCCGGCGCGTTCGAGTAACCACGCGGCGAAGCGCCGATCCAGGCCCGAGTCGTGCACCACCGCGGCGATGAGAAACATGGCCAGCACAAAGAAGAACACCGGACTCATGAACGCGGCGCCGGCCTTGCCCATGCTCGCGACCTGAAAGATGGGTTGCGCCGCGATCGCCAGCAGCGCGGTGACGCCGATGGGTAGCGCCTCGGTTACCCACAGGATCAGCGTGGCGGCGAACAAGGCGGCGAGTCGTTGCGCGTTCGGTGCCATACCGGCGATGGGGGGCGCCAGCAGAATGAGGGCGCCCGCGGACAAGGCACCGATGAAGCCGGCGACCTGGCGCCGGGACGGGGCTGCGAGCGAGGCCGGTGTAACGTGGGGCGAAGCCATCG
The DNA here is from genome assembly GCA_963974355.1 of uncultured Opitutaceae bacterium. Taxonomy (GTDB): domain Bacteria; phylum Verrucomicrobiota; class Verrucomicrobiia; order Opitutales; family Opitutaceae; genus Actomonas. The sequence continues at coordinate 14,937 of CAXBDS010000105.1, forward strand.
TCAGTTCTGTTGAAACGGCAGGCCGACGTAGTTCTCCGCTAGCGAACGAGCCGCCGCGGGGGAGCGGCACACGTAGTCGAGCTGGGAGAGTTGCAGGCGGTGCTGGAAGGCGTCGGCATCCGGCGCGCGGTGCATCATTGAGGTCATCCACCACGAGAAGTGTTCGGCCCGCCAGATGCGGCGCAGGGCGATCTCGGAGTAGCGCTCGAGGGTGGTGGAGCGATCCTCGCGGTAGTGTTCGATCAATCCTTGGGCGAGGACGCGGATGTCGGCGGCGGCGAGGTTGAGGCCCTTCGCGCCGGTGGGCGGCACGATGTGCGCGGCGTCTCCCGCGATGAAGAGCCGGCCGCGCTGCATGGCCTCCGTGACGAAGCTGCGCATGGCGACGATGTTCTTTTGCACGATCGGGCCCTGGCGGAGTTTGAAGCCGTCGCGACCTTCGAGCCGGGCGTGCATCTCGGCCCAGATGCGGTCGTCGGACCAGTTGGCGACGTCGTCTTTCGGGTCGCATTGAAAATACATGCGCTGCAGCCCGGGCGAGCGGGTGCTGACGAGGGTGAAACCGCGTTGGTGGTAGGAGTAGATGAGTTCGTGGGACGAAGGCGGCGCCTCGACGAGGAAACCAAACCAGCCGAACGGGTAGATGCGCGTGTATTCGGTCTCCGATGACGCGGAGACGGCGGGCCGAGATATACCGTGGTAGCCGTCGCAACCCGCGATGTAGTCGCAATGCAGCGCGTGGGAGGCTCCGTCGTGCTCGTAACGGATGACCGGGTCGTCGCCGTCAATGCCCTCGAGGGCGGTGCATTTGGCGTTGAATATGATCTGTCCGCCGGCGGCGAGGCGGGCGGCGACGAGGTCTTTGATGACTTCGTGTTGCGCGTAGACCGTCACGAGGCGGCCCTCGGCGTGTTCGTCGAAGCTGATGCGGTGCGACTCGCCGTTGAAGCGCAGGTAGACGCCGTGGTGCACCGCGCCCTCGGCGCGCATGCGGGCGTCGAGGCCGAGTTCGGTGATGAGGTTCACGGTGCCCTGCTCAAGCACGCCGGCGCGGATCGTCGCCTCGATGTCGGCGCGGCTGCGCGACTCGAGGATGACCGATTCGATGCCTTGTTGATGAAGTAGGTGGGAGAGGAGCAGGCCGGCGGGGCCGGCGCCAATGATGCCGATTTGGGTGCGCATGAAGGATTAGGGGCCGATGGGGTCGGACGAGGACGCCGCCTCGAGGTGTTTGCGGATGAATTCCACCGACAGCGCCACGGCGGACTGGAAGGCGGGTGAGTCGGGTCCGTTGGTGAAGCTGTGACTCTCGTCGGCGAAGGTTTGGAAGTGCAGGTCCTTGCCGGCGGCGACCATCACTTCGGCGAGCTTTTCGTTCACGCGGTAGAGAGGGTCTGCGGTGCCTTGGATCAGGAGCATGGGCAGGTCGAGGGGGGCGATGCGTTGCAGAGCGGCGGCCTTGTCGATGTCGGCGTCGGTCAGCGGATCCTTGCCGCCTGGACGTCCGCGCAGGCCTACGAAGAAGAAGCTGGCGGGCGCGTTGAGCACGAGGCAGCGGGGACTGACTTTGCCGTCGGAAACGGTCTGCAAGGTGATCGCGCCGCCGAGGCTGTTGGCGAGGATGGCGCTGCGGGTGAGGTCGAGCGCGGGGTCGGCGGAGAGAGCTTGGAAAATGGCGGCGACGTCGTCGGTCGCGTTGACGTCGCCGCGCAGGACCTCGAAGGGCCGGTTGGCGGTGTGGCCACGGTAGTCGGCCACGCAAACGGCAATACCGGCGTTGAGAAAGGGCGTCCACCGGAGCGGATTCGCGAGTCGCTTGAGTCCGTCGAGGCCGACACCGCCGGGAGCGGCGTGGAAAAAGACGACGACCGGAAACGGGCCTTCGCCGGCGGGGAGCTTAAGCACATAGTCGAGGTGGGTGTCGTCGGGCGCGGTGGCGGTATGGACGGTCCAGTCTGGTGTTGGGTTGGCGGCGAAAAGGGCGGTGGCCGCGAGGAAAGGAAGGAGGCGAAGGAGAGTTTTCATGACGAAAGTTTAGCCGAACTAAGCAGGCGATCGAGGCGCGGGAAAACGCGGCGGGTGTTGTGCTCGAAGATGTTGGCCTTCTCGTCGGCGCTGAGGGCGCTGTCGTCGATGTAGCGTTTGGTATCGTCGAAGTAGTGGCCGGTTTCGGGGTCGATGCCGCGCACGGCGCCGATCATCTCCGAGGCGAAGAGGATGTTCTGGTTGGGGATGACCTTGAGCAACAGGTCGATGCCCGGCTGGTGATAGACGCAGGTGTCGAAATAGACGTTGTTCATCACCGATTCGTTGAGCGGTGGCAGCTTCAGCATGTCGGCCAGTCCGCGGAAGCGGCCCCAGTGATACGGCACGGCGCCGCCCCCGTGCGGGATGATGAACCGGATAGTCGGGAAGTCGGTCATCACCTGCGACTGCATGAGCTGCATGAATGCGACGGTATCGGCGCTGAGGTAGTAGGAACCGGTGGAGTGGAAGGCGGGGTTGCAGCAGCCGCTGACGTGGATCATGGCGGGAACGTCGAGCTCCACCATCTTCTCGTAGATCGGATACCAGTAGCGGTCGCCGAGGGGCGGGGAGGTCCAGTGTCCGCCGGACGGGTCGAGGTTCAGGTTGCAGCCGACGAAACCGAATTCGTTCACACAGCGTTCCAACTCGGCGACGCTGCGCTCGAGGCTCGTGCCGGGTGATTGGGGTAGGGCGCCGACGCCGACGAAGCTTTGCGGGTAGAGTTGGGCCACGCGGTGGATGAGCTCGTTGGTGTGCTCGGTCCAGAAACGGCTGGTGTGCTCGTTGCCGATGTGGTGGCCCAT
>CAXBDS010000106.1:0-17729 GCA_963974355.1 uncultured Opitutaceae bacterium
GCAGGCTTTCACACGCCGTGTGCAACGCCACCAGCGACGACGAACACGCCGTGTCGATCACCATCGACGGTCCCGTCACTTTCAAGAAATACGACAGCCGTCCCGCCGCCGGGCTCATCGCCACACCGGTGCCGAAATACGGATCGATCCGCCCTTCGTTACCCGGCGCGAGCAAGCGCACCGCGTAGTCCAACCCGCTCAAGCCCACAAACACGCCGACCTCCGCCGCCGCCAATTCGCGCTGGGCAACACCCGCCGACTCCATCGCCTCCCACGCCATTTCCAACAACAGGCGCTGCTGCGGATCAAGGCTCTGCGCCTCCTTCGGAGATATCCCGAAAAACGCCGCGTCAAACGCATCGACCTGATCCAAAAACGCCCCGTGACGCGAGTCCGTCTTCCCCGGAGCTTCGCCCGTCGGATCGTAATAGTCGTCGAGTTTCCAACGCTCCTCCGGCACCTCGGTCACGCCACTCCGGCCCTCGCGCAACATCTCCCAATACGCCGCGGCATCCGCCGCCCCCGGAAACCGGCACCCCATTCCGATGATGGCAATCGGCTCGGCCGCCCGCTCGCGCAACGCCGCATTCTCCGCCTTCAAGCGGCGGATCTCCGCCAGCGAACGCGCCATCAACTCGTTTTGCTTCGCGTTCATCGGGTCGCCATCTCCTTCACCGCCGTCAAACGGCCCTCAAACGCGAAGTAGCCCGGTAGTTCGGGCACGTCGCTCAAGTCATTATCCAGCAACGACACTCCATTCTCCTCCGCAATCTCCTCAAACCCGGCAAAGCGATACGTCACATACATCATGCGATTGCGGTCGGTCTCGATGAAGTGCGCCTGCAACGCCACGCCCGCCGCCTTCGCTTCCTGGCGCAACCATGTGATCAACGCGCCGCCCACCCCGCGCGACATCACTCGACACGACATTAAGAACAATTCCACGCGCCACGCTGTCGGCGTTGTCGCGAGCAACACGAGACCGATCTTGCCGTAGCCTCCAAAACGATCATCCAGCTCGGCCACCAGCAGGCGATGCCCGGCGGACCGCCGCAAGGCCTCCAGCTCCGCATGGGAAAACGTCTTGCCTGTCGTATTCAGTTGATGGGTGCGCAGCGTGAGTTCCTCCACGCGTTCGAGATCGCCGGGCTCCGCCGGGGCGACCCGCAGCGTCATGTCGAGCGTGGCGAGAAACGCATCGTTGGCGCCGGAGAAATTCGTCTCCGCCTCCTGCCGGGCAAAATCACGTTGATATAGAATCCTCCGCTCACGCGAGTCCGCCGTGACAAACCGCGGCATAAACTCATCCCGGGCCAACAGCGTCGCGATTTCACCCGCATCGTAAACGCGCACGGCGGGGAGCGAAAAGGCCACCTCATCACGCTCAAACGGCTGGTCGTCGATCAACGCAAAGGTGTCCAAGCCGACATTGATCTTCTGCGCGAGGGCTTTGATCGATTCCGACTTCGGCCCCCAGTTGATTTGGGGCGCCAGGAAGTATTCCGCCAACCCAAAGTCCACCAGCTTGGTCCACGCGGGGCCGTGATCGTTGCGGCTGGCCACCGACTGAAGAACGCCTCTCGCATCCAAGGCTTCGATACAGGCGCGCACGCCCGGCCGAAGCGTCAACGAGTCCCCTTCGGACAACACGCCGTCCCAGACCGTGTGATCGAGATCCCACACGACGACCTTCAGTTTTTGCCCGCCCGATGGCGATGGATCACTCATGATGTAACCTTCACTCTCCGGGGCGACGCCGGACGCCGGCCGTATTCGGCTACCGCATACTGACCAAGCATGATTTCCTGCATCTCGTTGCTGCCTTCGATGAGTTCCGTAATCCGCGCATCCCGAAAATAACGCTGCACCGGCCGGCCGGGACCGCAGCCCTCGGCCCCGTGAATCTGCACCGCAAGATCCGCCCCGCGCGACGCCGCCCGCGAGGCGAAGTATTTGGCCGTGGCGGTTTCCATGATCGAATTCGGCGCCCGCGCGTCCCGCAGTTCGGCGGCGCGACGACAGAGCCCTTCGGTCGCCCGCAGGCTGGTGTGCATTTCCGCGAGATGGCGCTGGATGAGCTGGTGCTCCGCGAGCGGTTTTCCGAACTGGCGCCGCGTGGTGGCATAGGTCGCGGCCGCCGTCAGGCTCGCGCGCATCAACCCCAATGAACCCCAGGCGATGATGAAACGGCCGAGATCGAGCCCGGTGTTGAAAACAAAGGCAAAGCCGCCGCCCGCCGGCCCCAGCATGGCGTCGTCCGTGACCGGCACATGGGCGAATTGTTGCTCGGTATTCATCGCCGCGCGGAAGCCCAGCATCCCGGAAATCAGGGTCGAGGTCAGACCGCCCGCCGCGCGCTCCGCCCAAAACGCCGTCGGACCTTCTTCGCCGAGCCGAGTGAGCACCACAAACCCATCGGCCAGCATGCCGCCTGAGGTCCATTTTTTGGTGCCGTTCAGGCTGTAACCGCTCGCCGTCTTCTCCGCGACCGTGGCCACGTCAGTTGCGGCGCAGCCGACGCCTGGTTCCGTGAGCGCGAAACCGCCGAGACACTCGCCGCGCACCATCGCCGGCAGGAGGCGTTGTTGCAGGCTTTCGTCGCCCCACTGCGCGATCATCGACATCGCCATATGGTGGACCGTCAAGGTGCTGAGCAATGACATCGATGCCCCGCCGATCGCGGCGCAAAACTCCCCGAAGACCGCCGCTGACCACTCGTGCCCGCCCCACTTGGTCGCGAGCGGACCGCCCAGCCAGCCCTGCGCCGCGAGATCCGTGTAAACGTCGCGCGGGATCGCTTCGGCCGCATCCCACGCGTCCGCCACCGGAGCGATCACGTCGACCGCATAACGGCGAAAGGCGTCCGCGAGGGAGGTATCGGACAGTGCCCCCATGTGCTCAGTTCGCCGCCGGTTGCAGCTTGGTCAGCAGCAAATCCGTCATGCGTTCCACCGTGCGAAAGTTGTCCAGCTTCAGTTCGGCCTTGGCGAATTTCACGGCGAATTCCTTTTCCAGGAACAGCACCAGTTGCATCGCCATCAGCGAGTTAACCAGACCGAGGGCAAAGATATCATCATCGTCGTCAAACTCCGCGCCTTGCAGAAATTTGGCGACGAAGTCGTGCACCTGAGGAGCGATGTCTTCTTTCGTCATATCGTTTTTAGGAAGCGGTGAGATGTTTAAAAAAGCCTTCGCCGGATTTACTGCCATGGAGGCCGGCCGCCACCATTTTTTTGAGCAACGGCGCCGGGCGGTATTTGGGGTCGTTATAGCTCTCATAGAGCACGTCCAATGAGAAGAGGATTGTATCGAGACCGATCAGATCGGCCGTGCGCAGCGGCCCCATCTTGTGGCCAAAACATCCCACGAAAATCTTATCGATGTCGGCCGGAGTCGAAACCCCGTCCTGCACGAGAAAGATGGCTTCGTTTACCGTGAGCATGAGCACGCGATTCGACACGAACCCCGGGAAATCCTGCACCACGATCCCCTTCTTACCCATCTTCGCCAAAAACGCCTGGGCTGTCGCGATGGTCGCATCGCTGGTGTGGTGAGCGCGAATCACCTCCACGAGCGGCTTTTGCGGCACCGGGTTCATGAAGTGCATACCGACCACTTGGGCCGGACGTTGGGTGACGCCGCCGACGCGCGTAATCGAAATCGCCGAAGTGTTGACGGCAAACACCACCTCGGGGCGGCAAATGCGATCCAGCTCCGGGTAGACGGCGGCTTTGATGGCCCATTTCTCGGTGGTGTTCTCCACCACGAAATCCGCCGCGCCGAGCGCCTCATAGTCCGTAGTGGTGGTGATCCGCGCCATGATCGCCTCTGGCTCCTCGGCCGAATCCTCCTCCGCACCGCCCATCATGCCCGCAAACCGCAGGGACTGCCCGATCTTATCACGCGACTTCGTGAGCACGGGCTCGGCGACATCGACCAAGATCACCCGCATGCCCTTCTGCGCAAGATTTTGCGCCACGCCCGTGCCCATGACGCCAGCGCCCACAACGCCAATAGTCTCCAAAGTTTCTGCCATAAAAAGTGAGGGTGTGGGTCGCGTCGCGGACGTCGACCTATTCGCCAAGCTCCCGGGCCAGCAATGCCTCCAGATCATCCTCGTCGATCACCGGGGCGGAGGCCGCCCTCGGGACCGAAGCCGCTGCAGTCTCCCCCGGCTCGGCGGGGGCCAGTCTCTCGTTTAAGAAGCCGGCTATCGCCTCCACCGTGGGATAATCAAAAACCAAGGTCGCGGGGATCTTCAAACCCAGCGCGCTTTGCAGACGGTTCTTTAAATCCACCGCCGATAGCGAGTCCACCCCCAGATCAAAAAGCCCCTTGTCAACCGCCACGTCGGTGGCCTGCTTCAGCCCCAACAGGCGAGCGATGGTATCGCTTACCAGCGTCGTCACCGCGGCCAACCGAGCCTCTCCGGCGAGCGTCGTGAATTTGCTGGCGGCAGCCATCGTGGCGACCGCGCCCGAAGCGTTCGGCTGAGTCAGAATCGCACGAAACAGCCCCGGCACCGGCGTGCCCAACGCCGCCTGAAACGCAGCGCGGTCCAAGGGCAAAACCACCGGATCCAGTGAGCTGGCAAACAACCGGCCCAACAGGCTCCGGCCGGTCGCCGGTGAGATTTCGCCGAAACCCCACGTCGCCAGACGCTCGCGCGACGCCGTGGCCAGCCGGGCCGACATCCCCTCCTCGGCCCAAGGGCCCCAACGCACGCTCACGACCGGTCTGCCCGCCGCGCGGTGCGCCGCCGCCAAGCCGTCGAGATAACCGTTGGCTGCGGCATAATTGCTCTGTGCCGCCGAACCGAACGCCGACGCGATCGACGAATACAGCACGCAAAAATCGAGCTCCGTCTCGCCTAATGCCGTAAGCAAGCGCTCCGCCGAGGCGGCCTTGGCCTGCCATACCGCCGCGAAATCGTCGTCGCCCTGCGAGAGCAGTAGCCCGTCCCGCAATACTCCCGCCGCATGCACGACACCTCGCACCGGCCCCAGCGCCGCTGCGGCTGCGACCAAACCCTGCGCCGCCCCCGCTTCGCCCAGGTCACCGGCATACGTCACCACCTCGACACCCGATTCGCGCCACTGTGCGATCCGTCGCCCGGCGAGTTCGTCGGGCGCGTTGCGGCCGTTCAGCACCAGCTTGCGGGCCCCCGCCTCGACCAACCAATCCGCCACGACCAATCCCAACGCGCCCCAGCCACCAGTCACCACATAACTCGCCTCCGGCCGGATCGCCACCCCTTCGGTCTCGAACTGGACCGCCGGCAACGCCGCCAACCGCGTCACGAGGATTTGGTCTGCATCGATTTTGAAACTGATTTCACCTTCCGCCGCGGCCATTGCTGGCAGCGCTTCCGCCATCGGTTGGGCCCATCCCGTCCCTCGCACCACGCAGGTGCGGCCCGCCCCTTCCGGACGCTCCCATCGCAAGGCTCGCCAGAACGCCGTCACCGCCTCGGCCATCGCACCATCCTCCGCCGCCACGACCGCGAAGTAGGGCACCGCGCGATCCGTCGCGAACCAGCTTCGCGCCGCCTGCCGCGCCACCATCAACGCGGCTCCGCCTGCCGCGCGTATCCGCAAATCAATCACGCCGGCCACCCCGTCCGCCCCACCCTCAGGTAAATCTTGGGCCCATGTCACCGCCTGACCGGCAGCTTCCAGGTTTCCCATCAAATCCCCGGCATCGGCCTCGGCTTCAGCCAAAACCAACCAACGCCCCGGCTCGATCGCGTTGGCCTCGGGCGCGTGGAATAATTCCCACGTCGTCTGCCACAACCATCCATCGCCCTCGATGCCGGCCTGACGCTGCACATCCGCCGCGGTGATGGCGCGCAACTCGAAACCCTTCACGGTTACGATCGGCTCCCCCGTTTCCCTCAAAAGCGTCACGTCGCCGCGCAGGGACGCCCCCCCATTGGCCGGAGCCGACCAGCGCGCGTCCGCCCACCATCGCCCCACGGCTGGCAGGCTTTGGTGCCAAGCGATTTCCCGCAAACGGAAGGGCACGAAACTTCCTTCCATCGCTGGCATCGCCGCGACCAGCGATTGTAAGGCGCAGTCCAACAATCCCGGATGCCAGCCCGCTGCGACCGTCTCGGTCTCCGGCGGCGTCAACGTCAGCAAGGCCCGGCCTTTCCCATCGCGCCGGATCGCATCAATCCAGCGGAATGCCGGTCCCAACGCGATGCCCATACCGGCCATTGCCGCGTAATGAGCGGAAACCTCAGCGACCTCGGGTAATGCGGCCGACATCGCCTTTACCTCCGGGCCTTTCGGCGCCGTGCTCGCCAACCTGCGGAACCGTGCCGTGGCGTGCACCGTCACGTCCCCCGTTTCACCGGCAAAGCTGATTATCTCCGCGTCCCATTCGCCTTCGGCAGCGGCCGGCGTCGCGATCAATTGGACTTCGCGCGGCCGCGCCGTGCTCACGACCAGCGGGGCGGCAAACGTCAAATCCGCGAGGCCAAAGGGACGTCCGCCAAAAAGCTTTTCGCCCACCGCGAGACCTTGCGCGAGCCACTGCGCGCCCGGCGCCACCATCCGACCATGCACCACGTGATCGGTCACCCACGGCATGCCCGCCGGGGTCGCCGTCATTTCAAACACTCTCTGCGGGCTGCGCGGCAGCCGCAACGCGCGACCGAGAAAGGGCTCGGTCGCCATCGCGAGCGGCGCGCGCCGCGTGATTTGTGAACCTTCAACCCAGTAGCGTTGGCGTTGCCAAGGATAGGTCGGCAGTCCGGATATGCGGCGTCCCGGCAGATCATTTGCCATCGCCTCCCACCCCACCGACACGCCGTGCTCGAACAAGGCGCCCATCGCTTCCAACACCATCGTTACTTCGCTACGATCGCCTTGCGCACTCGCGATCCATGCCACCGGGGCGGCGCGATGGTCTCGTCGGCTCATCCCGGTCAACACCGGCTGCGGACCGATCTCCAGAAAGGCCGTGAGCCCTTGCTCCAACAAATGATCAACGCCTTCGGCGTAACGCACGGGCTCCCGCAAATGCCGCGGCCAGTATCCCGGATCCGCCAACAGCGTGGTCTCGATGCGGCCCGTCATATTGGACACCACATCCATCGCGGGCGCAGCCGGTGGCATCGCACCTATCGCACTCGCAAACGCGGCTTCGGCCGGCGCCATCAGGGGCGAGTGAAACGCATGCGAAACCGCCAGCCGCTGGTGGGGCACACCCGCCGCGCGCCATTGCGTCTCCAACTTTTCGATACCGACCCGTTCGCCAGCCACCACGGTTTGCGTCCGACCGTTGTAGGCCGCCACCACGATGCCCGACGGCAGTTCTCCCAACGCTTCAGCCGTCGCGTTGACCGCCACCATTACGCCGGCGCCGGGGGCCTCGTGCATCAGCCGCGCACGTTCCACCACCAGCCGCAGCGCATCATCCCACGACCAGACGCCCGCCTGCACCGCGCCGAGATATTCGCCGACGCTGTGGCCGAGCGCCGCGTCCGGCACGATCCCCCAGGAACGATAAAGCGCGGCGAGCGCGTGGCCAAAAACAAACAGTGCCGGCTGGGTGTAGCGGGTCTCCTGCAACAAGGCCGCATCCGCCGCGTTCTCCGGCCACATCACGCGCAAAAGCGACACCGGCAAACGGGCATCCGCCACGGCCGCGCCCGCCTGCAACGCCTCGCGAAACACCGGAAACCGGGCCGCCAACTCCCGGCCCATGCCGGGACGCTGAGCCCCTTGACCGGAATAAAGAAAAGCCAGACGCACCGCAGTCGGCGGACGGGCCTCGACCGGGTTATCACCCGATTTCGCCCAGGCCCGCAACTGGCCGATCAGGTCGCTGCGGTCAGCGGCCACGAAGGCCTTGCGCTGCGTCAGACGCGCCCGTCCGGTGCGAGCCGTGTGGCAAACGTCATCCAGCGCGACGGTCGGATACTGGGTCAGATAATCCGCATAGCGCTCGGCCAACGCCGCCAATGCCGCCGGATGACGGGCGGAGAGGGGCAGCAGGAAGGGTCCCAGCCCGTCGGCTCGTTCGTCACGCTCGGCGATCCCGGGAGCCTGCTCCAAAATCACGTGCACGTTACTCCCTCCGATGCCGAGGGAATTCACCCCGGCGCGACGGGGCATACCGTCCGTCTCCCAGGGTATCGTTTTGTTTGATACGAAAAACGGTGAAGCCTCGAAATTGATCTGCGGATTAGGCCGCTCGTAGTGCAGGGTGGCCGGGATTTGCGCGTGTTTCACGGCAAGCGCGGTCTTGATCAGACCCGCGATCCCCGAAGCGATCTGCATGTGGCCGATGTTGGTTTTCACCGAACCCACCGCACAGTATTGGGTGCGATCGGTGTGATCACGGAAGGCACGGGAAAGCGCATCAATCTCGATCGGGTCGCCCAAAGGCGTGCCCGTGCCGTGGCCTTCGACGTAGGTGATCGTTTCGGCATGCACGCCGGCGCGGCTGATGGCATCCCGCATCACGCGGTATTCACCCTCGGCGCTGGGCGCGGTGTAGCCGGCTTTGTCGCCTCCATCGTTGTTCGTGGCCGAGCCGCGCACGACGGCGTAAATCGGGTCGCCGTCGGCGATGGCATCCTCGACGCGCTTAAGCAATACGACCCCGGAACCGTTGCCAAAAATCGTCCCCTCCGCCGCCGCATCGTAAGCCCGGCAATGACCATCGGGCGAATTCAGCATACCCGGCGAATACTGATGACCGGCATACTGCGGCAGCTTGATCGAAACGCCTCCCGCCAGCGCCATGGCGCATTCGCCATCCAGCAGCGCACGACTCGCCTGGTGCACCGCCAACAAGGTGCTCGAACATGCGGACTGCAGGTTCACGACCGGCCCGCGCAGGTTCAGCTTAAACGCCACCCGCGTCGTGAGGTAGTCCTTGTCATTCGTGATCATGACATTGAACCCGCCCATGGAGTCCACCGTGAGCATCCGACCACCCGTTTCCTCCGCCAAAACTCCGTGTCCGCCAACAGGTTGTTCGCGAGATAGGTGTTCAGCCCGGCCGCCGCGTAAAGGCCGACCTCATGCGGCGTCGTGAGCGGATCATATCCCGCATCTTCAAACGCCTCCCAACAGCTCTCCAAGAACAGGCGCTGCTGGGGATCGATCAAGCGGGCCTCTTTCGCGGAATACTTGAAAAAGTCCGCGTCAAAATCCTCCACACCATCGATCACTGGCGCGGCCTTGACGAATGACGGATCGCGCACAAGCGCCGGATCGACCCCGGCCGCCAGCGCGTCTTCGGCGGTGAAAAAGCGAATCGTTTCCTTACCTGCTTCCAGGTTCTTCCAGAATGCCGCCGGACCATCCGCCCCCGGGAAACGACACCCGATACCGATGATCGCCACGCCCTGAGAACGACCGCGCTCGCCCGGCGCGCCAGACCCGGCGCGGGCACGCGAAGCGGCCATGGCGGCGTCCTCGCCGTTGCTGCCGGAAGCTCCGGCAAAATGTTGCGCCAAGGCATTCACCGTCGGATGGCTGAACAACTCCGCCACCGTGACGTCGCGACCAAGCAGTCCCTTCAATTCCTCCTGGACTTGCACCACGAGCAACGAGTGTCCGCCGAGCTCGAAAAAGGTCTCGTCGTAGCCCACCGTTTCGAGCCCGAGAATCTCCGCCCAAATACGCCCGATCTCACGCTGCAACGTGCGACGGTCGAAGCGATTTCCAGGCGCCACCACCGGCGCTTTCGCCCCACGCTTCCGCTCGGGCACCGGCCTCAAAATAATCTGCGCGGCGTAGGTCCCGGCCTCAAACGCTCGCCGCAACGCGGGTCGCTTGATCTTGCCGATTTCGGTCTTCGGCACCTCGCCGGCGTCCAAGGCCAAAACATAGTGCGGCGTCACGCCCACCTGCTGCGCCACCGCCGCCCGAATCGCCTTCGCCAGCGCAGTGAGATCGCCCTTCTCTTCCGCCACAAAAAAGACGGCCAATTGCTCCGTCTCACTCTGCGCATCGCGCACCGCACCGGCCGCCGTGAAGGACTTGCGCACGCCGGTGATCTGCTCGGCCACGCTCTCGATCTCATGGGCGTAGAAATTCGCCCCGTTCACGATGATCACATCTTTTTCGCGCCCCGTGATGTAGAGCTCGCCCGCCTTAATATAAGCAAGATCCCCCGTGACGAACCAGCCACCGGCAAACGTCTCGGCATTTAATTCGGGGCGATCATGGTAGCCGGAAAAGACGGACGCCCCGCGCAACTGAAAGCGGCCGGAAACGCCCTCGGGCACCGGCTCGCCCGCATCATCCACGATGCGCATTTCCGCGCCCGGAATCGGCGGGCCGAGGCTGACGAATTGCTGCGTATCACTCGTCTCACTACGCCGGAACCCGCGCGACCACGTGATGCCCGAGCAGGTCTCCGACATGCCGAAGGCCGGACGCAACGCATCGGCGGGCAGCCCCCGTGATTCAAGCACCTCCAAAAAGCGTCGGGCCGTGCGCGCCACGATAGGTTCGCCGGCGTTGACCAGAAAGCGCATCGAGGACAAATCCCAGTTCCCCGCCCGCACCTCGGCCTCCCGGTCCAGCACCAGCGCGAAGGCAAAATTCGGAGCCCATGAGATGCTCGCGCGATGCTCCGCGATCAAATCGAGCCACCGCGTCGGGCGCTGCAAGATGAGCGACGTCGGCACCTGAATTTGACCGCAGCCCGCCGCCACCGGCACCAGCCCCAGAAAGGAAATCGCGCCCACGTGATCGGCCGCCATCCAGTTCAACGCCACGTCCTCGGCGGTAAAGCCGTTCATGTCGATGGTGCCGCGGGCCATGGCCGCCAAATTACCTTCCGTGAGCGGCACGCCCTTGCTTGCCCCCGTGCTGCCCGACGTGAAGAGCATCAGTGCCGGGCGGGTCGGCGCAGAAGACACCGCCACCCCGGGCCGACCGGTAATCTGGCCGGGGAACTCGACCACGGTCGGGCTCAGGCCGGCCTCGGCCGCCGCCGCCTCAAATTCCGCCCGATCCTCCGCCCGCAGGGCGACCACGACGTCCGCCATCGCCGTGCAGGCATTCCAGAGTTTCCGGCGCCCACCGCTGTCGTGCTCATAGGTCGGCGGGCGCAGCACCGGAATCGCCACGTATCCACCCATCAAACACGCCCAAAGGGCGGTCCAAAAATCGTCGCTGGCCTCAAGTTGCAGCACGACACCCGATCCAGGCCGCAATCCCGCGGCTTGCCAGCCGGCCAAAACGCCGAGCGCTTGATCCCGCAACGCCGCATAACTCTGAAAGCGTTGTCTCCCGTCTGCAAAATAGTGAACAATCCCCCGCTCCGGCCGACTCGCCGCCCGCGTCAAACGCGCGCCCCAGTCCTCCCAAGACTTGAGTGCGGGCTCCGCTAGCAGGGATATCTCCGAAGGTGTAGACAAAGCGCCCACACCGTAGAGGCGAAGCGTTAGGCGGGAAGAAAAAAGCGTGCAAAATGCCCCGCACGAAAAAGGCCTCGCCGACGATCGTAGAGGCGGACGTTAATTTTTTACAGATCCTTAACAACACCGTCGCAAAACCAATCACTTGCACGGAATCTGGCCAAATTTACCCTTGAATGCACGGGGCTCTCGGAGCACGTTTTGCCCGCTCCCGCCGTTAACCTTAAAACGCGCAATTTATGACGACTGAAACCACGGCCCCTTCCAAATTGTCGGAAGCCGAAGCCATCACCAATCACTACGTGGGCTGGGCCATGGGCGCCGGGCTCATTCCGTTTCCCCTCGCCGACCTCGCCGCCATCACCGGGGTGCAACTCAAGATGCTCAAAGAGATCTCCGGCGTCTATGGCGTGGAATTTTCCGAGAACCGGGGCAAGTCGATCGTGCTTTCGTTGATCTCGAGCCTCGGTTCCACCTCGCTGGCCGTCAGCATCGTGGGCAGTGTCGCCAAGATCGTCCCTGGGGTCGGTTCATTCTTCAGCTTCGCCACCCTACCGGTGGTGGCCGGCGCCCTTACCTTCGCGACCGGCAAAGTGTTTACCCAGCACTTCGAGTCCGGCGGCACCTTCCTTTCCTTTGATGCCTCCGGCGCCAAGAACGCCTTTGCTCGCGAGTTCCAAAACGGTAAGGAATGCGTCAAGACGACCGCCGGAAAGGTTGAAACCAAATTCAAAACGACGGCCGATAAGGTGGAGTCCAAAATCGACGACGCCGTTAACAAGGTGACCAAGCGTCCCTCAGCCTAATTTTGTCCGCCTCTTCAGTCGTTTAATCCTCCTCCCACCCTACCATGATTCCTAGCTTCATCGTTTACACCCTGCTCGCGCTGCTCGTCGCCTACTTCGGTCGCGATCGCAAATTCGGCTTCTGGGCCTACTTCGTCCTGTCGTTCATCTTCACCCCCGTGATCGCGTTCGTGATCGTGCTGGCGTCGGACAAGCGTTGCCCGGCCGTCGTCGAGACCCCCGCTGAAGCCGCTTCAGCCTGATTGGCTTTATTCCAAACCCCGGGGACACTCCCCGGGGTTTTTTTGTGCCTCGAACTTCGATCCGACTTCTGGCTGGTGGGTTTATTCCTCCTTGGTGAAAATAACGCTCTGCAACGGCAAAGGTGGCGCCGGAAAAACCACGTTGGCGGTCCTGCTCGGCACCGCTTTTCAAAAGGCGGGTCATCGCGTGGCGCTTGTGGATCGTGATCCCCAAGGCACCGCCACCCGCTGGTTGCGCGAAACGGGCGAACTTGAGTTGGCCACCCCGCAAGGCGAGCACCGTCTTGTGGTGATTGATACGCCACCCCGCCTTGACTCCAAGCTCCTGCACGACTCCCTCGCGGAATCAGACTGCGCGATTCTGGTCAGTTCACCCTCCCCCGCCGATCTCTGGACCTCGCAGGATTCCGTGGCCGTGATTCGTCGCCACCTCCCGCCGGGCAAACCGGCGCGTATTCTCTTCAATCAGGTGCAACGTCGCACCGTCCTCGCCGGCGATCTCGACAACCTGGCCGAACGTATCGGCCTGCCGGCCTTGCAAACCAAGATCGGTCGCCGCCAAGCTTTCCAACACGCCGCCCTGCTCGGCTGGGCCGCGCTCGACGCCTCGAGCCGTGAAGAACTCCTTTCGGCCGCCCTTGAGATCGCCGCCCTGCATCCCTGATTCCTCCGCCCATGCCTCGCGCCAAAAAAAGTGCCCAGCTGCTCGCCAAACTAAACCGCTCCCTCGGCGCCGAAGCCGAGCCCGCGGCGGCGACTCCGGCCCCCCAACCCGCGGCACCGACCACGGCGCGTCGCAAGGCATCTGCCAAAAAACGTGCGACCCTCGCCAAAGCCACACCAACGCCCTCGGCTAAAACGCCGCCAGCGCCCGTCACTGAGCCCCTCGCCACCGTTCCGGCCGACGCCGCAAAGGGTGTTCCGCAGCGCCGACACACGGCCGAGAAGATCGTGCGCCAACAGGTGCTCCTCGCCAGCGGCGCCGGTCTCATTCCGATGCCCGTGGCCGACCTCGCCGCCGTCGTCGGACTGCAACTGAAGCTGCTGGCCGATCTCTCGCATGCCTATGGCGTCGAGTTTTCCAAAGGTCAGGCCAAAGCGATCGTCGTCTCGCTGATTGGCTCGCTGGGCGGCACCGTGCTCGCCTGCAGCGCCCTCGGCAGTATGGCGAAATTCCTGCCCGGCCTGGGCTCGTTACTCAGCCTCACGACCCTGCCCGTTGCCGCCGGCTCGATCACCTACCTCACCGGCCATATCATCATCGATCATTTTGAGGCCGGCGGAACCCTCCAGAACCTTGACCTCGACGTCGCCGAAGCCGCATTCGCTCGCCGTTGGCACGACGCGAAAACCACCGTCCAAAACCTCCGATGACCCAGACTATCGAAACCGATACGCCCTTCGTCACGATCGAGCCCCGCGTCACACGGCAAACCTCCGCCGAGGCCCGGCGGACCGTGCGTGAGCACGCCGGCTATTGTGCGGCCGCAGCCCTCATTCCCGGCTCCTTTGTCGGCAGCATCGCCGTTTCCGGCATGCACCTTAAAATGCTCGCGTCGCTCTCTCGCATCTACGGTGTCCCCTTCAGTCAGGAGCCGGTGAAAGCCGTCCTCGCCGCTGGTTCCGCCGGCGTGCTCCACTACCTCCTCTCCAGCAATCCCGTCACCACGATTGCCCGGGATTTTTTTACCGCCACCATGCCTTGGATCGCGGTGCCTGTACGGCTGCTCGGCCCTCCGATCATCATGGCCGGCTACAGCTATCTCCTCGGCCACGCGTTCATCCGCCACTACGAGAAAGGCGGCAGTTATCTGAATTTTGACTGGACGGCCTTCCGGTCCGAACTTCTGCAAAAGCTCGGTCTTCCCCCGCTCCCGGCCCGCCCCATCGACGTTTAGGCCTCGACCGGGGACTCGTGCCCCGGCCACTCCCACCGACACACCGAAGACGGACGGCCTGCCACCACCAGCGAGGCGGAGTGGTTTCCGTCAATGGGCAGCGGCCAAAACGCCCATCGATCCGTCGCGGTCGGGTCATCGTCGTCGTGCACCACCACGTGCGCCATCGGCGATGGATCCACCGTCACGCTAAACCGATCCAGCGCTTTGCCCAGCCCGACCCCGAGACCTTTCAAATACGCCTCCTTCCGCGTCCACGTCGCGTAAAATCCAGCCGTGCGATCTTTCGGCGGCAAGGCCCGCCACGCCATCGCCTCCTCTGGCGAAAAACAATCGGCGACCAAACGCTCTTCCTCCACCGGACGGTGCTGCTCGATGTCCACGCCGACCGCCCCGCGCATCGAAATCGCAACCAACACCCACGCCCCGGAATGCGAGACGTTAAACTCCAGATCAGTGCGGCCCGCCCGCGGCGACTGGCAGCTGGGTTTGCCATGCAAACCCACCCCTAGATCAACGTCCTCGGGCGCACAGGCACAGACCTCCGCGATCAAGTGACGACGCGCCCCCCGGCTGATCAAGGCGCGCTCCTGATCTTCCGGTCGACGGTATCGCTGCACCGCCTCGATCTCGCCGGTGGTCAGCCTGTCCGACCACCACGGCCACGCCGCGAGCTCACCTCGCAACGCAAAGCGCCACACATGCACCGGCGCCAGATCGAACCAGCGCACGCCGGGCTGAACCGGCTGGAACGTTTCGTCCAAATCAGCCACCCGGTATCTCATCCTGGGGTTGGCGAAGGCCTTGCCCGCCGTCCGTTTCGATCAGGGCAACCACCCCGCCGGTTCCGCCCAGCAGATTGGCCAACGCCGCCATCACCTTCGGCAGTGGTTCAGCCGCAGCGGATTTCACCAGCGTCTCGCCCGCGTCCACGGTCGCCCCCGAATCATCGCTGCAAAACGCGCGTGCGCCCGTCGCCGTAGAAGGCTCGACTCCGGCTTGCGGCGTCCAACGGTGAGTCGTGATCACACCGGCCGCATCGGACCAAGTCACGACCACCACGCGTTCCAACCTAAACCACGACGCGACTTGGGCAATCGTCGAGCCGACGTCCCTCGCGTCATCCGCCAACGCCGCGGTCAATTCAGCGCCCGCCGCCGACGCTTCCCGCGCCGTATCGAGTCCCGGCACATCGTTCAGCCGCACCATCCAGACCACGCCACCCGCGCCCGCGGACCCGAGGCCCGAGCCTCGCTCCAGCGCACCAAACGCATGGCAGACCGCTCCCTCAGAAAGTAACCGCACCGTGACCCGCCGGCCCGCCAGCACCCGGTCAATCGGTCGCAGCCATGCCCGGCGAAATGCCTTTCCCAAGTCCTCATCCGTGCGAAACATTTCCAACTCAGCCTGCGTGCGTTGGAATTTCTGACGCGCCTCATGGGTGATCGCATCCAGCACCCCCAATGTGCGGCTCAAGTCATCCAACTCGGCCACGCGAAGATGTTCGGGCGCCTGAAACGTGCCTTCGCCCACCTGCGGCGTGACCACGGCCAAGCGCCGCACGTCCTTGGTCAGCAGATAACCCAGCGCCCACACCAACGAGATTCCCACCACCACCGCGAGACTCGCCTCGATGAAGAAACGCCGCCGCATCAACGCGATCTCGGGCACGAGTTTCGGCAATCGCCAGGCAATCTCTACTCGCCCCGCTTCGGTCGCCGCGACCGCTCGGACCACCGGATGATCGGACCGCACTTCGATCAGGCGCTCGCCCTTCTGCATCACGCCCGGAGGCAATATCAACGGTTCATCCGCCGCCTCCGCCGCCGCCTCGGACTTCCACCGCCAAACGGCATCACCGGCTTCGTCAAACAGCGTGATGCGCTCCAGCAGATCCCACCTCGCCAGCTGCGCCGCCCCCCGATCCATCGCCGCCTTGCCCTCGACCGTGTTCACCGCATCGACCGCCGTCGCTTCCTCCGCCAACGCCACCGCCACCGACATCGCCGCCCGCTCGGCCGCCGTGCGCAGCTCCCACGCCTTCAGGAACCACGCGACCCCATTGCCCACGATGCCCAACAGGAGAAAAAGCGGCACCGCCGCCACCAATGTCTGGGTGCGCAGCTTCATTTAAACCCCCGCTCCATTTCGTTGTCGCCGTCTGCCAGCGACAACAGCCCCAGCAGGACATTCGGACACTCGTTCGCCATCGTGAAGAAGTGGCCTTTCTCCAACATCAGGCAATGCACGCCCTCCACCCCGGCACGCACTTCCACCGCCGAGTCGTCGGCGCCAAGCACGGAAGCCACTCCCAACAACGGCGGCAGAGGCGATCCCTCGGCCTGCCAACTCCCGCCGACTAGGATCAACAGGTGCGGCCACGCCTCGCCCTTCGGCTGCACCACGCTGTCGGCCGCATAATGCCGTTCCCGCAAAACGGACGCCACACTCAGGCGCTCGTCGCCGTTCAGCCGGTCAAACGGGGCCAGCCGCCCCAACAACGTCAACGTGTCGAGCGGACTCATGACACGACCTCCCTTTCGGCATAACCCACCAGACTCAGGGTCCAACCGATCGCCAAACCCCCAAATCGCACGGCGTCGCCGTCGTATTCGATTTTCCAGGACTCACCCTCCGCCGGTGCACGCGCAAAGCCCACCGCCCACGTTTGCTCCGGGCGATTCAGCACGATGACGGCGGCCAACTCGTCGGGCCATGAGGCGGCGTCATTCGCCGGCACCTCGCCCCGCCATCGCGCCGCCACCCGACGAGCCATGTCCGAACGCTCCCGCCACGCATCCCGGTCGGGCACCGCCTCCGGGCGGAACCACCAGATGAGAGCTCGTTCAGACTCGACCAATGCATCGGCGCCCGGCCGCTGATCCGCCCTCAAGCTCACGCCCGGCCAGCTGGCCAAGGCGTTCGCCCCCCCACTCGACTGCGCGAGGCGTTGTCGGATCTCGCGCTCGTTTTGCGCTGTCACGATGCGCGCCGTCTCCGCCGCAAAATGTTCCGAGGTGCGCTTCACCTCACGGCTGACGCGATTGAAGTCCTCCGCGAGTCGATGCAACTCCTGGGGCTGGGAAATTTGTAATTCGTGATAGTCGCCCGCCGCCACCCGCAAGGCGCCCGTTTTGAGATCTTCGACCGGTCGCCGCAGCACTCGCGCAATCCGCCATGACCATGCGGACGCGGCCAGCAGGGCCAGCGACCCCACCGTGAACACGAGCAGCAACGCGTTGCGGGTGCGGGCTTCGATCACGCTCACATTCACATCGGTGCCCGACATCGCGATCACCTTACCCTCCGCATCGAAAATCGGCACAAAGGAGGACTTCAGCAGGCCCCACTGATCCCAACGCCGCAAACGCGTGAAATGGGGTCGCCCCTGCTC
>CAXBDS010000107.1:0-17687 GCA_963974355.1 uncultured Opitutaceae bacterium
GAGCGTCTCCTGGCTGAGATCTTCGGGATCGAGTTCGAGGCGGCGGAAGATCGAGCGCAGGCGAGCGATGGCGTAGAGCAGGTAGGCGGCCGTATTGCCTTCGAGGGAAATCATTTTGTCCCACGAAAAGAGGTAATCGCTGGAGCGGTTTTGGGAGAGGTCGGCGTATTGGACCGAACCGATGCCGACGATTTCGGCAACGCGGGCGCGTTCCTCCTCGGGGAGATCGGCGCTGCGTTCGTCGACCAGGCGGCGCGCGCGGTCGCGGGCTTCGCCGAGCAGATCCTTCAATTTGATGTTTTCGCCGGAACGCGTTTTGAGGGGCTTGCCGTTATCGCCGAGGACGGTGCCGAAGGCGACGTGTTCGAGGCGAGGCAAGGGCCGTTGTTCACGTTCAAACCATTTTTGGGCGGTGAGGAAGAGTTGTTGGCAATGATCGCTTTGACGCGAGTCGATCACATAGATCGCGGCGTCGGCATGGAAATGGTCGTGGCGGTAGAGAATTGTCGCGAGATCGGTCGACGCATAGTTCGCGGCCCCGTCACTCTTGCGGATGAGGAACGGCTGGTTCTTGAAACGCGGATGCTCGCGATGGAAAACCACGAGAGCGCCTTCGCTCTCCTCGGCAAGGCCGAGCGCGGTGAGTTCATCGTAAACGCGGCCGACCTTGTCGTTATAGAAACTCTCGCCGAGCGTGTAGTCGAAGTGGATGCCGAGTTGGTCATAGATGACCTGAAAGGCGGCCAGAGAGACTTCGTTGATGTGTTTCCAAATGGAGAGGTTTTCGGCGTCGCCTCGCTGGAGTTTGACGAGTTCGTGGCGAGCGTCTTCGAGCACGGCGACGTCGGCCTCGGCCGAGGAGTTGCCGAGTTTGTAGAGGCGTTCGAACTCCTCGAGTGGTTCGGCCGCGAGGGCGGCGGCGTCGAGGTGCCGTTTGTAGGCCCAGATGAGCTTGCCGAAGCCCGTGCCCCAATCGCCGATGTGATTATCGCGGATGACGCGCACGCCGCGGTAGGTGAGCAGCCGGGAAACTGCCTCGCCGATGACGGCCGAGCGCAGGTGGCCGACATGCATTTGCTTGGCCGTGTTGGGGGCGCTGTAGTCGACGACCCAGGTCTGACCGGAAAATTCGCTGTCTCGGGCGGCGGCTTCGGCCAAGGCGTCCGCGGTCGTAAACGAGGCCAACCACGCGGCCAAGGCGGCTGGTTTCAGGGTGAAATTAATGAATCCTGGGCCGGCGATCACCGTTTCCCACGCGTGGCTGAATCCCGCGGGAAGGGCGCCGGTGAGCTGGGTGGCGAGCGCACGCGGGTTTTGACGCGTCTGTTTGGCGTAGGGGAGCACGCCGTTGGCCTGAAAATCTCCGTGCTGAGCGTCGGCCGGGCGCACGTCGGGGGCAAACGAGGTCGCGTCGAGATTGAGCGACGTGGCTGCCTGACGCAGGACCGCATCGAGATCGGCGGCGGGATTAAACGAGACGTGCATCGCGCCAAACAACCGTTTCAACCGGTAGGGTCGCAAGCGCAGAGTTGAGCCGAGAGACGGCCGGGTTCCGGGGGTGCCAGCGGCGTTTTTTGGTGCTAAATTGCTGCAGTCGAGTGAGCTATGCCGTTTTGAGGGTCGGGGGAGGTGGGTAATTTTGACTCGACAAGCGCCACTAATCCCCTATTGGCTTGGCGGTTTACGACTTCAATCGAAGACGAGTTATTCATATCACGCACATGACGAAACGCACGCTGCCTCCTCGCAGGTTCATCAAACCGACTTTTGAGTTCCTCATTGAAAAGAAGCGCGATGGAGGCGAATTTAATCAAGAAGAAATTCGCTATATCATTGATAGCACGCTAGATGGCGATCTCCCCGAGCACCAGCTCTCGGCGTTGCTCATGGCGATCTATTTCCAACAGATGTCCGCCCAAGAGACGGCCGAACTGACGGAAGAGATGATGCTCTCCGGTGAAGTGATTGATCTTTCCCATATCGCGAAGCCCAAGATCGACAAGTATTCGACCGGCGGCGTGGGCGACAAGACCTCGCTGGTCTTGGTTCCCTTGGCCATGGCGGCCGGTGTCTTGGTGCCGATGATGTGCGACGATGAGCACGATTATATCATCAACACCTTGGAGAAGCTGGCTTCCGTGCCCGGCTTCAAAACCAAGCTGACCATCGCTGAATTCGTTTCGCAGCTCGGCAAGATCGGCGGCGCCATCGTCGCGCAAGACGAGAAGCTCGCTCCGGCCGACGCCAAGTTCTTCGAAACCCGCAAGCAGACCGGCACGATCCCAAGCCTGCCACTCATCACCGGCTCCGTCCTCTCCAAGAAATTGGCCGAGGGCTCCGAGGGCCTCGTGATCGACGTGAAGTGGGGCAACGGTTCCTTCATCAAGGATCTCGAGCAGGCCAAGCAGTTGGCGCGTTCGATGACCCGCGTGGGCCGCTCGATGAAGCGCCGTTGCGTGGCGCTGGTCACCGACATGAATCAGCCGCTCGGCGACACCGTCGGCACCTCGCTCGAACTCAAGGAGGCCATCAAGCTCCTCAAGGGCGAAGGCACCGAGGACATGCAGGAGCTCGTGTTGAAGCTCGGCATGGAAATCGTGCGTCTCGCCGGCGTCGCGGGCTCGACCCTGTCGGCCAAGCAGACCGTGCAGCGCCATCTCACCGATGGTTCTGCCCTCGAAAAGTTGAAGGAACTCGTGAAGGCCCAAGGCGGCGACACGAGCTACATCGACCACCCGGAGAAGTTCCCCGAGGCGAAACATATCCGCAAGCTGCCGGCGCCGAAGCGCGGTTACGTGCACACCATCAATGCGGCGATGATCGCGCGCGGCGTGCACATCCTCGGCGGCGGTCGCGACAAGCCGAAGGACAAGATCGACTACGCCGTGGGCGTCTCCGAGATCCGCAAGGTCGGCACCCAGGTCAAGCAAGGCGAGCCGTTGATGATGATCCACTACAACGACGAGTCGAAGCTCGAGCAGGCCCTCGAATACTTCAAGAGCGCCTACCGTCTCGCGCCGAAGCGCCCGAACCCACCTCCGCTGGTGGTCGAGCGCGTTGCCTAAACGGTTCCTCCGTTTTAACGCATTCGCATTTAACGAAGGCCGGCGCTTGGGCGCCGGCCTTCTTGCGTATCGACCCTGCACCGTCCGTCTCTTTTGCTCCCGCCATGTCTGCGCCTGATCTTGCCGATCCCATTGCTCCCGCCGAACGCCCGCGCCCCTGGGCGCAGCTCAAATACGTCACGTTCCAGCCGCAGATCTTTCCGCGCCTGCTGGGCAATGTCTCGCCCGATGCGCGTCCGGGCGATCTGGTCCACGTATTCGACAAGCAGGGTTACCCCGCCGGCATCGGCCTGTTTAACCCGCGCGCCAAGATTCCGCTGCGAGTCGTCGCCCACGGCAATCGGCCGGCCGATGAAGCCTATTTCGAAGGCGCGATTCGCACGGCGGTCGCGCTGCGTCGTGAGACGCTGAAACTCGACGAAGGGACGGAGGCTTATCGACTGATCAATTCCGATGGCGACGGTCTGAGCGGCTTGATCGTGGACCGCTACGCCGATGTGTTGCTCTGCGAGGTCACGAGCCTCGGCATGGCGCAGCGTCTGCCGGCGTGGTTGCCCCTGCTGCACGAGTTGGCTGGCACGCGCTACGCCCGGGTGCACGTCGACCACGACCTCGGCAGTCTCGAAGGCATCAAGCCTTCGACCTTCAACGAAACCAATGCGGCCGCGCCGCGCCTGGTGAAGTTCCGCGAGCACGGCGTGCGCTATGAGGTCGACTTTGATGCCGGGCACAAAACGGGATTCTTCTGTGATCAACGCGACAACCGCCGTCGGCTGGCCGCGTTCACGAAGGGCGCGCGCGTGCTCGATCTATGCTGTTACACGGCGGGTTTCTCGCTCAACGCCAAGGTCGCCGGCGAAGCCGCCGAGGTCACGGCCGTTGATCTTGATGAGGCGGCGATCGCCATGGCGAAGCGCAACGTGAACCTGAACCAAGAGCGGGTGAAGTTCGTGCACGCCGATGCGTTTGCCTACGCCCGGCAGATGCAGCAGAACGGCGAATCGTGGGACGTCGTGGTCCTCGATCCGCCGAAGCTGGTCATGACGCGTGATCCGGCCGGCGCGGCGGAGGGACGGCGGAAATACGAAGACCTCAATCAGCTCGCCGTTTCGCTGGTGAAACCGGGCGGCGTGTTTGTAACGTGTTCCTGTTCGGGCCTGGTGAGCGGGGAGAATTTTGAGCAGCTCGTGATTCGGGCCGCGCACCGCCAGCAGCGCCGCCTGCAGTTTCTGGACGTCACCGGGGCGGGGGCGGATCATCCGGTGTATTCAAACTGTTTGGACAGTCGTTACCTGAAAGTGCTCTGGTCGCGGGTCGTCTGAGGCGGGATGCGCGCCACGTCGGTCGGACAGCGAAAAGGAAAAGGGCGGGACCAAGCGGTCCCGCCCTTTTGGCCCATCGAGCGAAGGGCGTCTGCTTAAGCGCGACCCATGTAGGAGCCATCGGCGGTGCTGATTTTCAGCATCTCGCCTTCCTTGATGAAGAGAGGGACCTGCACGACCAGGCCCGTGTCCATCGTGGCGGGTTTTTGCACGTTGCTGGCCGTATCGCCCTTCAGGCCCTCAGGGCTCTCCACGACCTTGAGCACCACGGAGGAGGGCAGGTCGATCGTGATCGGGTTGCCGTCGACGTAGAGCACTTCGACGGTGCCGTTGGGCGTGAGATAGTTTTTATAATCGCCGACCAGATCCGCTCCGAGCTCGATGGTCTCGTAGCTCTCGGGGTCCATGAACGCAAAGGTGTCGCCCGCGATGTAGCTGAACTCCAAGGTCTTCCGCTCGGTCTGCATGACCTCGAGCGAGTCGCTGGAAGCGAAGCGTTGGTCGAGCGATTTGCCGTATTGCAGGTTGCGCATCTTGATCTGCACGAACGCGCGCAGGTTGCCCGGGGTGCGGTGCACGGTCTCGAGGACGAGGTGGGGCGTGCCGTTGTATTTGATCACTTGGCCGCGACGGATTTCGTTGGCGTTAGGCATACGGAAAAGAGGGAAGGTTGTTTGAAGCGAAAAGAGAGGGAGTAAGAAATGCGGTCCCGGCCTGTCAAGGGCCGCGCTTGTCAGGGACTTCGGACGGTAAGTCGCTCGGGTCGGGTCGCATCTCGGGACTTGCGCTCTCAGAAGGGAAATGGCGACACTGCCCGGACTCATGAAACAACGCTCGCTTTCGCGTGAGGTTACGGTGACGGGTAGCGGTTTGCACTCGGGCGAGCCGGTCACTCTCACCTTGAAACCCGCTCCGGCCGGTCACGGCTTGGTCTTCAAACGGACCGATCTCACCGGTCAACCGGAACTGCGCCCGCGGGCGTCTCACATCACGGATTTGGTGCGCAATACCACTATCCAGGATGGTCACACCAAGATCAGTTTGGTGGAGCACGTCTTGAGCGCCCTGCACGGCTGCGGCGTGGACAATGTGCTCATCGAGCTGAATGCCGGCGAACCGCCGATTCTGGATGGCTCGGCCAAGCCGTTTGTCGATTTGATCATGTCCGGCGAACCCGTCGAGCAGGACGCGGACCGCGACTATCTCGTGCTGGAGGAGCCGATCTCGGTGACGCGGGGCAACTCGTCGATCATCGCGCTGCCGTATGACGGTCTGAAGATCACCTGCACCTCGGCGGATGATCGCGGCATCCACACGCAGCATCTCACGCTGGATATCGATCCCGACGTCTACATGACGCAGATCGCGGCGTCGCGGACCTTTACGGTTTATGAGGATATCGAAGAGCTGTTGAAGCTCGGCAAGATCAAGGGGGGCTCACTCGACTGCGCGATCGTGATCAAGGGCGACAAGATCATCTCCAAGGAGCCCTTGCGCTTTAAGGACGAGTTCGTGCGTCACAAGATTCTGGATATCATCGGCGACATCATGTTGCTGGGCCAGCCGCTCAAGGCGCACATCATCGCCACGCGTCCCGGACATGCGATCAATGCCGAGCTCTCGAAGGCGATCGCCGCCAACGTGGAGGAGCGCAAGAAGAGCGCCAAAAAGAAGCCGCGCCCTTCGATGGTGATGCCTACCGAGACGGAGCTGGATATCCGCCGCATCATCGACACGTTGCCGCATCGTTATCCGTTCATCATGGTGGACCGGGTGGTTGAGTTCATTGGCGACGACTCGCTGGTCGCGATCAAGAACGTCACGATCAACGAGCAATATTTCCAAGGCCACTTCCCGGGCAATCCCGTCATGCCCGGTGTGTTGCAACTGGAGGCCATGGCGCAGGCCGCCGGCATCCTGATGCTGCGCCGCGGGGCCAGCGAGGGGCGCACGGCGTTTTTCATGAGCGCCGACAAGGTAAAGTTCCGCAAGCCGGTGCGGCCCGGCGACCAGTTGATCATCAACGCCAAGCTGACCAAATCACGCGGCAACAAACTCGCCCAGGCCGAATGCACCTGCACCGTCGACGGCCAGGTCGCCTCGTCCGCCGAGGTGATGTTTGCCATCATCGACACCAGCGAAACGGATTAGTCCGATGGCCGTCACCATTCATCCTTCGGCAGTCGTGGAACCCGGCGCCGAGCTCGGCACCGACGTGAATATTGGTGCCTTCGGCTTCGTCGGCGCGGGCGTGCAGCTCGGCGACGGTTGCCGTCTGCATCATCACGCCTCGGTCGAGGGCAACACGGTCATGGGCGCCGCCTGCGAGGTTTTCCCCTACGCTAACATCGGTGCGAAAACGCAGGATCTCAAATACGTGGGAGGTAACCCCGGCGTGAGGATCGGCGCCCGCAATGTTTTTCGCGAGTATTACACGGTGCACGCGGCCACGAAGGACGGTGAGTTCACGGTGATCGGTGATGACAACAACCTGCTGGCCTACGGCCATGTCGCCCATGATTGCGTGCTCGGCAGCCACATCGTGGCGAGCAATTCGGTCGGCATCGCCGGCCATGTGCACATCGAAGATCACGTCGTGTTCGGCGCCGTTTCGGGCATCCACCAATTTTGCCGCATTGGCGCGCACGCCATGGTGAGCGCTTACGCCAAGGTCGTGCAGGATATCGCGCCGTATTTCATCGCCGACGGCCAGCCGGCGATTATCCGGGCGATCAACAAGGTCGGGCTGGAGCGAAAGGGGTTCACGCGCGAACAGTTGGACCGGGTGAAGGCGATCCATCGCGTGTTGTTTCGAGACGGGCTCAACCGCAGCCAGGCGCTCGATCGCCTGGCGACCCATGCCGATGCCGAGACACCGGAATACGTGCACATGTTGAGCTTCGCCCGCACGAGCGAACGCGGCTTGGCTCCCGGTTCCTGACCGCGGAGGCGCGGGTGGGCGGGGGCAGTCGGCCCCGCTCCCACTTACTTCTTGCCGTAGACTTTCGCGGGATCGAAGAGCGGCTCGGCGACGAAGTTCAGCTTAAACGAGGGATCGTCGAGAGCGTCGAGCTTGCGGTAGAAACACGATTTGTATCCGTTGTGGCACGACGCATTGGCGGAACCCTGCTGCTCGACCTTGATGAGGATCACGTCTTGATCGCAGTCGGTGTAAAGTTCGCGCACGACCTGCACGTTGCCGGACTCCTCGCCCTTCATCCAGAGTTTCGAGCGCGAGCGGCTCCAATAGGTGGCTTTGCCCGACTTCAGCGTGTGTTCCAGCGATTCCGCGTTCATGAACGCAAACATCAGGACTTGGCCGGTGGCGACATCCTGCGTGATGCAGGGGAGGAGACCATCGGGGCCAAATTTCGGCTGCAAGGTGGCGCCGAGTTCGATTTCGGCGTGGGTGGTGCGGGCGGGAAACGACATGGTGGGAAAGAGTGGTGAGACGTGAGGGGCGGCGCGTGAGGTGGGTCAGGCGTCGGTCGCGAGTTTGCGCAGATAATCGTAGCTGTAGAGACCGGTGCGGTGGCCGTCGCTGAATTCGAAACGGAAGGCGTAGTTTCCGACCTGTTCCCAACCGAGCACCGTCACGCCTGGAAACTGGGTCGGGCCGTCGCCGCCGTATTGGTTGCCCATGATGTCGCGCTCGCCGATGTTTTCGGCGCTGGGCGATGCCGCGCGCAGATCCTCGCCGCTGAAATACGTTTCGAGCCCGTCGCTCCAGATGATGGCGACTTCGGGGCCAATGAGTTGGATGTTGGTGGGCGAGATCATCGTTCGAGTCGGGAAACGTAGCCGTCTCGCCGGTGCAGAGAGAAGTCCAAAGTCCGCGCTAGCGACGCGGGAGCAAGAGCAGCACGCCACCGCTCAGTGCCAGTCCGCACACGGCCATGGCCATCGCCTGAGCAAGTTCACCCTGTTCGAATTGGGCGAAAATGTAGCTGCCGACCGTATGCATGCCGGGCGGCAACAGCATCACCGAGGCCACGAGATCCCGCACGCACCCCACAAACGTGAGCGCCCAGCCGGCCAGCAGCGCCGGCCGGAGAATGGGCAGCACCACATCCCGCCAGATGCGCCCGCGCGACGCGCCGAGCAATGCGGCCGCTTGTTCGAGGTTGCCTCCTATCCCGCGCATCCCCGTGTCGGCCAGACGTGCCGCATCGCCCTGATACAGGGCGAGGTAGGCGAGCAGGAGCACCCAGCCGGTGTGGTAGATCGGCAGCAGAATCCATGGTGCATTCCACGCCAGGATCATTGCGACGACGATGGCGATGCTCGGCACGATCCTCGGCAGTAGGGTCAACTGATCATTGACTCGGATCAGCCAACCACGATGGCGCGCGTTGGCGTAGGCGCCGATCCCGCCGACGATGGCACAGATTGTCGCGACTGAGGCGCCCAGCCCCGCGCTCGTGAGCAAAGCCGCCCATCCCGTTCCGTCCGGCGCCAGAACCCGGCGGTAGTGGTCCAGCGTCCAGATGGGGGCGCCGTCGTTCCACCGTTCCACGAGGCTCGCGAGCACGATGACCACGAGTGGTGCCGCTCCTCCCACGATGAACCCCGTTCCGAAACCAACCCATGCCGCGATCGTTCCGCCCGGTCCCAGTTTTTTCACCGTGGGGCCGCCCCCGCCGCTCTGTTGCCCTTGGGTCGTTCGGAGCAACGTCCGGGTGAGTTGAAAGAGCGCGGTGGCGACGACGCAAAGGAGCAGGGAAAGCGCCGTCGCCAGCGGCAGGTTGACGGGCCAGCTCGTCACCAAGGCGTAGATCTCGGCGGGTAGGAGCGGTAGATGGGCGCGGGTGCCCAAGGTAGTCGGCACGCCGAAATTCGACAGCGCATCCACGAAGACCAGCACACCTGAATTCAGCACCGCCGGCAGGAGCAAGGGCAGGAAAATATGCTGCCAACGTTGCCGGAGATTGGCGCCGAGGCTTTCAGCGGTCTCGCCGGCCCTCGCCGGCAGCCCGCGCCACGCGGCTTCGATGGCGAGCGCCACCGCGCCGCTCGACGTCAACACCATCACGCCCGTCACGCCGGCGAAGCCAAAGAACTGCTCCTGCATCCACGCAGGCACTACGCCGAACATCTGCTCCGCCAGCCCGCCTCGCTGCCAGACCAGGATGTAGGCGAGGGCGAGCAGAAACGGCGGCAGCATCACCGGTGCGAGCAGACTCAAGCGTGCCAGACGGCGTCCGGGGAAGTCGAATCTGGCGAGCGCCCAGCCGGCGGGCACACCGATGATCCAGGCGCCACCGGTCGTCGCCGCGCCCCAGGCGAGCGAGAGGAGCAACATCGGACCGAGCCCCGGCTTTTTCGCCATCGCCCGGAATCCCGCTCCCAGGTCGCTGAAATGACCGGAGAGCGCTTGGGGAAACAGGGCTTGGAGAGAAAGCACGAGCAGCGGGTAGGCGACCGTCACCGCGACAAACGCGACTGCGATGCCGGCCGCCCCCGTTGCCTGGTTGAGCGGCTCGCCGCGTGTCCTCATGCCTCCGCGGCGGAGCCCCGCTCGATCTCGTCCTGGAATCGCTGGAGGGCGGCGTTTTGTGCGAGCAGCGCCGCCGTGGCGTCAAACTCCATCGCGCGTTCACCATCGTGGGTCTGCGCGGCTTGCTTCGCGGGGCTGAGCGCGACGTCGCGGCGCGTGGGAGTAAGGTGCACCGCCGCCACCTCGCGCTGGGCCTCCGGGCTCAAGACGTGGCGGAGAAACGTCTCGGCTTCGTCGACCCGTTTCGACGTGGCCAACACGGCGGCAGGGCGCGTCGTGACCACTCCGCCTGAGGCCGGGTAATAGATTCGCACGGGCTCTTCCCGCGCGACTTCGCGCAGAACGATATAGTCGGCCGCGCCGATCACGGCCGCGCACGCGCCGGTCAACAAGCTGGATATCGCCTGCGCATTGGCGGCTGCGATTTGCAGGCCGCCATGGCGCGCCCGCTTTAGATTCTGCCACGCGACTTCGGAGCCGCGGCTTTGCAGATAGGCGAGCAGGAAGTCCGCGGCGGCCCCGCTGCGCAGGGGCGATGGCATGACCACATTGCCCGCATAACCTCCGCCGATGAAGTCTTCCCAGTCCCAGCCCGCGGGCGGCGGGGGCGGATGATCGGCGCGCAAGGCCACCCCTACCGTCGCCGCGCCGGTCGCGATGTAGTAGCCGTCGAGATCGTGCCACTCGGGCCGATCGAGGTGTTGACGGATCGAGGTGGGATGCAGCCGGCTTTCCGCTTTCAGACCCTCTGCGGCGACTTGGCTGGCGAGCATGATGACATCGGCTCGCGGATTGAAACGTTCTGCTTCGAGCTTGGCGAGGAGCTGCCCGGTGGTGGCGGAAAACAGCTCCACCTCGCGACCGTGGGTCGCGGTGTAGCTGGCGCAGAATTTTTCCGCGAGCGGGGCGGGGCCGGCGGAATAAACCACCAATTTTCCCGCAGATGTTTCTCGTCGGCCGCAGCCGGTTCCGGCTATCCACGCGCCGGCCGCGAGCAGGCGGAGCATCTGTCGTCGTGTAAGATGGGGCTGGCTCATGGCTGCACCTCCTGAAGGTCCGACGCATCGAATTCCGCGCTCACGGCGGTGCCGGGCGCGAAGGATTCACCCGCCCGACCGGAGACGCGTCCCAAGCCGTCGACGTCGAGTGAGATTTCGTAGCCATTGCCGAGAAACCGGGCGCCGGTGCAACGGCCCTCGAGTCGCAGGCGTCCGCGCGGCGGAGCCGCTGAACCTCGCGGCCGGAGCGCCTGCACCCAAACGGCCTCGCGACGCAACGCGAGGGCGGGCGTTCCGATATTGTTTCGCTGAGTGGACCGTCGGTCACGACTTTCTGGCCACCAGGCGTTGGCGTTGAGCGCGGGACGGAACACGTTGGCCCCGCCGAGGAAGTTTGCGACGTAGGCCGTGGCGGGTTGGCGGTAAAGTTCTTCCGGTGTGCCCATTTGTTCGATACGTCCGGCCCGCATCACGGCGATGCGGTCGGCGAGGGCGAGGGCTTCTTCCTGGTCGTGGGTGACGTGCAAGGCCGTCAGGCCTTCCTCTCGCACGAGCCGAGCGAGCTCTTCACGGAGTTCCGTGCGCAGGCGGGTGTCGAGGGCGCTGAAGGGTTCGTCGAGCAGGAGGATCCTGGGGGCGGCCACGAGTGCGCGGGCGATGGCGACGCGTTGTTGTTGCCCGCCGGAGAGTTCATGGGGACGTCGATCCTGCAGGTCGGGCAGGCCGACACGGGCGAGGGCGGTTCGCGCCTGGTCGCGACGCACGGCGCGGCCGGTGCCTTTGACGCGCAGGGCATAGGCCACGTTTTCTCCCACGGTCATATGCGGCCAGAGGCTGAGGTCTTGGAAGACCATGGCGAAACCGCGCCGCGCGGGCGGCACGTGGCGGGCGGGGCCGTCGATCATTTCACCGTCGGCCCGCAGTTCGCCGCCGTCGGCGCGGAGGAATCCGGCGGCGATGTTAAGCAGGGTGGTCTTGCCGCAACCGGACTCGCCGAGGAGCGCGACGCATTCGCCGTGGCCGATGGTCAACGACACGTCCCGCAAGACCGGGACCCCGCCCAACGACTTGGCGATATTGCGGCAGGCCAATTCCATGGCAGCCATCTCACGCAGTTGGCGGCCGCCGCGTCGAGCCATGAGAAGTGACGAAACCGTGACATCATTTTCGTTCTCCTGCCGCGTTGTCCGGGCACGCTGCGGCGCATGATTTCCCGTGCGCTGGGCTTGCTGGGTTTGATTTTGATATGGGTTGTGCCGCTGCGGTCAGATGGCGGTGGCGTGCTCGCCGCCTTCGCCTCGGACCGTGGCGGCGGGGTGATGCGGATCGAAATGGATACCGCCGGAGACCCGGTGGGCGAGCCGGGCGTGATCTTTCACGATGCCGGGTTTGGCGCGGCGGCGAAATTGCGCGTTTCTCCAGATGGTCGCTACGTCACGCTGAACGCGGCGGTCGAAGGTCGGGACAACTTTGCGATCATCGATTTGTGGAGGGAAGCTGGCCCGCGGGTGCTGCGGCTCGACTTCGTGCCGGAGGAACATCGCCTCACCGCGGATCGGGTCTTCGTGGGCGGAACTGACGGCCATCTTGACGCGATTGAATTGAGCACCGGGGCCATCGTCGCGCGGTGGAATTCGCGGCGCCAGCTTCGTCCCGCCGGCCACAAACCCGAGGATCTTTTCATTCTCGGACCGGAAGGCCTGCTGCTGGTGTCGCACCAGAAGGATGGCAAGAAAGGCCGCTTGGGCAGCCGGTTGGTCGTGCTGCGCCTCGCGGATTTATCCTTGGTCGCGGACCTGGCCCTGCCGCGCGATCATCCGGAGTTGCATGTTTCCGCGAAGGAAGCGGGTCCGTCTCCCGAGGTGATCGCGGTGGATCGGGCCACGTCCCGTCTCGTGCTCACGCTGGATCTTTACGGCGCGCTGGCCTTTGCCGATTTGAAGGCGGTGCTTGCGGGGCGATGGGCAAACTACCAGACCGTGTCGACTGCGGACAACGGGGAATGGGGGCGGGCGTTTCCCGACAAGCTGACGGTGTGCGGGGGAGGCGGACGCCCGCTGGCCATCGTCTCCAATGCGTCAACGGAGGGCGGCATCGCGGTGTTCGATGTCGCGACGGCGCGCCGCCTGATCGTGTATCCGACCGCGGCGGGCTGCGCGGAGTTTGTGACGCTTGATGGCGGGAAGACAGCGGCGACCGTGCTGGCGGGAAAACGCAAACGGGTCGTCGGTGACGAACTGGAAAACATCACGACGCCGGGCGATGAATTATTCTGGCTCGATCTGAACGGTGCGGCGGCGGGCGAGCCGGGCGCGTTGACGCACCTGCGTTTGCACGCGCCGTTGTTGAGTGTGGCGGCCGTGCCCGGGCAACCCTCGTGGGTGGCCGTTGCCCGGCTCGAGCCAGCGGCCGTGGTGATGGTTGACACCATCGCGCGGGAGGTGGTCAGGACGATCTCTTTGCCGGGCCGCCCGACCTCCCTGCAAGCGTGGCCGTGAGCGTCACCGAGGTTATTTGCGCACCTGTTTTCATTTCACCTTCCCGTAACAGTTTTCCACCTGACCGGGCTGGACGCCGGCCTACGGTCCGGTCGATATGCACCGGGTTTCTTCACGCACTGCGGCGTTTAGCCTGATCGAAATTCTTGTGGTGATCGCGATCATTGCCGTGCTCACGGCGATCGTGATCCCGACCTACGGTCACGTGCGCACGGTAGCCAATCGCACCGCCTCGGCTTCCAACCTGCGCCAATGGGGCATCGCGCTGCAACTCCACCTGCAGGAAACGCGCGGTCGGCTACCTTGGGAGGTGGTGAAGAGTAGTTCGGATCGGCCGAGTTGGGCCGAGGTTGATAACCCCGACTATGCGACGTGTTGGTTCAACGCGCTGCCGCCTTACGTCGGCCAGTCGCCGCTCTCCGCCACGCCCGCCGTGGATCGGGATCGAAACAATAAATCCCCGTCCTATCTTCGCGAAGGCAGCCTGTTTTATGCGGCCGGAGCGGATGTGGAAGCCTCCCGTCGGAGCCTCGCAAACAAACCGACGTTTTGCTACATGATGAACTCGCAGATTTACAGCAACGCGAGTCCCCAAGAAGGCGGTGTGAAGATGCGGGATGATCCCAAGGGCATGCGCATCTCGGCGTTCCCGGACGGCGCCAAATTATCGAGGATCGCTTTTATGACCGAGTCGGTGCTGGACCCGCAGACGGAGCGTCCGACGGGCGGCGAGGATTACAACAGCAGCCGGGCCAAGGGCGATGGAACCGCGGTCACGGCCCGCTACGGTGGCCGCACCAACATCAGCTTCCTCGACGGCAGTGTGCGCACCTACGACAGCGATTACGTCGTCAAGCGGCTCGGCGGCAAATACGTGCGCGCCGACAAACCCGAGATCGCCTGGGCGGTATGGGAGTATCCGTGGTGAGACTACTGATGATCCCGAGGCCCGAAATGTCGTCCCGTTTTATCGACACGGTGATAAGTCACCGCCCCGTAACAGTTTTCCCAGTGAGCGGCTGGATCGGGCCGTTACGTTAATCGAGCTAAGTCCTCCAATTCTATGTTTTCAGTCTTTCCAGCTATGACGACACCATCCCCTCTGTTCCCTGCCTTTCATCGCGTGGCGCTTCCCGCGCTTTTCGCCCTCTCGGTCGCTGTTGTGCCCGCGCAGACGACGGTCTATCAACAGTCCTTTGGGACGGTCGAGACTGCTTCGGCAAACGAGACCTTCGCCGACATGTCCGCTAACTTTGTTTCCACTGGAGCGGCTTACGCGGACTATGGAAGCACGTATACGCAGCAGCCCGGCGGCCCGGGCTCGGGCTATGCCACCGCGCTTCTTACCGCAAACTATGCAACCGACGGAGGGGTGGCAGACGGGACTCATTTTGCGATCGATACGCCGGGGGGGGGCCTGCGTGCGACAGGGATCGATACTTCAGGGGTCATTGGGCAGTCCCTTACCTTGTCGATGTCAACCTTGGTAGGGTGGCGGGTAAACAACAATCTAAGCTCAAGCGCGGGGCTTTATCCGTATGGCGACGAGAGTGAGACCTTCCGGGTGTTTAGTGGCAATTTGAACGACTACTTGAATTTCGAAATCAGTGGGGATGGCGGAAGTTCATGGAATACGCTTACCTTCACCCAGACCGTCAGCCCGGTGGATATCACCAAGCCCTGGACGGTTTGGTCGGCCAGCTTGGACGCGTTCTCTTTTGTTGGCGGGGAGCTTCAATATCGGTTGAGAGACTCGGAGCTGCTGAAGACCGTCAACGATGGGAAGAACTTCAATAGCTCGACGGGGCTTTATAAATTTCCCCTCATGGTCGACAACATCACCCTGACGGCTTCCGCCGTCCCGGAACCCGCGACCTTTGCATTGATTATCGGTGGGGCGGTTCTGGCGATGGGCGCGGCGCGTCGGCGCCGTGCCGGGTCGGAAACCGTGGGCAACTGAGTCGGAAATCTGAGCAACGCCGCCGATATGTTTCGCGAGAATTCTTCCTGTCGCTGTTGGGTCGCCCGAGGTCACGTATTGCTGGCGGCGGTTTTATGGCCGTTGGCAATTCGGGCGGAACCTCTTTTTGTCGAGACCTTTGGGAACACTGGATTGGGGGCGAGCGACACCGGGCTTTTTCAGTTTTACGGCGATAATAGAAGTGCGTTCGGGGCGTCAGGATATTCCGAGCACGAGGGCAGCGAACCGGTCCCAGCCGGAACGATCGGGATTCGCCGTTTGAGTGCATCCCTGCGATCGGATAACGCTCTCGACGGCGTCCAGGGTGCGTCCGGCGGGTATGTGTTGCGGTTCGCTGCTGAAAATGCCGGAAGCGAGGTGGTCTCTCAGTGGTATCAGTTTAATCAGATTCCGCTGATCGGGACGGTCGGCGATTTGCTTGAACTGGACTTTTTGTTCCGGGGATCTACCGCCCCAGCCGGGTTGGATGAGCCGAACGACTTCTTTGATCTTTCCGTGAGTTGGGATGGAGACGTTTTTTCCTCCGTTTCGATGGATTTTTCTGACGGATACAATTCAGGACTGACGAAGTGGAAGAGCGTGACTTCGAGCGGCCTATTGATCGAAACCGAGTCTCTGTGGCTGCGGTTCACGGCAAATCCTGGCAGCTTGGGCGAATTTCCCGAGCTGTTTTTCGACGACCTCAAACTATCGGTCACGGCGAGTGCGGTGCCGGAGCCGGCGGCGTTCGCCTGGTGGGGCGGGCTGGGGATTTTGGGTCTGGTGCTGTCGCTACGCCGCGGTCGTCCCCGATTGGGTTAGACTGACTTCGGACTCACCGTGCTTATGCCCGCCTCCTGGATTGAGGCGGGCTTTTTCTTGCCGGGAAACCTCCCCGTGGGGCCGTCGCGGCGTTCATGTATTCAACTAATAAACACATCTGCGTGGTCGATCGCTTCAGGAGTTCGGCGCTTTCGGCGAGCATTTGCAGGCGGGAAAGAACTCGTGCGGGTTGCACGAGTTTTCCGTGCAAAGTGTCCGAAATGGCCTGGGGGGAAACACCCAGAGTGCTCACCCGTTGCGCACTTGTCACCGGGGGCCGTAGAATTGCGCGGGAAAATCGGGGAGAGTTGATGTCGAGGCGCGGCATGCCGTCGCGTCGTCCCCAAGACGTCATGAATAAACAACTACAGTCAGCCGGAGTGTTCTCACTCCTCGCCGCGAGCCTGCTCGCGTTCCCCCTGGCCCTGTCTGCCGCTCCGATCAATCTGACGACGAGCACCTACACCGAGGATTTTTCCGGTTTTGCCGGAACCTCGGGCACACTGCCCACGGGCTTCTTTGTCGAAGCCGATGAGTCGTCGCCCCCCTTCGTCGGACTGGTCGACGGCACCGACGGCACGGTCGGTTTTCGGGGACTGCGTCTGGCGAGCAGTGCATACGATCCTACGCAACGCTGGTTCGGCATTCGCGAGGGTTCGGGTTTGAGCGACTCCCGTCTGTTCGCGGAGATCAAGAACACCACCGGCAGCGCCATCACCTCCCTGAGAGTGCGCTACCGGACCAGC
This sequence comes from uncultured Opitutaceae bacterium, assembly GCA_963974355.1. GTDB lineage: Bacteria > Verrucomicrobiota > Verrucomicrobiia > Opitutales > Opitutaceae > Actomonas. The sequence goes on from CAXBDS010000107.1 coordinate 16,909, forward strand.
ATCTGGCTCGACGGCAACCGTCAGAATTCACTGCGCATCAAATACAACACGTCCACGGGTGGGTTCGGCAGCGTCTCGGATTCGGATGTGTGGGAGGCGCCGGTTAACGCCGGGGGCAACATCGCCTACGATGGAAACGCCCCGGCCTACAGCAGCCAGCGCGACGTCGTGATCGTATTGCCCTCGCCCTTGGCGAACAACGCGACGGCCTACCTGCGCTGGCAGTATTCGACCGCGAGCGGCAGCGGTTCGCGAGATGTGCTTTCCCTCACGGATTTGCAGATCGACGCGATCTCCGAGGGTGTCGACCGCACTTGGGACAGCGGCGACGGAAATTGGTCGAGCTCAAATTGGGATGGTGGGGGCGCATGGGTCGCTGGGCGCCGTGCGGTCTTCATCGACTCCGGTGATACCATTTCGGTGAACGGAAACTTCACGGTGAACGGTATCGGTTTTGACGAAAATAACATCACTCTCGACGGCGCTGGTGGTGTGCTCGACTTGGCGGGATCGATCAATGTCTCGTCCCTCGGCTATACGGGCATTTTGGCCGCCGATATTGAAGGCATCGATTTGGTCAAACAGGGCGCTGGCACACTGGTTGTCGACGCCGACGCCGATATCACCGGCGATATCAAGGTCTTCGCGGGCACGATGCGCGTGGGTTCGGGCTTCTCGGTGAGCAACACTGCGCGGGTCGACCTCGGCAACGACACGACCCTCGACCTTGATGGCAACGACCTGACCGTCCGCGGTCTCAATGGAGCCGAATCCGGCAC
>CAXBDS010000108.1:0-17493 GCA_963974355.1 uncultured Opitutaceae bacterium
ACAGAACCTCGCCCGATTGACGGGGTGGCGATTCGCCCGTCGACTGGCTTTGCGACGCTGAAGGCATGGCAAAAGTCCGCATCTTTTTGCTCACCTACCGACGTCCCGCGTTGCTTTCACGGGCCCTCGACTCGCTCCAAAACCAGACCTACACCGACTGGGTGTGCGAGCTGCACAACGATGCCCCCGATGATGACGGCCCCCGAAGACTCGTGGAAACGACCGGCGACCCGCGCATTGTGTTGCATCACCACGAACACAATTGGGGCGCCGTCGCGACCTTCAACCACGCCTACGCCTGCGCTGGCGCCGAGAGTCTGGGATCCATTTTGGAAGACGACAACTGGTGGGAACCTGACTTTCTCGCGACCGCGGTAAAAGCCATCCATGCCGAACCCGCAGCCAATGTGGTCTGGACCAACATGCGTATTTGGGCCGAGCAACCCGACCGGTCGTGGCGCGACACGGGTCGCACAATTTGGACCCGCGCCCCAACCGCCCCACCGTCTCGTCTGTTTTATTTTCCCGAGCCTTTGCAGCTGGCGGATGCGCTCCATTCACAAGGAGCAATGGTTTACCGAGCGGCCGCGTCGCGCCGGGCGCTCGTCCCCGCTGAGACACCGCTCGCAATCATCGAACCGGTGCGCGAACGGCTGCTGCCCGGCGGTTGGCTGCTCCTCACTGAGCCCCTCGCCAACTTCGCAGTAACCCGACAGACCGCCCGAGGGAGCGATCGCGCCGCTTGGGCTCAGGCCCAGCTGCTCGTAGCCGGCAGTTATCTAAAAAACCTCGCGGCCTCGCCCGCGGCAATCGTTCGCCACTGGCATCACCTCCGCGGTCAAACCCCTCCCGGCACCAACCTGCTCTGCCAACTCGCGCTCGCCGGTCTCCCTCCCCGCAGCCTCCTGCGCGGGAGCAAACCGCGCGATTGGCTACGCTTTGTAGCCGGCGCGATTCGTCGCCCAACCGTATTGGTTGAGACACTTCGCTTTCGTCGACGCTACGTAACGCTCTGGCCTCTGCTTTGCGAGGCGGCGCGGGAACGCGTAAAAGAGGCCTCCGCCCACAACACTCAGCGTGACTTGTTCGAAAAGCATCTCAGCAACTGACGCGACATGCCACCCAACGTTCACGCTCGCATCACGATTCTCACCAACGGACACCTGGCACGAAATCCCCGCGTGCTCAAAGAGGCCACCACACTCGGCAACGCCGGCTACGAGGTCACTGTGATGGGCGTCAGCAATCACCCGCCGTCTGTCTCCCTCGATGAATCTCTCGTCGCAGGGGCCCCTTTTCGACACCAACCGATCAATCTATTACAGGGGCGCCGGGCCTGGCTGCGCCGGGCTGGAGTGCGGTTGGCCCGCGACGCCGCGCGATGGGGGATGACGTCGATCCATACGCTCGGTCCCGCCAATGCGTTGCTGCGTGCGGCCCGATGCCATCCGGCTGATCTGGTGATCGTGCACAACGAGATCGCTCACTGGGTCGGCACCAAACTGCTGCGGGAGGGACGTAAAGTCGCCGCTGATTTCGAGGACTGGCACAGCGAAGACCTCCTCCCGGCCGACCGTATCGGTCGTCCCCTCGGATTGCTGCGTCGACTCGAGCAGGTGCTGGTGCGAACGGCCTCTTACGTCACGACGACCTCCGAGGCGTTGGCGAGTGGATTGCATGATCGCTACGGTGGGCGGCGGCCGGAGGTGATCACCAATTCTTTCGAACTTCCGCATCTCGGCCCCGCGGTTCCGACTCGGCCTCGTTTCGTGTGGTTCTCCCAGACCGTAGGCCGGGGTCGCGGGCTCGAAGAATTTTTGGCCGCGTGGGCACGAACCACCCAGGACTCGGACCTGACTTTGCTGGGCGAGGTCTCACCCGCTTACGCCCAACAACTACTGGCGCAACTGCCGCCGGCCTTTCGGCCTCGGCTCCAGTTCCACCCGTTGGTGCCAGCAGCCGAGTTACCCGGTTTTATCGCGCAACACGACATCGGTCTCGCTCTGGAACACGCCTCGATCGCCAACCGCGACCTCACGATCACCAACAAAATCCTCCAATATCTAGGAGCCGGCCTCGCCATCGTCGCCTCCGATACCGCCGGACAACGTGAGGTGCTCGGCCATGCGCCAGATGCAGGGATAATCGTTGCACTGAATGACACCGACGCGTTCGCCGCCTCACTGGAAGCGCTCCTCAGCGATCGCTCCCACCTGATCCAACGCCGCCGCGCGGCCCGACAACTCGCGGAAACCCACTACTGCTGGGAGCGCGAAGGCCCGCGCTTGGTTGCATTGGTGGGCGACACGTTGTCCGCGCGCGCCTAAACCGGTTATGCCACGTCGGGCGACACTACTCACCTTGGGACTGGCGGCATATCCGCCGATCCGACATGGGCTCAGACGCGTTGCCCGTGCCTTTATGCGAGGCCTTTTTCGGATTCGTTCACGCCCGCTCGACCTCGGCGAAGGGACCGCGCTTTTCGTCGCACCTCACCAAGACGATGCCACGCTAGGCTGTGGCGGATTGATCCATGCACGACGGTCTGCCGGACACGATGTCCACATCCTCTACCTGACCGATGGAGCGGCCTCGCATCCGGATCACCCACGGTTAAAGCCTGGGGACATCGCACAGCTGCGGCGGCGGGAGGCGGCGCTCGCGATGTCCCGCCTGGGCGTGGCTCGCCAACACGTTCACTTTCTCGATTTGCCCGACGGGCGATTACCTCACCTCGCCGACGCAGAACTGCGGCAAGCCAGTCAGCGCGTGACCGAGCTCTGCGACGAGGTCGGTCCTCGCTTCGTGTTTTTGCCCTATCGATTCGACGGAAGCAGCGAACACGAGGCAGGCTTCACCCTGGTGCTGAATGGACTCGGCGCCGCTCGGGCCCATCCGCGCATGATCGAGTATCCGGTTTGGGCCTTATGGTCGGTGTCACTCCTCGTCAGACCGTGGCTGCAAACCAGCCACATTTATCGCTTTTCCGGCCGCGCGGATCATCAGGCCGTCAAACGGCACGCCATCGCCGCGTTTGCCTCCCAACTCAGCCCAACGCCCCCTTGGACCGAGCCGGTTTTGCCGGCCGGTTTTGCGTTAGCATTTTCAGGCGACACCGAATTCTTCTTCGAGTCGCCCTAACGATTTCTGATCGCCCCGTTGACTCAGTTTCGTCGCCCTGAGACCCGTTCGTGAAACAACTTCTCATCGTCAGCCCCCACTTCGCCCCGGTCAATGCTCCCGACATGCAGCGTGTGCGCATGGCGCTACCCTTTCTGGACGAACTCGGCTGGAGTGCGACGGTTCTCGCAGTGGCGCCGGATTTGGTCGAAGGCGCCGTGATTGAACCGCTGCTGGAACACACCTATCCGTCTCAAACCCGGGTGATTCGCGTGCGGGGAATCTCCCCTAAAGTGACCCGGTGGTTAGGCGTCGGTAATCTCTGGTGGCGTTGCGGTCGCGCTTTGCGCCGCGCCGGTGACGCCCTTCTTGCCCGGGAAAAATTCGATTTGGTGTTTTTTAGCACCACTCAGTTTGACAGCTTTACCCTCGGCCCAAGGTGGCGGCGCCGCTTCGGGGTCCCCTTCGTGCTCGATTACCAAGATCCGTGGGTTAATGACTACTACCGCGAGACCCACACCCGTCCTCCCGGGGGATCCTTCAAGTTCTGGCTGTCGCAATACACGGCCCGGCGCAGCGAAGGTGCCGTATTGAAGAGCGCTTCGAGTATCGTGGCGGTGTCTGCCGCCTACGGTCCGGCACTAGGGCGGCGCTATCCGTGGCTGACTCCGCATCTCGTCAAAACGATCCCGTTTGGTGCGTCACGCACCGACCTCGAACTGGCGCGCCGCCATCCGCCCCGACATTGCCTGGTTCCCTTTGGCGATGGCCGTATCCATCATGTTTATACTGGCCGTTGCGGCCCCGACATGACGATGGCGCTCACCAACCTCTTCCGCGCGTTCGCCGAGTTCCGGCAAACCCATCCCACCGAAGCACGGGCCCATCATTTTCATTTCATCGGCACCGACTACGCCCCGCCGCCGCTGGGCCGATTTTGGGCGCTTCCGATCGCCGGGCAGGAAGGTGTGCGGGAGCACGTCTCGGAACATTGCTACCGTGTTCCCTACTTCGAAGCCCTGCACTATCTTACCCGAGCAGACGCGTTGATCGTATTGGGCTCGAATGACCCCACCTACAGCGCATCGAAGATTTTTCCCAACCTCTTCGCCGGCCGCCCGCTGCTCACCATCGCTCACAAGGAGAGTGCGATGCTCACATTTGCCCGCGGCCAGGGCCACCGCTGCAGTTATGGCTTTGGGGCAGACGGTGATCCCCCCGGGAGCATGGCGCCTCAAATTCGCCAAGAGTGGTTTGTGGAACAGGGATTCGCCCGGCTCGCCCCCGGTGCACCGGAGAAGCTCGACGCCCATACCGCCAAGACCATGACGCGCGAACTAACCGACCTTTTCGACGAGGCCCTGACTCGTCCCTGCAACTAAGATGAGCGATCTCAACCCTTCAGCGCTGGACTCGACCGAATTGGTCAATCGCCACGCTTCTTATCAACTCTTCCGCATTGGCCTGAGCGCCACCGTCGCGCTCACCCTTTGGCTGGTTTGGAAATCCCCCCTGCAGGATACCGGTCTGAAAGCCATGGGCGTTGGCATCATTTTCCTCGCCGTCTGGCCTGCCCTCAACTGGGCCCGATTGAGCCGCACATGGTTTCCGGCCTTCGAGATTTTCATGCTCACGCTGGTGAATTTCTACGCCATCCCGCTGCTCACCGCCCAGAGTGACATCGGACTATTCTCGTCGGAGGTCATGTGGCAGTCCGCTCTGATTGTTTTGATTTATGGGATCACGGCCAATCTGGCTTTCAATCGAGGGGCCGCTTCGCGAAGCAGAACCCCCAAATGGCGCGACTCGCTTTTGCCCGAGCGCCTCTACAGCTACATCCCGCTCGGGGTGGGCCTCAGCACCGTGCATCTCTACTTGGTGGGTTTCACCGAGTTGGTCCCCTACGAGCTTCACAGCATCCTTCGCGCCGTGTTCTTCGGCGTCGGCACCATCAGCACTTTTGTGCTGACCCGCCTCCATGGAGCCGGCGTCCTCAGTCGTCAGACCTTGGCCTTCCTCGTGATCAACCTCGTGATGCAGGTGATCATGATGATCTCTCAACTCTACCTCATCACCGGCATCTCGTTGATCGTCCTGGCCTTGATCGGATATGTCTCTTCGAGCCGAAAGATCCCGTGGATCCCCATCATCGTGGTTCTTCCGATCCTGATGATTTTGCATAATGGCAAATCGGACATGCGGCTCAAATACTGGGAGAACGAAGCGCCCAATCCGACGCTGGCGGAACTGCCTCAATTCTTTGAAGAGTGGGTTGGCTATGGTCTCCATCCTGGGGAGACCAAAGAGGATGAGTCCATCACCACCGGACTGCTGAAGCGTGCGTCGCTGTTCCAAATGTTATGCCTGAGCGTTTCGCGCGTCCCAGATGAACAACCCTATCTCTGGGGGGAAAGCTACGTCGACGTCCCCGCTCTTTTTATCCCTCGTATCCTTTGGCCGGATAAACCCTCCGCATTGCTCAGCAACATCCGTCTCGCACTCTACTTCGACTTGGTGGACGAGGAGTCCGCGTTCAAGGTATCCATCGCGTTCGGCATGCTGTCCGAGGCCTACATCAACTTTGGCATGATCGGCGCCATCGGTCTGGGATTCGTATTCGGGGCGGGCTACAAGCGCCTCGCGTCGATGGCGGACGGTGCTCCCTATTTTTCGGCGATCGGCCTGCTTATGATCGTGTTGACCGCCTGGAGCTTCCAGGCGGAGCAAGCCTTCGCGACGTGGATTAGCTCGCTCTTCCAAGCCTGCGTCGTGGTGATCGGCATTCCGCTGGCCTATCGCAAATTCATGGGGTCCAACTGAGGTGACAAACACGTCCCCCCGTCTTCGGCTCGCGGTGGTGCTCTCGCACCCCATCCAATACTATAGCCCTTGGTTTTCGCGGATCAACCAGTGCCCCGACGTGGAGCTGCGGGTATTCTATCTCTCAGACCATGGCGCCCGGCGGCAAACCGATGCCGAGTTCGGCACCGCCATAAAATGGGATCGAGATCTGCTCGCCGGATACAGCTACGAGATGGTTCCAAATCGTGCCCGGCATCCCAATGTAAGTCGCTTCAACGGCCTTAAGAATCCCGCCCTGAGGACCCAATTACGGGCATTTCGGCCGACCGCGATTCTTCTCTTCGGCTACGCTTACCGCACTCATTTGTCCCTTCTGATGCGCCCCCCGGTTCCGATCCTTTTCCGGGGCGACTCACATCTGCTGGGCGGGCCGCCCGCGCATGGCATCAAGCGCGTTTTACTTCGCCTCATCTACTCCCGCTGCGCCGCGTTCTTGCCGGTAGGCCTCGCCAACGCGGCTTATTTTCGGCATTTTGGCGTGCCCGAGTCCAAGCTGTTCCCCGCTCCTCATTGCGTCGACGCCGAGCATTTTAGACCGACCGCCGAACGGCTATCGTTGGCCGAGGAACAGCGGCAGCGCCTCGCGATCCCTTCCGATGCCCCCGTGGCCCTCTTTTCTGGGAAGTTGATTCCCAAAAAGCGGCCGGACCTGTTGCTTGCCGCCTTTCGCCGGGCGGCCGTCCCCCATTCACATCTGATCCTCGCCGGCGACGGCGAAATGCAGGTCACGTTGCGCCAAGCTGCGGACGGACTTTCCAATGTGCACGTTCTACCCTTCGCGAACCAATCGGAAATGCCGATCCGTTATCTTCTGGGCGACGTGTATATTCTGCCCTCCGAAGGGAGATACGAGACGTGGGGTCTCGCGGTAAATGAATCGATGCATCTCGGTCGTCCCTCGATTGTAAGCGATCACGTGGGATGCCATCCCGACCTGATTATCCCTGGCGAAACCGGGTGGACTTTTGCGGCCGGCAATGAAGAGGCGCTGAGCGAGTGCTTGAGCGCCGCGTTAAGGTTGGGCCGGTCTGGATTGGCCATCAAAGGCGAAGCCGCCCGTCGGCACATTGCGCGGTTTTCCTATGACGCCGCCACGGAGGGATTGCTGGCGGCCCTCCGCACCCTCGTGACAAAAAAGCCACCCAGCCGATAGGCTGTCTGTCTCCCCGCTTTTCATGAAGATCGCCATCTCCTTTGGTTTTTTCCTGCCCGTCCCTCCCGCTCGCGGAGGAGCGACGGAAAAAATTTGGTTTGCTTTGGCCAAACGATTGGCCGCCCGGGGACACGACGTCACCGTTTTCACGCGCACGTGGCCTGGTTGGGCCGATCAAGAAACCATCGAAGGCGTCCGCTTTGAACGGCTGCCCGGGCACGACCACACGACCAAACTTTGGCTGAATCTGCTGCTGGATTTCCGGTGGAGCCTGCGCGTTCGCCGTAAACTCGCTCCCCATGCCGTGGTCATCTCGCACAACATATCTCTCCCCTGGCTGCTTACCCGACTACCGAGGCGCCACTCGGCGCCCGTTTCGGTCGTGATTGGGCGGATGCCGAAGGGGCAGGTGAGAACCTATGGCAAAGTAGATCGAATCTACGCCACAAGTGAGGCCGTAGCCGCTCAAGCACTACGAGAAAACACCGCAGTAAAGGCTCAACTGCACACGCTGCGGAATTCCATCGACTGGCACAGCCTCCAATCGAAAGCGGAAACGAAGAGCGGGGGAGACTCCGACACGGTGCGAATCGGCTACGTGGGACGCATCCACCCTGAAAAAGGATTGGACCTCATGATTGAGGCAGGCATGCGACTCGCGGCTCGACCGGAGTTGCCGCGGTGGAAGATCAGTCTGGTCGGCCCGGTGAAAATCACCGACGGCGGGGGCGGCGAACCCTTCGCGGCGAGCTTGGCGGAGAAAGCAAAGGCCGTCGGCCTGGCCGACCGTTTCGAGATCATCCCGCCGCTCTGGTCGACCGAGGCATTGGCCACGTTTTACCGCAGCCTTTCCATCTTCGTTTACCCTACCCGCGCCGAGCAGGGCGAAGGCCTTTCGGTCGCGCCAATCGAGGCTATGGCGGCGGGAGCGGTGCCGGTGCTATCGTCACTGCCCTGCTACACCGATCTGTTATCGCCCGGAAAAGACGGCCTCCTGTTCGACCACCGCTCGCCTGATGCCGGCCCCCTGCTCGCCAAGGCCTTGAGCGAGCTACTCATCGACGAAGACCGGCGCACCGCGTTGGCCGAAGCCGCACGTGCGACCGCCCGAAGATTCGACTACGACGCGGTGGCGGCAGAGCTCGAGGCCGACCTGAAAACACTCGGAGCAGCCCGCTGATTGGTTTTGCGCCTTTCGCCGCTTTTTGTGGCCATAGGTTCCGTGATGCCTCCCGATCCTTCAAATTCCCCCTATCTGGCAGAGGGTTGCGTCACGCCCTATCCCCGCTCGGAGTTGATTCGCCAACGCTTTTGGACCCTAACCCAAGCTACCTTGTTTCGCTTTAGCCTGCCACGGGCCCATCGATTTCGAGCGCAACTTCTTCGGTGGTTTGGGGCCGATATTTCAGCTCCGGCGGAAGTCGTGATCTTCGCCTCAGCGCGGGTGTTTTTCCCGTGGAAACTTCGGATGGAGCCACGGTCCATGATTGGTCGCGGCGTTAACGTCTACAATCTCGGCCCCATTACCCTGCAACGTGGAGCCAATGTCTCGCAGAATTGTCATCTGTGCTCCGGCAGTCACGACTACACCCGCTGGTCGATGCCGCTGCTTACCCGGCCCATCACCATCGGCCCCAATGCCTGGCTTGCGGCCGAGGTATTTGTCGGGCCGGGCGTGACCATCGGCGAACTCGCCGTCATCGGCGCCCGGGCGGTCGTCGTGGACGACCAACCCCCGCGCATGGTCTGCGTGGGTCATCCCTGCCGACCGATCAAACCCCGTATCGAACCGCAATGAAGATCACTCACATTGTTCCCAGCCTCGAATCTCGACACGGCGGGCCGAGCCGATCCGCCCGCGGACTGAGCCTCGGACTGGCCGAGCTCGGCGAAGACGTCACCCTCCTGAGCACCGGTCCGATGAGTCAGGTCGAAACCATCATCGGCACGCGCATCGAAACATTTCGCCGCGGATGGCCGGAAGTCGTTTGCCGCTGCCCGGCGCTCAACCACGCGCTCCAAAAAGAGCCTGGCGCGATCGTGCATCACCACGGGCTCTGGCTGCGCACCCTGCACTACGCCCATCAAAAAAGCCGCCGCGGCGGCCTCCCGCTTGTGATCTCACCGCGCGGCATGATGAGTTCTTGGGCGTGGCACCACCACCGGCGGCGCAAGACGTGGGCGAGTCGGCTCCTCCATCCCGGAGCGCTGAAGGCCGCCGCCGGCTGGCATGCGACGAGTGACGCTGAAGCCGCCGATATCCGTGCGCTCGGCTTCACCCAACCCATCTGCGTCGCGGGCAACGGCGTCACCCTCCCTACCGAGAGCCAACTCGCCGAAGCCCGCACCTTTTGGCTGGGCGAGTTCCCTGACGCGGCCACCCGCCCGGTCGCGCTCTACTACGGCCGTTTCCACAGCAAAAAACGTGTGCTCGATTTGATCGACCTTTGGCAAAAGCTGGCCCCACCCGAGTGGACCTTGGCGCTCGTTGGCATCCCGAGTGAATATACCGTCCGAGAGCTGGAAAATTATGCGGCTCGCCAGCCCGGCTCGAATCGCATCGAAGTTTTCGACGGCACGAATACCCCACCACCCTACGCGATTGCATCGCTCTTCCTCCTGCCGTCTCACTCGGAAAATTTTGGCCTGACGGTCGCGGAATCTCTCGCGTCCGGCGTGCCTGCCTTGGTCACCGACACCACCCCGTGGCAAGACATGAATGGACGAGGCGTCGGTTGGTGCGCTTCGTGGGAATCGTTTGGCGAAAAATTGCAGGCCGCCTTGGCGCTCCCGGAACCAGAACGCGCCGATATGGGTCGACTCGGCCGCTCGTGGGTGGCGCAAACCTTCAGCTGGAAACAAGTCGCCCAACCGCTCGCCGAATTCTATCGGGTGCTCGCCACGCAGCGCTCCACCTAAATCGCCCCCGCCTTGTCGGTCGCTCCTTCCTCCTCCCGTCTCGAGTCCCTCGCCATCTGGCATGCCGCGGTCTTCGTGGTGCTCTGCACTTGGGCCTTCGGCGGCAATCACTTCGGCTTTCGTCCGGCGCTGGCTTGCTGGGGTGCGTTTGCCGTTCCGCTCGCGGGCCTCGGACTGCTTTCCCGCCGCACGGAACGATCCTCCCGACCGTTTCTGATTTGGCTCACCCCGGCGCTGCTGCTGATCGCATTTGTGCTGGCGAGCACCTTCAACCCCAACCTCAAACTCATTCCCCTGTTTGACGGGGAAGTCTATCGTCCGGTCACTCCGATTTTCGGACTGCCCAGCGCGGCTCGCCCCGACCTCGCGTGGCGAGGAGGCCTGTTTTTCGCCTGCCTTTACCTCACCGGCTTCAATCTCGCGTTGCTGGTGCGACGCCGCCGGGCATTGCGACGGCTCCTTTGGATCATGGCCATCAACGCCATCATTCTCGCCGTCTTCGGCACCCTCCAACGCCTCCTTGGCCTCGGGCTGTATTTCGGAGCCGTCAAACCGCCGAACCCTGCCTTCTTCGCCACCTTCATTTATCATAACCATTGGGGAGCGTTTATCATCGTTATGGTTGGCGTATGTTGCGCACTCGTCGCGCATCTCGCCCGCAGCGACGGCACGCGGGACCTCTGGCACTCACCCATCCCAAGCCTGATTTTGGGTATTCTGCTTTTGGCGGCCACGCCGCCCTTAAGCTCATCCCGCTCCACGTCGCTGCTCACGTTATTCTTCGTAAGCGCCGCCGCAATCCATGGCGGCTGGTTACTCGCCACCCGCCGCCGCGCGGAGGGCCGAGAATGGAAAACGCCGCTTCTCGCCACGACCCTCGCGCTCGCCGTCGGCTTTGGCGCGATTCTGTTTCTCGCTTGGCCGACGATTAAGCAGCGCGCGGAAAAGACGGCGGAGCAACTCCGGCAAATGCAAGACCAAGGCGGGCTCGGCCAGCGGGCCCAACTCTATCGCGATACCCTTAAAATGGCAGAGGCACATCCGTGGGCTGGTTGGGGATTAGAATCTTACGAAACTGTCTTTCGGCGCTACAACTCTTACTACCGGAATCCGCTCGATGGCCTGCCCATCTACTACGACGAAGCCCACTCCGATTGGTTGCAGTCGTGGGCTGAAATCGGGCTGATCGGAACCGGATTGCTCCTCTCGATGGCGCTCATCCCGCTCGCCATGACGGGGCCAAAACTTCGCCGTGATCCTGTGGCCCGCTACCTGTTGTTCGGTGGCGCTTTGGTGGCGCTTTATGCCTGGGTGGAGTTTCCACTCTCCAATCCCGCGGTCGTCTTGTGCCTCTGGATCACGTGGTTCGCGGGGATCCGGCACGCCTCCCTCGGTTCCGCCTCGCCCTGATGTTTTCGGTTCTGATTCTCACTCTAAACGAAGCGCGCAACCTCCCGGCTTGTCTCGCCAGCGTGTCGTTTTGTGCCGATATCGTCGTGCTTGATTCCGGTTCGAGCGACGAAACCTGCGTGATCGCCGAACAAGCCGGCGCGAGGGTTTTCGAACGCCCGTTCGACAACTTTGCGGGTCAGCGCAACCACGCCCACGCCCACATCGCATTCGCCCATCCGTGGGTGTTTCACCTCGATGCGGATGAAACGTTCACCCCCGAGCTGAAAACCGAGTTGGAACGATGGATCACCCAATGCGGGGAAGCATTCGACGGTGCCTGGGTCGCGCCCCGCATGATGTGGCAGGGGGTGTGGGTAAAACACTGCACCGACTTCCCCGCGTGGCAGGCGCGTCTCGCGCATCGAGACCGGTTTCGGTTCATCGAAGTGGGCCACGGCCAAAGGGAAGCGCCCGCCATGCGGATGGATCGGATCGCGGCCGGATACCGGCACGACTTGTCGAGCGGCGGCGTAGAAGCATGGAGGGCCAAACATCAACGCTACGCAGTCGCTGAGGCCCGGGCGTTTTTGCGCACGCCGACGCAGGCCAGCTGGCGAGACCTTTGCCAACGCGATCCCCTGCTGCGACGTCGGGCGCTCAAAGCCCTGAGCCAGCAATGGCCTGGCCGTGCGCTGCTGCGATTCGTGTATCAATATGTCCTGCGCGGCGGCATTTTGGACGGTGCCGCCGGCTTCCGCTACTGTATGCTCCTGGCCCGTTACGAAGGGGAGATCGCCCGACAAATCCGGCGACAACGGGTCTCGCTAACCCCCTAACGATGTCGGGCGAAAAACGCGTCATTTTCGTCAATCGCACCTACCCGCCCTACCCCGGCGCGACCGGACAACTGCTGCGCGACCTGGCTCCGGCACTCGCCCGGACGGGATACAAGGTTATCGTGGTGACGGCCGGAACAGGCTCCGTCGTCTCGGAAGACGGCGTCACGGTCCATCGAATCGGAGCGGCTTTCTCCGCGCAGAGGCGCATCTCGCTGTGGGACAAATGGCGCGCCCAACGCCTCTTCTTCAACGCGGCCAAAACATGGTGGGAAACGCATATTCAGTCCGCAGATACGGTCGTCATCATGACGGATCCCCCCAGCCTGAGCGGCCAGCTCGGGAACTGCCCCCGCGGGCCGCGTCCACGGTTGGTGCATTGGGTTCAGGACATCCATCCGGAGGTCGGTGCCGCGCTCACATTTCCGCCGGCCCGCGCCCTCATCGGCCGGTGGAGCCGCGCTCGTAACCGCGCGTGGCGACAGGCCGATGCCGTGGTCACGTTGGGCACGGATATGGCCGCAGTCATCGCAAACCTGAATGTAGCACGCTCGCGTCTCCACATCTCGCCCAACTGGGCACCTCGATGGCTCGAACCGGTTGAGGATGCGCTCGGCCAGGCCTCTCGCGAACAACGGGGATGGACCGGAAAATTTGTCGTGATGTATTCCGGGAATTTGGGCCGCGTGCACGATATGGAGGCAATCATCGCGGTGGCCTCCCGTCTGCGATCACGACGCGATATCGTTTTTTGCCTGGTGGGCGATGGTGCGCAAATCGACCGGCTAAAGGCCACCGTTGCCAGCCGTCAACTGGAGCAAGTGATGTTCCTTCCGCCTCAACCGACGCAAACCGTGTCCGCCATGCTTTCCGCGGCCGACCTGCACCTGGTCACCCTGAAGGAAAGCTGCGCCGGGTTGGTGTGGCCGAGCAAATTTTACGGTATCCTCGCAGTGCAACGTCCGGTTCTCTTTATCGGGCCTGTGTCTGCCGAAATCGGCCAGCAGATCAAGCAGCACCGACTCGGATGGGCCGGTGCGCGAGACAAGGTGGATGAAGCCGGTTCGTGGATTGAGGCCCTCGTGGACGACCACACCGATCGCCCGAGCGCCCTCCGCTCACGCGTCGCGGCCTATCACCACTCGCACCTGGGGTTCGAACGAAGCCTCGCTTGGTGGCAGACATTCTTGTCGTAGAACCGGCGATCCTGTTTTCCACTCCCTCGATTCTTCAACGTGACTCGTCGCAGCCGCCTCACTTTCCCGCTGGTTTTGATCATGCTCGATGCTGCGGGCATCATCGGGTGGTTTTGGCTCGTCGCGACCCTGCGAAATCTGGCCATTCCATTCGCCGACTTGTTGTCGCCGATCTTGCTGCCGTTTCTGATTCAATCGGTGGCGCTCTACCTGATTGATGGCTATCAACGGCGCACCGACATGCTCGGGGCGGAGTATGTAAGCCTGCACGCGCTGGCCATCTTGACCTCAATGGTGGTCGTGGTGCTGCTGACCTTTGTGATCATTCCGGCGGGCTATCCTCTGCAAGGCAGCCGCCTCCTTGTCGTGGCCGCGTTCGCCGGACACGGGATCACTTCGTTGCTCTGTCGCCGGCGGCTCTATCTCGCGACCTACCGAAGCTATGCTCGTCGGAAAATCGTCTTCGTCGGCAGCCCAAAAGAAGGCCACGATTTCGAGACTGAATGCGCCCGCATGGAACTGCATCTGCCCATCTGGACGATCTCGCCGCAAGAGTCTCCCGAGGCCATCGCGAAGCTGATCGCCGCTGGTCGTGAAGAGAATTCCCCGATTGAAGCCGTTGTTCTCCGCGAGACCGCGCAATCGTTGCGCGCCGAGGACCTCGAAAGCCTCGTCGATCTGTATTTTCACGGCGTGCCGACCTTCACCCTCGAGTTCTTCCACGAAATCTATTGGCGCAAGGTGCCGCTCTATCGGCTCAACCAAATTTGGCTCTTCCAAGCCGGTTTCCGCGTGGCGCGGGAACCCGTATTCGAGCGCACCAAACGCGGCAGCGACATCGGGCTCGCCCTCCTGGGAATCGCGTTCGCCGCGCCCTTCGTCGGGCTGGCCGCCATCGCGATCTGGCTGCAAGATCGGGGCCCGATCTTTTTTCGCCAACAACGGATCGGCCGCAACCGGCGGCCTTTTTCCCTCTTGAAGCTACGCACGATGCGCGTGGCCCCGCCGACGCCGGTGGCAGATCGCGACCAACGCTACACCCAGCCCGGAGACCGGCGCATCACGGCGGTCGGACGCCTGCTTCGCGCCACCCGCGTCGATGAATTTCCCCAACTGTGGAACGTGCTTAAGGGGGACATGAGCCTGATTGGTCCGCGCGCTGAATGGGATGAACTCGTCCGCGACTACGAAAGCGCCATTCCCTGCTATCACTTCCGCCACCTCGTTCGCCCCGGCATCACCGGCTGGGCTCAGGTCAACTACCCCTACGGGGCCAATCTGGACGACACGCTGCGCAAGTTGGAATATGATCTGTATTACATCCGACACTACTCGTTTCGGATGGACGCCTCGATCATTCTGAAAACGATTCACGTCATGCTCTTTGGCAAGGGACGTTGACCCACGACCAAATTCGAATCCCGTCCCGTTATGGCCCAACCCAAGACCTTTGATTTTATCGTTATCGGTGGCGGTTCCGCCGGATTTAACGCGGCCCGCGTCGCAGCCGACCTCGGAAAGTCAGTCGCCATCGTGGACGGGGCTCGCGAGCTCGGCGGACTCTGTATCCTGCGCGGCTGCATGCCGTCCAAGACGCTGCTCCACTCGGCCGAGGTCCTTCATCTCGCGCAGCGCGGCGCAGCGTTTGGTTTGGAGATCCCCTCCGCGCGCGCCAACATGAAAAAGGTCCATGCCCGGAAACGGAGGATCATCGCGGAGTTTGCCGACTACCGCGCCAAAGCGATGGCGGATCGCGAACGCTACACGATTTTCCGCGCTTATGCCCGCTTCGTTTCCAGCGACACGCTGGAGCTCTCGGACGGAACCCGACTGACAGGAAAACGGTTCATCATCGCCACCGGTTCCAAGGTCAGCATCCCGCCGGTGCCGGGCCTGGCGGAGACGCCCCACTGGACCAGTGATGAGGTGCTCGATCTCGATTTCTTACCGGAAAGTGTGATCGTCCTCGGCGGCGGTATCGTGGCATGCGAGCTGGCTCAATTTCTCCGTCGCATGGGTGCGCGGGTCGTTCTCATTCAGCGCAGCCCAAACATCCTCAAGGACCACTCCAACGCCGCCAGCGAGGTGGTGCAGCAGGCCTTCCGCGACGAAGGCATCGACCTGCACACCGACACCCACATCGAAAAAATCTCCGCCACAAAGAACGGCGGCGTCAGTGTGCGTTTCCAAAGCGGCGGCAAAACCACCACTCGTCGTGCCAAGTATCTATTCAACGCCCTCGGGCGGGAACCCAATCTGGACGGCCTCGACCTAGCCACCGCCGGAGTCGAGGTTTCCCAAGCCGGTCGCGTCGCGGTCAATCGTTGGCAGCAGACTTCGCAAAGGCACATCTACGCCGGCGGCGACGTTACGGGCCCGCACGATATTGTTCACCTTGCCGTGGCCCAAGGCGAACTTGCGGCCCGCCATGCGTTTGGGGTTAAGGGCATCAAGCCGATCAACTACGACTTATTGCTCAACATCGTCTTCACCGATCCCCCGCTCGCCACGATCGGCCGGATGGAGGACGAACTGAAGGCAGCAAAAGTCCCGCACATCGTGGCCTCGTATCCATTCGATGACCACGGCAAGTCGATCCTGATGGAAGCGAAACGGGGCTACGTCAAAGTCATCGCCGATCCAACCAAAGGACGCATCCTTGGAGCCGAAATCGTCGGAATCGCAGCGGCGGAGCTGATTCATTGCTTCACCGGACCGCTCACCATGATGGCTACCGTTTTCGATCTGCTAAAAGCGCCGTGGTATCATCCCACGCTCGCGGAAATCCTCACCTATCCGCTCGAAGATATCGCGGACCAAATCAAATAATCGAGGCTCCGCCCCCCGAAACCGTTACTCAAAAACGCCGCCCCGCCCCGGGCGGCGTTTTTCATTTCGCCCTCGGCACGAGGTCACGGTTCACTTCAAAACGTTGCCATGCCCAAGTCCTACACACCGCCCGCCTTTCTGACCGAGTTGCTGCATGCCCGCGCCCCTTCCGGAGCCGAATTCGAGTCCCAGGCGGTCTTCGACGCTTTCGTCAAACCCGCCGCCGACACTTACGCCAAAGACGCGTTGGGAAACCGGATTGCGACCCTCAACCCTGCGGGTGATCCGGTGCTCATGCTGGCCGGTCATCTCGATGAACTCGGCCTCCTGATCACCTACGTCAACAACGACGGTTTCATCTACTTCGACACCATTGGCGGTCACGACAAAATCATGATCCCCGGCCGGCGCGTCATCATCCGCACCGCCCGCGGCCCGGTCAAAGGCGTGACCGGCAAACGAGCCATCCACCTCATGAGCCCGGAAGATCGCAAGAAGGTGCCGGAGTTGCACGAGATGTGGATCGATATCGGGGCCACATCCAAGAAGGACGCCCTCTCGCGTATTTCCATCGGCGATACCGTCACTTACGATCACGAGTTCGAGCTGATCCACGGCACCGTCGGCACTGCTCGCGCCTTCGACAACAAAGTCGGCGCCTACATCGTCGGCGAAACCCTCATTCGCCTGGCGGCGGAGACCAAATCCGCCAAAAAGAAGAAATCCGCCTTCGCCGCGAAGGTTGTGGCTGTCGGCACCGCCCAAGAAGAAATCGGCGTGCGCGGCGCGACCACCTCCACCTACGCGGTGAACCCGCACATCGCCCTCGCGATCGACGTCGGCCATGCGACGGACCACCCCGATTGCGACAACCGCAAATACGGCGAATTCAAACTCGGCGGCGGACCGATCGTCTGTCGCGGACCCAACATCAATCCGCACGTTTACGACCAACTCATCGCCGCCGCGAAACGGGCAAAAATCGACCTCCAATTCGAGGCCGACCCGCGTCCGACCGGCACCGATGCTCGCGCCATCCAAACGGCCCGCGGCGGTGTCGCGACCGGCCTGATCAGCGTGCCGCTACGCTACATGCATACGCCGAGCGAGATGGTCGACCTGCGCGACGTCGAAGCGACCGTAAAGCTCCTCGTCGAGTTCGCCAAGGGCCTCAAAAAGGGCGACT
>CAXBDS010000109.1:0-17483 GCA_963974355.1 uncultured Opitutaceae bacterium
TTCGACCGTCGCGCAAAACTCCCACAGGCGGGCGTGGTCGCCGCGCGCGACTTGGGGGTGGTTGTGATACCCATCACGGCTGACGTAGGGCAGGCCGTCGGGCGTGTCGGGGTTGGGCCAGTAGTAGCGCGCGTAGCTCACGTAGTCGTGTGGATCGGCGCTCGGCGAACCGGCCGGTTTCTCGACGACCGTTTGGATGGGACGAGCGAGGGCGGTCTCGACTGCGGCGGCGAGCGCGGGGAGCTCGGCCGCAACGCGTCCATACGGAGATAGGGCGAACAGGGATGACGCACTCAGCGTGCCGGTGAGCAACAGAGTGCCAAAGAGTCGGCGAACAACGGTCATGGGACGAGGAACGGAGGCGTTATCGCAACGCAACCTTGGCGGGCGGCGTGGCGGGAGGCGGGGGCGGAAGGAGGTCGGGATGTTTTTCGGCCCACGCTTTGAGAATGTCATGCGCTACGGGCGCGGAGAACGATCCTCCGCCGGTTTCTTCGCCGGGGGTGTCGCCTTCGATCATCACGGCGATCGCCACCTGCGGGCGCTCGATCGGCGCGAAGCAGATGAACCACGCGAAGTTGATCGTGCCTTCTGCGGTGCGTTTTTGCGCGGTGCCCGTTTTGCCGGCGACGCGCAGGCCGGGGATGCGCTGGATGGGAATGGTGGTAAACGCGGTTTTGGCCGTGCCGGAGACGGTCACCTCTTCCATCCCCTCCAAGACGGCGGCATAGCCCTTGGCGGAGAGTCCGATCGATTCGGTGCGCTGGGTCGGACGTTCAGGATCGTGGAGGACATAGGGCGTGGTGCGGGTCTGCCCGCGGGCGACGGATGCGGCGAAGGCGGCCATCTGCAAGGGCGTGACCAGCAAGTCGCCTTGGCCGATCGCGTAGTTGGCGGTGTCTCCGGGCATCCAACGCAGACCCCGGCGCTCCATTTTCCAGGCGGGATCGGGCACGAGGGAAGACGTGCTTTCGTGCGGCAGTTCAATACCGGTCGGACTCCCGAGACCGAACCGACGAGCCTCGGCGGCGAGGACCTCCGGTGTCGTGCGCCACCCCGCCTCATAGAAGTAGATATCGCAGCTTTGGGCAATGGCGGTGGGCATCAGCACGTCCCCGTGATGGCCGCGACCGTTGTAGCAGACGAAGCGGTGGCTGTAGCGGTAGAAGACGCCGTTGCAGTTGATGATAGGCTCATCCGGCTCGACCACTCCGGCCCGCAACGCAGCGATGGAGGTGATGATTTTAAAGGTCGATCCCGGCGGGTAAAGCCCTTGGGTGGCGCGATTGAGCCAGGCGCCGCGCTCGTTGATGTCGTGGGCGACGGTCGTGCTGAGGTGAGGCGAAAAATCGTTGAGATCGTAGGAGGGCAGACTCGCCATGACGAGGACCTCGCCGGTGTTGACATCCATGGCGACCGCCGCGCCCGCCATCTCGTAAAGCTTCATTTGTTTTTCGGCCGCCAGCTGGAGGTCGATGTCGAGACTGGTGGCGAGGTTTTTACCCTGCACGGGGCGCCGCTTTTCCAAGGATTCGACGCGCACACCGGCGGGATCGACGCGGTAGATCGAGCCGCCGGCTTCACCTTGCAGTTCATCGTCGAATTGGGCTTCGAGACCGTTGCGTCCGCCGGAACCCTTCATCTGAAACGTCATCAAATCGGCCCCGGGGAAATCCTTGGCGAGGTCGATTTCGTTGGTACTCGAAACGTAACCCAACGCATGCGCCGCGGCGGGGCCATAGGGATAGTAACGTGTGCTCGAGGTGTAGACTTGCAGGGGAGAATTCACCGGCAGCTGTTCCAGGAGGCGGGCGTATTCCTCCGGATGCAGATCAGCGATCAACGTGTAGGGAATCTGCGGCTGGGACAGGAAATGTTTGTCGAGGGCCTTGGCATCGACCTCTTCGTGGCGGCCCAAGGCGGCATTGATGCGATTGAGGTAACGCGTGACGACGGCGTGGCGCGCGAGGATGCTCATCTGCGCGACGTTGGGCAGATCAGCGTCGCCGATTTCGCGGTAGGTTTTGCGCACGTTGATGTATTCCCGGCGAAATTCCGGACGGAGTTCGTCGAGATAGATCACGGCGGCGAAACGCGGGCGGTTGCCCACCAAGAGGCGACCATCGCGATCATAGAGATTACCGCGCGGGCCGGGGATCAGGATGCGCCGTTGGCTTTGGTTCTTTTCCTTCTCCTGATAGAGGTCGGAGCGGAGGAGCTGGCGGTAACCGAGGCCGCCGACGAGGACCATCAATGCCAGCGTGATGGCGAAATAGAAAAAGATGATGCGCGGGTTGTAGCCCTTGTGGCTCTGGACGAGACCGGTCTTCTGCGCCGCAACATATTCCGCCATGATGTTACTAGATCATGACGGTCGGGTCGTCACGCAACCCTGCGCCGGAAATTTCGAGCGAGCGCACCTGCAGCGCAAAGAACCATGGTGCGATCAGCGCGAGGAACAGCTGGGAAACGATGAGATCGGAGAACAGGCGCAGACCCGCGGAACCGACATCGGGCGTCACGGTGAAGCGCGTGAACGCGAACACGATAAACAGCCCAAGGTTGAGCAACAACGCCACCAACACCCCGATCAGATTCTCCTCGCTCGCAAGCCGCGCCCTCACGCGATAGACGAGCAAGTGGGCGATCGCAAAAAGCAGCGCGTGCAGACCGAATGGCACCGGAGTCGTGGCATCGAAAAGCAGGCCGGTGAGCGCGACGATCCAGAATCCTCCGCGATATGACAGGCGCAGGGCCGGCAGGGCGACGACCAGCCCGCCGACCCAAACGTGGAGCTGCCATGGGGCCAGGTAGTGGTTTACCTGGGCGGCAATGAAGTGCAGCAGAATGCCGGTGAGCAGGCCGATCAGCACGCGGCGGGCGACTGGTTTCATGGCGTGTCGATCGGCACCAACACCGTGACTTCGGTGATGGCGTTGAGTCGGGCGTCCAGGATGACGCGGCCGGTTTTGAACAGGCCGTCGGTGCTCGGTTCGAGTTCGACGACTTGGCCCAGGTAAAGGCCGCGCGGAAAGACGCCGCCGAGTCCCGAGGTGATCAACGCCTTGGGGACGGCGGCGGTCGCATAGAGGTCGAGCGGCACAAACTCCACGGTGCCTTCCGAGGCCTGAAACGGCTTGTTGATCCCGCCTTGAAAACTGATCGGCCGATCGTCGCCCTCAAGCGAGGCGGCGAGGCGCACCGTCGGGCTGCTGATCAAATCGACGACGGCAGTCGTGGCGCGCACTTCGCTCACGCGCCCCACCACGCCGCCGACAAAAATGACCGGGGCGCCGACGGGCAGGTTGTAGTTGCGGCCCTTGCGGATGATCAGGCGTTGCCACCAACCGCTGAAATCACGACGGACCACGCGGGCGGGTTCGCCCCGGTAGTTGGCGAAGGAAGGCAGGCTGAGCAGGCTTTCGAGTCGCTGAATCTCGCTGCGCAGGGCGGCGTTTTCATCGGCGCTGCGGCTATATTGCGCCGTGACGCCGGCCAACTCCCGGTAGGCTGTGATCAGGTCGCCCTTCGAGCGGGTGCGCAGCGACCAGTAGTTTTGCAGGTCGCGGGCGTAGGATGCGGCGACATCAAGCGGGGCCTGGAATTCATAGAAGCTGACCTGCCCCAAGCGTTTGACGACGGTCGGCACGACCAGCCAGGCCAAGAACAACAGGCCGAGTGCGGCAAAGGGTTTGGCTTGGTCGAAACGACGGGACGGCACGAGGGAGGAGGCAAGCGATCCGGCATCGGCGCGGCAAGCCGTAGTGCGAGGAAGTCGTAAGGCAGCGAAGTCGCCGCGGGACGAGCCTACGAGTGTTGCAAGACCCAGTTGAGGTCGTTCAGCACGGCGCCGGTGCCGTTGGCCACGGCGGAAAGCGGATCATCGGCGATCGTGACGGGCAGGCCGGTCTTGTCGGAAAGCAGCCGGTCCAAGCCGCGAATGAGCGCGCCACCCCCGGCCATCACGAAACCGCGGTCAACGAGATCGGCCGAAAGCTCGGGCGGGCAACGCTCGAGCGTCGAGCGCACCGCATCGACGATGGCGGCGATCGTGTCGCTCAGCGCCTCGCGAATCTCTTGCGATGTGATGTGAATGGTCTTGGGCAGGCCGGCCACTGAATCGCGACCTTTGACCTCCATGGTGAGCTCTTCGTCGAGCGGGAAGGCGGAACCGAGGCGGCATTTGATCTCTTCGGCGGTGCGTTCACCGATGAGCAGGTTGTAGGCGCGCTTCATGTAGTTCACGATGGCGCTGTCGAGCTCGTCACCGGCCACGCGAATCGACTTTGAGAATACAATGCCGGAGAGTGAAATGATCGCGATCTCGGTGGTGCCGCCGCCGATGTCGACGATCATGTTGGCGGCGGGTTCATCGATGGGCAGACCGACGCCGATCGCGGCGGCCATGGGCTCAGGAATCGTGATGACGTCGCGGGCGCCCGCATGAGTGGCGGAGTCTTTGACGGCGCGTTTCTCGACCTCGGTGATGCCGGAAGGAATCGCGATCACAACGCGGGGGCTGACGCGCAAGGAGTTGCTGCTGACCTTTTTGATGAAGTAGCGCAGCATCGCCTCGGTCACATCGAAGTCGGCGATGACGCCGTCCTTCATCGGGCGGATGGCGGTGATGTTACCGGGCGTGCGGCCCAACATGCGTTTGGCCTCGTCACCGACGGCGCGGACCTTGCGGGTGGCGGTGTCGAGGGCGACGACGGAGGGCTCGCGGAGCACGATGCCCCGGTCCTTCAGATAGACGAGGGTGTTGGCGGTGCCGAGATCGATGCCGATGTCGTTCGAAAAGTAACTAAATAGGTTGGAGGCCATGATGGGTCGCGCGTGCCGCGCTCAAAACGTTTTGTCGGCGAGAGGGTGTGTCAAAGCGGAAAACCGACTGATGGCCATGATGTTGGCGGGATGGTGCCGCCGAACGTGATACGAATCCCGGCGTGGGAGCGAGCCTAACAAAAACGCCTCCGCAAAAGGAGGCGTTGGGACGGGTCGAAGGTGGCTCGGCAAAAGAGCGATCAGTTGTCGCCGTGACGCGGGGTGGCAGCGGCCGCAGGCTTCTTCGGTGCCGCTTCTTCATCGGCCTCCTTGGCGCCTTCGTTGAACTCTTTTTCCACATCGGCCGAGGCTTTCTTGAACTCATTCATCGACTTACCGAGGCCCTTGGCCAATTCGGGCAATTTCTTGGCCCCGAAAAGCAGGAGGATGATAAACAGGATCACCAAGATTTCGGTCGATCCCAAGCCGAACACGGCGACGATGGCGGGAGGAGTCATGATAGAGGTAACGTGTGAGAAGGCGTCCCGGACGCAAGGGGTAAAGCAGGATGTGCGCCGTCAGTAGCGGACGCATTTCACGCGCAAAATATGCTTCACGTTACGGTTTTTTTGGCGGGGGGAGCCGGGGCCAAACGACCTCGTCGCCGACGTTGGGCTGTCCGGCCACGATCTCTGCGCCGAGCGTATGCCTGCGTTGGTAGGGAGAAACGCGGAGCTGGCCCGTCGGGCGCAGCTCTTCAGTGCGGGTCGTCAGCAGAGCGCCGGCGGGCGGCAGGGCGTCGTCGTAAGGAGATCGGTCAATGACGACGTAGTGCAACGACAGGTCGACCGAGTAGACGTGGCCGACCAGACGATTGGCACTGGGTTGCCACCTGTCCGTCTGGTTCTGCTCAACCACGTCGGGCGATTGCGACGCGGTCGTGCAGCCGGTCAGCGCGAATAATAGGGCTAGCGCCGCAAAGCAGACTGCCGTCGGGGCAGAAAAAAAGCGGCGCCGAGTGGGCGCCGCTGTTGGTGGGACGGGGATCACGATTTGCCGACGCCGGGGCCATTGGGTCCGAGCGGACTGGGGCCCGGGCCGAGGCCGCCTTTGAGGGCGAGTTTGAGCAGGTTTTGCGCGTTATCGAGCTGCTCGGCGTCGAAGAAGCCGTGGAGTTGGCGGATGCGCGTCGGGTGGCGCATCTTACGCAGGGCTTTGGCCTCGATTTGCCGGATACGTTCGCGGGTGACTTTGAATTGCTTGCCGACCTCTTCGAGGGTGCGGCTGTAACCGTCGACGAGGCCGAAACGCAACGAGAGCACGCGGCGTTCGCGTTCGGTGAGCGAGTCGAGCACGTCGATGATCTTTTCGCGGAGCAGCGAATACGCCGTCATGTCGTAAGGGTTATCGGCCGACTTATCTTCGATGAAGTCACCGAAGGACGTGTCGTCGCCGTCGCCCACGGGCGACTGCAAGGAGATGGGCTGCTGCGCCATCTTCATGATCTGCTGCACGCGCTCGACGGGCAGGTTCATCTCGTCGGCGACTTCCTCAGGGGTCGGCTCGTGGCCGAACTCTTGCAGGAGTTGCTTCTGCACCTGCATGACCTTGTTCAAGGTCTCGATCATGTGGACCGGGATGCGGATGGTGCGGGCTTGGTCGGCGATCGAGCGGGTGATGGCCTGACGGATCCACCAGGTGGCGTAGGTCGAGAACTTGTAGCCGCGGCGGTATTCGAATTTCTCGACGGCCTTCATCAGGCCCATGTTGCCCTCTTGGATGAGATCGAGGAATGAGAGGCCGCGGTTCGTATACTTCTTGGCGATCGAGATCACCAAGCGGAGGTTGGCCTCAACCATTTCGGTCTTGGCTTGGTGCGCTTCGCGGACGTGCACGCCGGTTTGGGCGACAACATCGAGGAACTCTTGGGCGGGCAGACGCAGGCCGGTTTCCAATTCTTTGATGCGGCGGTTGATCTCCTTTGAGTCGATCGCGGCGTCTTTCTTTGTCTTGGGATGCTTGGCCTTATGCAGTTGGAACTGCAGCTGTTCGATCTCGGAGAGGGTCGGGCGCAGTGCTTCAAGCCACTCCTCATAGACCTTCAACTTGAAGTAGAATTTGGAGAAGTTGGAGCGAAGCACGGTCTCGCGCTTCTTATGCTTGGCGAGGACCTTCTTGCGCTCGGCATCGTTCTTGGCCTTGAGGAATTCATCCCACGAGGCGGCGACGTTTTTTTCGCCTTTTTCCGTGGCTTCGACGAGCTTCGGGAGAGACTTAAAGTAGGCTTCGCGACTCTCGATCTTTTTGTCGATGACGATGCGATCGAAGCGCTCCTCGCGGTTGATCAACTTGGCGCCGAGCATCGCGATGTGGCCGCCAATGATGGAAGCTTGGAACAAGGCCTCCTGGGCTTTCAGTTCGGCGGTTTCGATGCGCTTGGAAATTTCGACTTCCTGCTCACGGGTCAGCAACGGGACCTGGCCCATTTGCTTGAGATACATGCGGACCGGGTCGTCCAGAATGTCGTGCTGGGAAGACCGGGTCTCTTCCTCTTCGGCCTCCTCCATGCGGGCCTTGTAGTCTTCGACTTGGTCCGGCTCCAAGATTTCGATCTCAAGATTTTGGAGGATCGAAATGATGTTATCGAATTCCTCTTGGTTCTCGACGGATTCGGGCAACGCCTCGTTGATGTCATCCCACGTGAGATAACCTTGTTCTTTGGACTGGCGGATGAGCTGGCGGATACGCTCGTTCACGCTTCCGGTGGCCGCGGCATCAGAGCCGGCTTTCTTGGCGCGCGCCGCGAGGGCGGTTTCTACGGCGTCAGATTGGTCGGAGGAAGAGGCGGCTTGGGTCTTGGCTTTGCGCGGCATGGACAAAAATACAGGCGAAAAAGTTCAAACAATTGCGGTCAGCGTCACCGGTTGGCGAAGCTGACGTTGCACGTTTGAACGTTCTTTAAGGAGAGAAAATGCGTCAAAATGACCGTCTGTTTGAGGATTTGACAAGGCAAGTTCTATTTCTCGGAGGCGGGGCTCGAGGGCGCGGTTGCGCAAGAGGCGCAAACCTTCGACCACGACTTTACCCGGATCATCGAGATTAGGCGGTTCAAACAGTAAAGACGAAACCAATGCCCGTTCGGCGTCAGTTTCAAGCAGACCGTCCAAATGATCCCGGCCGGGCCAGGCGTCATGTTCGAATTCGGCGAGGAAGCGGTTGAGCAACGCGCCCGCCGGTTGGGTGGTGTCGACCCACTCGTGCGGCAGGCTGTGGCTGAGGGGTTTGCCGAACGCTTCGTGGTGCAGGCAAAGCAGCAGCAGGTCGCGCTCCGGGGCGGTGCGATCATCAACCGGCGGCGGAGGTGTCGTGACTGCGTTTTCGGCTTCGCGTTTCGGTGGCGGCGCATAGCGGGCGCCGCGCTCGATAAAGGTGGCGAAATCGTGTGACAGCGCACTGCTGCTCAGCCCCAAATGGCGGGCGGCTTCGTTTAGAAATACCGAGCGGGCGACCTCGGATTCGGTCGCGGCGATGATCTCGAACAGCGCGCGTCCGGCCCGCATCTTGGCTTCCGCGCTGGCGTGGCTGGCGTCGGGCAACACCGCGTGGCAGGCGAACGCCATGGCCGAACTCGCGTCGGCCCGCACCGCTTCATAGCCTGCGATTCCTCTTTCAAGAAAGAGGAGATCGGGATCGATTTTCCCCTCGCCGCGGAGCGTTAGGAAGCGCACTTCGAGGCCTGCTTTCAACGCGAGCGGGAGGAAGCGCAGGGCAGCCTTTTGTCCGGCGCTGTCGCCATCGAAGAAGCATTCGACCTGATCTTCGTAGCGGCGCATCAGCGAAAGCTGGCCCTCCGTGATCGAGGTGCCTTGGGGGGCGACGGCGGTTTTGAGGCCCACGCTCCACGCGCGCAAGGCGTCGAGCTGGCCCTCGACCATCACGAACGGCGCGTCGGGGCCGACGGCCTTGCGCGCACGGTCCAAGTTAAAGAGGAGATGGCCTTTCGTGAAAATCGGCGTCTCAGGCGAGTTGACGTATTTCGCTTCGCGGGCGGGATCGTCGTCCGGGGTGAGCTCGGTTTGACGAGCGGTGAAGGCGACCACGCGGCCTTGGTGGTCGCGGATCGGAATCATCAGTCGGCCCCGAAAACGGGGGCGCAAGGCGCCGAGCGACATCAGCGCGCCGTCACGGATAAAGAACAGCCCGCATTGGCGCAGGGCGTCTTCCGAAAATTTCCGTTTGAGCAGCGCCGCGGCCAAAGAGTTCTCTGCGGCTTCGGCGGCGCCGATCTTGAAGTCGTCGGCGATTTCGGGGGAGAAGCGCCGCGATTCGGTCCAATAGCGGCGCATGAAGTCGCCGGTGGGAGAAGCGCTTTTGAACACCTGATGATAGTGCTCGGCGGCAATCTCATGCAGGTCGAACAACTCTTGGCGCAGTGAGCGTTCCTCACGGGACGGACCACGGCCTTCCTCGTATTCGAGCGTGAAGTTGAAACGTTTGGCGACGGTCTCGACGGCTTCGACAAAGTTCAGCCCTTCCGTCTCGCGCACGAAGGTGATCAAATCGCCGGACTTGCCGCAGCCGAAGCATTTGTAGACGCCCATGTCGGGGTTCACGTGGAACGATGGCGACTTTTCCTGGTGAAACGGGCACAGGCCTTTGAAGCGCGAGCCGGCCTTCTTCAATGCCACCGTGCCCGCGATCACATCGACGATGTTTACCCGGGTGCGCAGATCGCGGACGCAGGAAGGTTTGATGAGAGCCATGGCAGACGATAATGAAGCGGAGATGGGCGGGGGTGGACTTTTGGTAGGGCGTGTGCTCTGTCAAGAAAGCCACTATTCGGCGAAACAAACACAAGGTTTCAGCAGACTTATCGAAGCAACATGCGTCGTTTTCATTTCGGGAAATTGTTTTGGGCCCTGGCACTGGGCGGAGTCATCGGGTCCGCTTTGTCGGGTCGGGCGCAGGACGTCGTCGAGCAGGCGCCGCCATTACCGGTTTTCGAGGCGCCGATGCCGGCGTTTGACGCCCCGGACTATGCCGCGGCGGTCGAGGCGCTGATGCAGCG
The DNA here is from genome assembly GCA_963974355.1 of uncultured Opitutaceae bacterium. GTDB lineage: Bacteria > Verrucomicrobiota > Verrucomicrobiia > Opitutales > Opitutaceae > Actomonas. Next base: position 9,833 of record CAXBDS010000109.1, read on the forward strand.
TTACGAAAAAGAAACCGGACGTCGCCTGGTGCCGGGCGAAAAAAAACGGGTGGGGCTCAAGATCTACGCGGATTCGGGGCCGGGGTTGGCGACGCCGGTTCCGCTGGTGCGGGCGGTGATCGAGGCGTTGAAGCGTCGTGGTTATGCGGAGGAGGACATTTTCCTGGTGGGGCTCAACCAGTTGCGCCTTCGTTTCACCGGCTATCTGCCGTCGCTGGCGACCGGCAAAACGCCCTTCCCGAACCAGAAGGTTTATGTGTTGGAATCGGGTCGCTTCTACGATCCCGAATGGTTCTACGACAGCCCTTTGCCGACGCGCTTCGACCCGGTTTTCGCGGCCGAGCAGATCAAGGGGATCGATCCGGATTCAACCCTGGAGCAAGACCGCAAAAGTTTCCTCGCGACGCCGCTGTTTTTGCAGGCCGATTTCTGGATCAACCTGCCGGTCTACACCGACCACCCGACGCTCGGCGTGAACGGCGCCCTCGTAAACGCCACCTTGTGGAATGCCTCAAACACGGCGCGTTTCTTCCGCAGTCCGGCCAATGCTCCGGCGGCCGTCGCCGAGATGAGCGCGATCCCGGAATTGCGGCAAACCTGGCTGTTTACCATCGCGAGCTTGGAGCGGTTTCAATTCATCGGGGGGCCTTACTTTAACTCGCTTTATACGGTGTCCGAGCCGCGCCTGTGGTTGAGTGCCGACCCGTTGGCATTGGACACCTTGATGCTACGCAAGATCAACGCCCGCCGCACGGCGCAGGGGTTCCCGAAGATTTCGGAGGAGATTCGCACGCTGGAATTCGCGGAAATCCTCGGCGTCGGCAATTCCACCGATCTGGCGAAGCGGATGGAAGAGGTGCAACCGTAAGAATGCCCTTGTCTCCGCGTCTTAGCTCGGTCCTTTTTTTACATCTATGGCGTCTGCGCTCTATCTGCCGATTTTGATCCAAGTTATCCTGGCCTTCGGGGTGGGGCTGACGATTTTCGCGGTTAATCATTTTTTTGGTCAGCGCGTGCGGACCAAAAACGCCATTAAAGACACCGCTTATGAGTGTGGCGTGAAGCCCGATGGCGTCGTGCATACACGCTTTTCGGTGAAGTTTTACGTCACCGCGATGCTCTTCATCCTGTTCGATATCGAGGTCGTTTTTCTGATTCCGTGGACCTTCGTCTACCGTGATTTTCTGGCCAACCACATCACGATTTTGAGCCCGATTCTTTTCTTCCTATTCGTGCTCGTCCTCGGCTTGTTCTACGAGGTGAAGAAGGGCGCGCTGGAGTGGGAGAAGTGAGGCGCGCCGCCCGCGCCGGGTAACGTCTGTTGAACGGGATACGTATGCGGCTGGAAAAACTCATCGCCCGGAATCGTATCGTCGATCTGCAGTCGACCGACATGCGCGGGGCCTTGGGCGAGCTGTTGGCCACCTGTTCCGCCAAGTTTCCCGACCTGAAGGTCGACCCGCTGTTGCGTGGTCTGTTGGCGCGCGAAAGCACGATGACCACTTACTTGGGCTTCGGCGTGTCATTGCCTCATGTGCGCACGCGGATGGGCCGGCGCTATCTCATGGCGATTGGCCGCAGTCGACAGGGAATCGCGCAGGATGGGAGTAAGGAGGAAGAGCGTTCCTACCTGGTGATCATGTTGTTGGCCGACGAAACAGCGCGCGACTACCTGCAGGTGCTGGCGTCGATTGCCCGGTTGGTCAAAGACCCTGATTTGGTCAAAAGTGTCATCGACCTGCCGACGGCCGAAGGCGTTTATGATCGATTGATCGCGGCCGTCGGAGGGCTGAGCACGCGGGCCGTGCCGGCGCAGCAAAATCGTATCAACCGGCTCATGATTCGTGAGGCGGAACGCGTCGCGAAGGGCGCGGAGTGCGATCTCATCATGATGCTGGGCGACGCCTTTGTCGGCGGTATCGAGCCCCGGCCGTGGTTCCCGAAGATGAAGACCATCCTCGTGACCCGGAACTCGGTGGAGTCGGGCGTGCATGACAAATATTTCACGGACATCATTCAGGTGCGGTCGTTTTCGCCGCAGCGCATGGCGCAGCTGCGCAGTGCGATCCTGGTGGCGCTGACCCGCGGCATCGTGTCCTTCAACGACCGGATCTGCGTGCTTGGCGGGATGGCCGGTAGCAATCAGTTCGATACGGTGGTGGTGGTCGACGTTGAACGGGAGTTCCAGACCCTGCTTACCGGTCAGGCCGACCTGCTGCCCGATGACGTGAAACCCGAGGTGCTCGAACGCGTGATAGCCGTGGCGACGGAACTCGCGGTCGAGGGCCGGGAAGGCAAACCCGTGGGCTGCCTCTTTGTGGTCGGCGCATCGTCCCACGTCGAGAAGCTGATCAAGCCGCTCGTGTTGAATCCGTTCTACGGATACAAGGATGAGGACCGCAACATCCTCAACCCATTCATGGACGAAACGATCAAGGAATTTTCCACGATCGATGGCGCGTTTGTGATTCGCGGTGATGGCGTGGTCTTGTCGGCCGGGAGTTTGATTCAAGCTACGGATCACGAGCATCTGCTCCCGAGCGGACTCGGCAGCCGGCACGCGGCGGCGGCGGCGGTGAGCGTGGCGACGTCCTGTATTTCCATCGTGGTATCGTCGAGCACGGGGCAAGTCACCCTGTTCCGCCGCGGGGTGATGCTGCCGTTGACGGACAAGAAAATGGTTTCGGGCAACTGAGCCGGGCGGCTTGGGCGGGAACTTTACCCTTGCGGGGTGGGCGGCGGATCGTTTCTGCTGACCCCTTTAACCCATTTCCTACCATGCAAGAACTCGTAACCTTGGAGTGCACCGAAGCCCGTAAAGAGGGTAAACCCGTCTCGCGTTATCTCAGCACGCGCAACAAAAAGACCGTGACGGAGCGTATCGAGAAGAAGAAATACAATCCTCATCTCAAGCGTCACACGATCCACAAGGAGATCAAGTAACGCGACTTAAGTAAGTCTTACTTTCTGGCCGGATCCTCTTGGGTCCGGCTTTTTTTGTGCGCGAGGGGCGGCGGCGCACAACTCTCGCGGGGCGACCGACGGTGTCTTCAGCCTTGGTTTCCGCTGGGGCGATCGGGTTTTGCCGGGGGGGCGGGGCGGCGGGCGGCGCGCCAGCTTTCACGGTGCTTGCGGATCCAGTCGAGCAATGCGCGTTCGAAACCGATATCGTAGCCCAAGCGTTCCGACTCCAACCATTTGTGACGCAGGATCTCCTCTCGCTCGGCCAGGAATTCCTGGTAGAGCGTTGATTTTTTAACGAAATCACGGGAGTCCGATTTTGACGGTCGAGAAGCCAAAGACATGACGGCCACAGTGTAGTCGATTAAGGGTTGCGGGTGGAAGCGACGGGAACCGGGGTAGCTATCAGGGGGGCAACCTTTTCTCTGCACAGCGCTACAGAAATCTCTCGGGCGGCACCCGCTGGACGGGTGCATGGGAGCCCTGCGACATCTGCATTGATAAGCGCCATAAAGAGTCGAGGGGGCTAATGTGAAACACCCGCTTCCGGTGTCAATGCCCAGTGCGGTCGCCAGCCGGTTCAGGCCGAGATGCCGATGGCTTGCAGGAGCGTTTACTTACCGTCTTTGAGGCGCGTCAAAACTGCCTCTCCAATCGAGCGAAATACGTCGCCTGCGATGCTGGCGGGATCGGTGACAACGATCGGCTTGCCGTCGTCGCCGCCGCTGCGCACGGCGGGAATGAGCGGCACTTGTCCGAGCATCACCGTATCCAAGGAGTCGGCGGTTTTTTGTCCGCCGCCCTCGCCGAAGAGCTTATGCTGCAGGCCTGCGGGATCGGTGAAGTAGCTCATGTTTTCCGCCACGCCGAGCAACGGCACGTTGACCTTCTGAAACATGAGGCCGCCTTTGCGGGCGATGTTGGTCGCGGCGATCTGCGGCGTGGTCACGAGGACGGCGCCGTCGAGCGGGATCGTTTGCACGAGGGAGAGTTGAGCGTCGCCCGTGCCGGGGGGAAGGTCGATGAGCAGGATATCGAGTTCCCCCCAGATGACGTTTTGCACGAACTGTTGGATCGTTTTCATGATCATCGGGCCGCGCCACACCACGGGGGTGTTGTCGTCGATGAGGAAACCCATGCTCATCACTTTCACGCCATGCGCCTCCATCGGAACGAGGTTGTCGCCTTGGACTTGGGGACGACCGGACAAGCCCATCATGAGCGGCACGCTGGGGCCGTAAATATCGCAATCCATGAGGCCAACGCGACCGGGGCGACCGGCGGCCGTGAGGTTTTGGGCGAGCGCGCAGGCGAGGTTGACGGCGAAGGTGCTCTTGCCGACGCCGCCTTTGCCGGAGGCGATGGCGACGGCGTATTTGATTTTCCCTTTGGCGGATTCGTTGCCGGCCAAGTTGCCCCCCCCGGCCACGGCCGTCTTTTTTGGCGGCGTGACTGCGATGTCGACGATGACCGACGCCACGCCCGGCTGAGCCTTCAGGCAGGCCTCGACGTCGCGCTTCAGCTGCAGCGGCACTTTCGGGTCGGCCGTCGAGAGCGCGAGGGCGACTTTCGCCGTGCCATCGACGAACCCTGCCGACTTTACGAGTCCGAAGGAAACGATGTCGCGGCTGAAACCGGGATATTTGATCTGCTGCAGAAGGGCTTTGATGCTTTCAGGAGTCACAGGCTGAGAAGTGAGAAAAAGGCGAAAAACGGGATATGAAGTGAATCGAGTTGGTCAGATTGCAGATTGGAATGGCCCTTCGCAACCTTGGGCCGCTTTAACTTCATCTGCCATGCGCATCCTATTTTCCTACCTCTTACTTGCTTCCCTCCTTCTTCCCTCGGTGCGCGCTCAAGGCACCCGGGATTTGGGTGACGTCACCATCGCCACCGCGTCGAAAACCATTCCGATCTCGGTCTCGTCGAGCAACGCCGAGTTGAATCGACTCGTGAATTTCGCATTCGAGGCTCACGGCGCATTTCGCCGGGTGGCCGGCGGGGCGCTTTATACGGTCCAGTTTACTCCGGTCGGGACAACGCAGGTGAAGGTCGATGTGCTGCGCGGCGGCAGCCCGGCGCTGAGCCAAGTCGTGAGTGGCACGACGACGCGAAATGCCTTGTTCCGCGCGGCGGACGTCGCCGTCAAGGCGATGAGTGGCCTGAATGGAATTTTCGCGGATCAGCTGACGTTCATCAGCGAGCGCACCGGCAAACCCGAGGTTTACACGGGCGATTTGTTTTTTGGCGGGGTGAAGCAACTCACCTCAGATCGCACGCAGGCGATGACCCCGCGCTGGTCGCCCGACGGCACGAAAATCCTCTACACGAGCTACTTTCGCACAGGGTTTCCTGATATTTTCTTGATCGATCTCAACACGCTGCAGCGCTCCAACTTCGTCAGTTTCAAAGGCACCAACAGCAGCGCCCGGTTTAGCCCGGACGGCCAGCGGGTGGCGATGGTATTGAGCGGCGAGGGCAACCCCGAGATCTACGTGAGCAATGCCCAGGGCAAAGGTGTAGCCCGGCTTACGCGCACGAGTGCAGTCGAGGCTTCGCCTTCATTTTCGCCGGACGGTTCGCGCCTCGTTTTCACGTCGGATTCCGCCGGCGGTCCGCAGCTTTACGTGATGTCGTCGCGGGGCGGGAGTGCCTCGCGTTTGCCGACCAATATCAGCGGTTATTGCGCGGAGCCGGATTGGAGTTGGGCGGACCCCAACAAGATTGCCTTTACGATGCGCATTGGCAGCGGTTTTCAGATCGGCTTGTTCGACATGTCCACGCGGACTGCGGCGACGCAGGTGTCAAAAGCACCGGTTGACGCGGTCGAGCCGGCTTGGTTGGGCGATGGGCGTCATCTGGTCTTTACGGCCCGGGCGGCCAATACGCGCAGCATTTGGATCCTGGATACCGTCAGCGGTAAGGCGACTCGCCTGAGCGGTAACGAGCTGGGCAAGGTTTCGCAGGCGAACGTTCTGCGTCCTTAAGGGGGGGCGGTCTCAGGCGCCGGTCGGGCCAGGCGTAACTCCGGCGCGGCTGGCATGAACCAAGCTAATCGAAGGGGAGGCCGCTCCGATGCAGGAGGTTAGCGTCTCAAGCTCACCGTGTATTCAAACTTTATCGACCTAAGCTCGCCCTCCGCCGCCAGTCTCGACGGGCTCCGGTTTGCCGCCCTCCAATGACGGTGATCGATGAAGACGAACGCCCCCGGTCGCGGCGGATCGACCTCGATCGGGACGCGATCCAGATCCTGCGCGAAAACGAATGGGGCGACTACACCCTGCCCACCAAAGGGCTCTATCCGTATCAGTGGAATTGGGACTCGATGTTCGTTGCGCTCGGGTTCTCGGAGATCGATCTGGATCGGGGATGGACCGAAGTAGAGTCCCTGTTTCAAGGGCAATGGGCCAACGGTATGGCGGCGCACATCGTTTTTCGCCGGGAAGATCCGAGTTACTTTCCCGGTCCATCCGTTTGGGGCACGGCGCATTCTGTGCCTACTTCGGGGTGCTCGCAGCCGCCTGTCGCGGCGACGGTCGTGCGGGATCTCTACGAGAAAAACCCCGAGATGGGGGCCAAGCGTTTGGTCGAGCTTTTCCCCAAGTTGATGAGCTGGCATCGCTGGTTTCACACCATGCGGGTTATTTCGGGCGGGGTGGCGATCGCCGTGACACACCCGTGGGAGTCGGGCCGCGATAACTCACCCGATTGGGACACGGCCCTGGCCAACGTGGACCCGACGGGAATCGCGCCGTATCAGCGCAAGGATACGACGCACGTGGACGCTTCGATGCGGCCCACGAGTTTCGAATACGACCGCTACATGAAGCTGGTCGAGTTCGGCAAAGCGTGCGGCTGGGACCACACGCACATCACGCGCGAAGGGCCGTTTGCGGTGGCCGATCCCGGCATCACCTTCATCCTCATGCGGGCCGACCGCGACCTGCGCTTCTTGGCAGAGGTCTTGAAAAAGCATGCGGCCGTGCGGGAGATCGACGGCTGGTTGCAGCATGCGCGGATGGCGGCCCGCTATTTGTGGAACGACGACATCGGGGCCTACACTGCGCGCGATTTGCGCACCGGCGAAAAGGCGGACGGGGTTTCGAGTGTCGCATTTCTGTCGTATTATGCGGGGATCGCGTCATCGCGGCGGGACGCGAAGTTGCAGCGGACCTTGGATCGTATTCTGGATTCTTCGCCGTTTGGCATTCCGAGTTTCGATCCGGCGCATCCTAAGTTCGATTCGCGGCGCTATTGGCGCGGACCGAGCTGGGCCATTATCAATTATTTGGTGGCGCGCGGTTTGGCTGAATTTGGCTTTGAGCGAAAAGCCGAACGCATTCGCATGATGACGCGCGACGCGATCAAGCTCTCCGGCTTCAGCGAGTATTTCGATCCAATTACCGGTGCGGGTTACGGCGGCAAACGATTCACCTGGACGGCGGCGATTTGGTTGGCATGGGCTTCGCCGAAGACGGATCCCATCGCGGAAAAAACGGTCGCTTAGTTTCGGCGCCTCCGCAGATCTATCGCAAAAAAAGCCGCACCCGAAGGTGCGGCTGAAATAACCATGATGCGCTGAGCGCTTAGGCGAGGGCTGCCGTGTAGTTAGCCTCGGCGGCGTCCCAATCCACCACGTTCCAGAAGGCGGCGATGTAATCGGGGCGCTTGTTCTGGTAGTTCAAGTAGT
>CAXBDS010000110.1:0-17175 GCA_963974355.1 uncultured Opitutaceae bacterium
CCCTTGAAAGGTGCAACGGACGCTATCGGCAACACGTTGCCCGGCTTCGTGCTGGACTACGCCGCCACCATCCCGGGGCAGGAATACGTGCTCGAACTCGAAGTCTGGGGTTCGATCACGGGCACGATTCGCACGTCGCTTGGCCACCTCAACGAGGCACCTGCCGCACTGGCCAATCCGGTGGTGGTGCGCGCTCCCGACCTTGTCGTCGACCTGGATCGTAGTTGGTTACCCACGACAACCAAGGACTGGACGCTGGCCGATATCAGTTTTGCCGGACCGCTGCCGGCCGACGTTACGAGCTACGCGCTCGTTGTTCGCGATCTAGACGGAACCGAGGTTGATCGCACCGACCCCAAATCCGCGACGGATACCTATGGATCTTGGTTGCCGGGCTTCGCGTTGGACTATGCCGCGACAAGCCCGACGCAGGAATACAGCCTCGAGCTTGAAGTTGGGACTGCGGCGGGCGGAACGCTCACGGTCGAACTGGGCCGGCTCAACGTGGAAGACGATGATACGTCCGGTTCCGGTGGCGGGTCGGGCGGTGGCTCGACCAACATCGTGACGGTTCGCGCTCCCGATGTCGTGGTAGACTTGGACAACAGCGTGTTGCCGACGACGACCACGGGCGTGACGACCGCCGACGTCGCTTTCACGGGCATGCTGCCCGCCGATATCGTGCGTTACAACGTCGTGATCAGCCGGCTCGACGGCAGCGACGTTTATAAGTCGGCCCTGAAGCGCGGCGCCGCCGCGGTCGACAACGTCTTGCGAGGATTTGTGTTGGATTACTCCGCGACCAGCCCGACGGAAGAATACATCCTGAAACTCGAGATCTGGGGGGCGGGCACGGGTGTCGTGCGCGCTGAAATCGGCCGCCTCAACGCCGCCGGATCAGGCTCCGGCGGCGGCGGAGACGAGGGCACTGGCGGCGGAGAGGGTGGCGGAGGAGACGAGGGCTCGGGCGGCGGAACTGGGGGCACGATTAGCACCGTAACGGTGATCGAGAACGAGCTGGTCGTGAATTTGACCGATAGCGTTCTGCCCACGACCACCACCGGATCGAACGTGGCCGACGTGTGCTTTGTTGGTCCGTTCCCGGCCTCGGTGGCTCGCTATAATTTGCGGCTCACCGATCCCAGTGGCGTAGAAGTTTTCAAGACCCCGCTCAAGCGCAGCACCGATGCGGACGGCAACTGCCTGCGGGGCTACGTGCTCGATTTTTCGGCCACCGATCCAGCAGTGATCTATCACCTGTCGTTGGAAGTTTGGGGCAGCACGATCAGCGTGGTGCGGGCGGAACTTGGGCTGCTCAACGACGGACCGGCGGTGGTCGACGCGGTTCTCACGCTCGAAAACTTGGCGCAAACCTACGATGGCACGGCCAAGCCGGTAGCCGTGTCAACGCAGCCCGCCGGGCTCGCGGTGGCGGTGACCTATGATGGGTCCAACGACGCCCCCATAAACGCGGGTGAATACGCGGTCGTGGCCACCGTCACGGGCGACACGTATCAAGGCAGCGCGACGGGCACCTTGGTCGTGGCCCCGGCGCCGGCCGACGTCGAGTTGGGCGGCCTCCAGCAGACTTACGACGGTTCGGTCAAGACGGTGAGCGTTGAGACCCAACCGGCCGGTTTGGCGGTTGAGGTGACCTATGGCGGCTCCACGGACGCGCCAGTCAATGCCGGAACTTATGCCGTCGTGGCCACCGTGACCGAGGCCAACCACGTGGGCGCCGCCACGGCTCCGCTGACTATCGAGCAGGCCGTCGCCGCGATCACGCTGAGTAAGCAAATCCAAAGCTACGACGGGCAGCCCAAGGCGGTTGATGTCGCCACGACGCCCGGCGGGCTGAGCGTGAACGTGGCCTATGACGACGCCCCCGCGCTCCCGATTTTTCCGGGCGACCACGCGGTCACCGTCACGGTTGCGGATCCCAACTATCAGGGCACGGTCACCGGCTCGCTCTCCATCTTGACCACTGCCTTGGTGCGGGAAGGGTTTCGCACCGACGCGGAGGTGGACGGTTCCTTGCATGTCCTGAACCACGATGACGTCACCCTGCTTGGCCACGCGTGGGTGAGCGGCGATCTGCTGATGAGCGGCGTGCCGGCCTTGTCGCTGCAGGGCAACCCCACCTTCGGCGGCCGGCTGAGTGGACCGGCGACTGACGCATGGAGCGATCACCGCGTAGTGTTGAACGGCAACCCGACCCTGCGTTTTCTCGTGGATTCAGTCGAATTGGTCGAGCTGCCGACCGTGATCGAGCCGTCGCTTCCGGCCGGAACCGAAAACGTTACCCTATCAAAATCAGACTGGCAGGTGGCCGACTTCTCGATGGTTAGAGATCTCACCATTCTAAGCGACGCGGGCGAAGTGGCGCTTCCCCCCGGCGTTTACGGTCACGTGCGCGTGATCGGCGACAACACGTTGACGCTCGGAGTAGCGGGTCGCGAAGAAGTATCGCTTTACGAACTACAGGATCTGAACCTGCTTGATCATTCGGGGCTTCGGGTAGTCAGCCCGGTGCTTCTCAGAGTGGGCGAGGTCACCTCTTATGCCGCCATGGCGCCCCCGGAAAATCCGGCCTGGCTGGCCACGCACGTCGCCACCGGTGATTTTAAGCTTCTGGCGCAGGCGGAGTGGTGGGGGTCGGTGGTCGCGCCTACCAGCAGCGTTGAAATCCTCAACGCGACGCTGCACGGCCGCGTCGCGGCCGCCCGGCTCAAGCTGCTGGGCAACGCCGAACTCATCGACCCGGAAACCCCGGGAGAAACTCTCTAAATTCAGTATTCCCTCTCTTTTTTTCCGGGCATTCCGCGAAGAAGAACCCCAAACCCAAATAGACCATGAACAGAACGATATTTATACCCCGACTGTGCGTTGGAGTATGCTGCACGGCGCTCGCCGTTCGAGCCCAACAGGTGGATTCGGCCCCACCACCTGATCAGGAGGTTGTCATGCTGAGTCCGTTCGAGGTGACCTCGGATGCCAACGACGGCTATCGCGCCACTCACACCCTGGCCGGCACGCGTCTGCGCACCGAATTGAACGACCTCGGCGCGGCGATCTCCGTCGTGACCTCCGAGTTCTTGAAAGACACCGCGGCGACGGGCAGTGAGTCCCTGCTCGTTTACACCACCGGCACGGAAGTGGGCGGCGTGGGTGGCAACTATAGCGGAACGCAGGGCGGCGAGGAGAGTTTTCGCAGCTCTTCCCGTGCGACGCGGGTGCGCGGTCTGAGCAGCGCCGACATGGCCACCGACTATTTCCTGACCGATATCCCTTGGGACAGCTACAATGTCGATCGGATCGATATTCAGCGGGGACCGAACTCCATCCTGTTCGGCTTCGGCAGCCCTTCGGGCATCATCAACGCGACCCGAATTCGTCCGAAGCAGGTTAACGAACGCGAAATCAGTTTTCGCGCTGACGATCAGGGCAGTGTGCGGACTTCGCTCGACGTGAATCAGGTGCTCATCAAAGACGAACTGAGCCTTCGCGTGGCCGGACTTAATGACGAAACCAACTACCGTCAAAAGCCCGCTTTTGAGAACGACCGTCGGTTGTATACGGCGCTGAAATACGATCCGCGGTTCCTGCAGACCGACGCGATGCAGTCGTCCTTTAACTTCGCGTTCGAGCGAGGTCGCATCAATTCCAACCTTCCGCGCACCATCACGCCGCGCGACTACATTTCAAGCTGGTTCGAGCCGGTGCGGCTGGCCGACGGCTCGATCAATCCCGCCGGTGGGCTGGGGCAGGGGACGTATTCGACCCAGGACAATTCGCGTTACCAACAGCCGACTTTGGCCGACGGCAGCGCCAATCCCGACTACGTGCCGGGTCTCAGCGCCTTCCCTCGTTCGTATGGAAATATTCACTACTACGTCGACGGCAACGTGGGCTCGGCGACCACCGGACTGCTTTCCGAACCGGAAATTGCAACGCCGGGCGGCTTGGGCGCCAACGGCCAGGTCGACGGCACGATCGGTGGGCTGCCCAATGTGGCTTACCTTGCGCCGGCATCTCAGGTTGAAATCGCCCAGCGCCTAGGCCTGCCGGGGTCCAGCCTCGGTCAGGTTGGCTACAACTACATCACGGACCCGACGATCTTCGATTTTTGGAACAAGTTGCTCGATGGTTCGAACAAGTCCGAGGTTCGCGATTGGAAACAATACACGGCTTCCTTCTCCCAGAGTTTCTTCCGCAATAAGCTCGGCTACGAGTTGAGCTACGATCGGCAAGAGTATGAGCAGACCGTGGAGTCGCGGGCATTTGGGTCCAACTACAACGCCATCTTTGTCGACATCAATTCGGTGTTGGCCGACGGCTCGCCCAACCCGAATGTCGGTCGGCCCTTCGTCAGCGACTCGGGGCGGCACCAGAATAGCGGTGATTGGATTGATCGCGAGGCCACGCGCCTCACGGCGTATGGAGACTTGGACTTGGCAAACAAGGTCGACAATCGTTGGGCCAAGCGCTTCCTCGGTCGGCACGTCCTCACCGGGATGTTGAGTCGGGAAAAGACGGATACCGTCAGCCAAGAGTGGGCCAATTGGGCCACCGACGACGATTGGGGCGCGGTCACCGGCGCTCCGGGTTTTGAAGCGTATCCCCGCCTGTTCAGCCCGGTCGTTTACATCGGTCCCTCGTTGCTTGGCCGCAGCTCGGCCGCCGGCGCGAATCTGGCCGGCGTCACGTCCACCATCACTATTCCGGACACGGTCAGCACCAAGTATTTCGATTCGACCTGGAATGCGACGGGCGTCGATCCCAGCGCGGGGTGGGACTCGGCCGGCGACGGCACGATCAATAGCACGCAGTCGGAGAATCCCGCCAACTATGTGGGCTGGACCTCGCGGGACGTGCGAATTTTGCAAGCCGATCAAGGTTACCGGGATGAGCTCACGCGCGACCTCAAGGAAGCCATGGACGAGATCGATTCCAAGGCGCTGGTCCTCCAGAGCTACTTCTGGGACGGGGCGATCGTCGGCACCTACGGCTGGCGTCAGGACGACGCCGACGCCTACAGTGCCTTGGCGACGCGCGATGCGGTGACGCAGAAGGTCGACGTATCCTCGCTGGTGTTACCGGATGATCCGTCGAATTCGGTCACCGCCCGCTCCAGCAGTTGGAGTGTTGCGGTGCACGCCAACAAATTGCTCGGGTTGGATCGACTGCCCTTCAACGTCAGCCTCTACTACAACGAGTCGAGCAATATTCAGCCGGCGGCTGGTCGCATTGACATCTATGGCCGTTCGCTCGCCCCGCCTTCGGGTGAGACCACGGATCGCAGCATCCTGTTCTCGACCCCGGACAACAAGTATTCGTTCAAGGTAACCAAGTTCAAAACGAGCGTTACCAACGCCACGGCCAACGGGGTCGCCTCCGCCTGGTTCTTGGGCCAGTTGCAAAGCCGTGGGGACAACGAGGCCGCCACGTTTGGATACAACATCGCCGGGACCAACGTCGGCGTTGAAACCAAGCGCAATACCTATCAGCCCCGAGGCGGCCAGACCGCCGCCGAGGCTGTCGCTGAGGAAGCCGCCGCGGTCGCGGCGTGGAGGGATTATCAGCAAGCGGAGTTCGACTTGGCTCAGGAACTCACTGGCGATCCTAACGCCTTCTACACGGCGTGGGGTTCGGATCCGGACGTGACCCCTCCGACGCAGGTCTCCGTGCTGCGGGTCCCGCCGGGGTTTTCCCTGACCCAGGATGCCGTCTCCGAAGGCTACGAGTTCGAATTCTTTGCTCACCCGGTGAAGAACTGGCGCATCACGATGAACGCTTCGGAGAACACCGCGGTGCGGAACAACATCGGCGGCGAAGCGTTGTTGCGCCACATCCAGTTGGCCGAGCACTACCTGTTCGACACGCCTGCCGGCAATCTCCGCATATTCGGATCCGAGCCTTGGCGCGAAACGACGAAGGCTCAGTATCTGCGTATCTTCGCCGGTGATTGGCAGCTGGTGAAGCTGCTCGAAGGATCTAACACGCCCGAGTTGCGGAAGTGGCGTTTCAACATCGTCAACAACTTCGACTTCACCGAGGGCATGCTCAAGGGCTGGAACACGGGCGGCGCCGTGCGTTGGCAGGATTCCGTGGTCATCGGCTACCCGCTGATCACTGACAGCAGCGGCGCGTCGCAATTCGACTTGGATAATCCCTACTACGGTCCGTCGGAACGTAACATCGACCTTTGGATCGGTTACGCCCGCAAGCTTCCCGGCAACATCCACTGGAATATCCAGTTGAACGTCGGCAACGCTTTCGCGGGCAAGGACCTGATCCCCGTGAGTGCTCAACCCGACGGCTCCGCGTCGATCGTGCGGCTGGCGCCGACCACGACCTGGATGCTGACTAACACGTTCAAGTTTTAAACTTACCCCCTCGCGCGGTCGGTATCGCGCGAGGGTGTTCCTAAACACCGGGGCGGGGCATTGCTGGCGCCGCCCCGGTTCAATTTCTGCCGGTTTTTCTCCCATTCCCCATGCTCCTCTTTCGCAAGACCGTCATCGCTGCCGGCGCATTGGCGCTGTCGCTGTCGGCGACCCACGCTCAAACGCCGCTCTACCGGGACGCTTCTGCCCCCGTGGCCCAACGTGTCGAAGACCTGCTGTCGCGCATGACGCTGGAGGAGAAGATTGGTCAGATGTGTCAATATGTCGGGCTCGAACATATTCAGGAATCGGAGCGGCGGCGCCGGCTGGCGGCGGCCAACAACGACACGTTTGCCTTCTATCCGGGGCTCACGATCGACGACCTCCGGGAGATGGTGCGGCGAGGGGAAGCGGGCTCCTTCCTGCACGTGCTCTCCGCGGGTGAATCCAACGAGCTGCAGGACCTCGCCGCCGAGAGCCGCTTGGGCATTCCATTGTTGATCGGGATCGACGCCATTCACGGCAACGGATTGTTGAGTGGTTCGACGGTATACCCGAGCCCCATCACGATGGCGGCCAGCTTTGATCCCATGTTGGTCGAGCAAATCGCGCACGAGACGGCCCAAGAGATGCGGGCCATGGGATCGCAGTGGACGTTCTCGCCCAACATCGACGTGGCTCGCGATCCGCGCTGGGGGCGCTACGGTGAGACCTTCGGCGAAGATCCCTTCCTCGTGGGGGAACTCGGCGCCGCGATGGTGCGCGGGTATCAAGGCGATGCGCTGCACGGTCCGGATGCGGTGCTGGCCTGCATCAAGCACCTAATCGCGGGCAGCGAACCAATCAATGGCCTCAACGGTGCGCCCATGGATGTATCCGAGCGTATGCTACGCGAGGTGTTTTTGCCGCCGTATTGGGCAGCCTTAAAAGAGGGGCCGCTCAGCCTGATGGTGGCCCACCACGAACTCAACGGCGTGCCCTGCCACGCCAATCCGTGGATCGTCGAAGCCCTCATGCGGCAGGAGGGCGGCTTTAAGGGCTTTGTGGTGAGCGATTGGATGGACATCGAGCGGCTCGTCACCGTGCACCATGTCGCCGAGACGCAAAAGGACGCGGTGCGTCTCGCCATCGAGGGCGGCATCGACATGCACATGCACGGCCCGGACTTCCTCCCGCCGTTGGTGGAACTCGTGCACGAGGGGGTCGTGCCCGAGGCACGCATCGACCTTTCCGTGCGTCGAATTTTGGAGGTGAAATTTGCCCTCGGTCTTTTCGAGCATCCGCACGTCGACCTCGGCGCGCTCGCCCGCGTGGTCCACAACGCGGAGCATCAAACGACCGCGCTGACCGCCGCGCGCCGGGGCATCGTGCTGTTGAAGAATTCCGCTGGCACGCTGCCTGTGACCGGTGACCGGCCGATGAAACTCGTCGTGACCGGACCCTCCGCCGATGCCGATACGATTTTGGGTGATTGGGTGCTCCCGCAACCGCCGGAAAATGTGGTCACGATTCTCGAAGGCCTGCGACAGGAAGCGCCGGGGACGGTGAGTGTAGAGTTCGCCGATGTGGGCACGCGTCACCGCCAACTCGACGAAAGGGCTATCGACGCGGCCGTGCAACGCGTCGCCGAGGCCGACATCGCAGTCGTGGTCGTCGGCGACAACGCGCTGCGCTATCAGCGCGACGATTTCACGAGCGGAGAAAACGTGGATCGACCCGATATTCGTTTGCCGGGCAACCAGGCTACCTTGGCGCGTCGGGCGATTGAGACCGGCAAACCCGTCGTGATTGTGCTCGTCAACGGTCGGCCGCTCTCGGAGCCCGATTTGTTTGCCGGTGCGGCCGCCGTGATCAACGCCTTGGAGCCGGGTGCGCTGGGCGGTCAGGCTCTCGCGGAGATCATCTACGGCAAGGTGAACCCGTCCGGCCGCCTGCCGTTCACCATCCCGGTGAGTGTCGGGCATGCGAAATCGTTCTACTACCACAAGCCGTCCCAATACCTGCATCCCTATGAACAGGGCTCGACCAAACCAACCTATGAATTTGGCGCGGGTCTGAGCTACACCCGGTTCGCTTACGAGGACCTGACCTTGCCCGAGGTCGTCAACGGCGTGCAGGACGTGTCGCTGAGCGTTGTGGTGCGCAATGCCGGGGACCGCGCGGGGGACGAGGTCGTGCTGCTCTACATCAATGACCTGGTGAGCTCGATCGCCACGCCGGTGAAGAAGTTGGTCGCCGTCCAGCGGATACACCTCGTTCCCGGCGAGAGCCGAAAAATGACATTCACGCTCACGCCGGATCAGTTGTCCTTCCTTGACGCCCAGTTAAAGCCCATCGTCGAGCCCGGGGAGTTTCAGGTCTTCGTCGGCGATCAAAAGGCGAGCTTCCGGCTCACGCTCTAAACCGATGGCGATGCGAGGTGATCATTGTTTTTTTGGGGTGGGTGCGCTGCTGTTGGGTGCCTTCGGGGCGGCGGGCAGCCCGGCGGCAAGCGTGCTACCTAATGTCCTCGTCATCCTTGTCGACGATGCCGGTTACGCTGATTTCGGTTTCATGGGTTCCAAGGATCTGCTGACGCCCCACATCGACCGGCTGGCGAGCCTAGGCACGGTGTTCCGGGATGCGCACGTGACCGCCACGGTTTGCAGTCCCTCGCGGGCGGGGCTGCTGACCGGACGTTACCAGCAGCGCTTTGGTCACGAAACGAATTCGCCCCCGCCCGAGCTCGGTCTGCCGGTGGGTGAGCAGACGCTCGGCGACGTATTGGGCGGGGCCGGCTATCGCACGATTGCCATCGGCAAGTGGCATCTCGGGGAGCGCTCGTCCTTTCATCCGCTCAATCGCGGCTTCGATGAGTTTTACGGTTTTCTTGAGGGCGGTCGCGGCTACTTTCCCGATCCGGCGATCGACCGACCGGACAATGCGCGGGCGTTGCTGGAAGGTCGTCAGCAAGTCGACTTCACCGGTTATCTGACGGATCGGTTTACCGACCGCGCGCTGGAGTTTTTGGCCGACGCTGGCACGAGCACGGTGGCGGGCGAGCGGCGGCCATGGTTCATGTATCTCGCCTACAACGCGGTGCACACGCCGATGCACGCGAAGCCGCAGGACTTGGCTCGGTTCGCGGGTCACCCGCGGCGTGAGCTCGCGGCGATGACGTGGTCGCTCGATGAAAACGTGGGGCGGATCATAGCGGCGCTGGACGCGTCCGGCGCGATGGACGATACGTTGATATTTTTCCTCAGCGACAACGGCGGCGCCTATAACAACCAATCCTCCAATCTCCCGCTGAAGGGGTGGAAGGGCAACCAGTTCGAAGGCGGTCACCGGGTGCCGTTTGTTGTGACGTGGAAGAATCATTTGCCCGCCGGTGGCCATTTTGACGGTCTCACGAGCGCGCTCGATATCTTCGCGACGGCGTCCCGGGTCGCCGGCGTTGACCCGGTCGAGCGAGGCGCGGACGGCGTCGACCTGCTCCCTTACCTGACCGGCGAGCAAGCCGGCGACCCCCACGATAAACTCTACTGGCGCAAGGACCGCATGGCGGGAATGCGTTGGGGGACCGACAAACTCGTCCGCCTGGAGGGCTACGGCTACCGCATGTATGACCTGGCCGCCGAACCGGGTGAGACCGATGACGTTGCGGCGCAAAAGCCCGCGCGGTTTGAGCAGATGAAACACGACTTGATCACCTGGGAACGGCGGATGGCGAATCCCCTCTGGTTCGAAGGCGAGGCCTGGGACCGCGTGAATTACCACATTCATCAGTCACTGATGGATAACCGGGAGGTGCTGTATCGGTCCCCCGACCAAATGAAAGACCGCGAAAAGACAGGACAAAACTAGCATGAACGTGAGCACAAAAAAAACGGTGGCGGCGTCCTTCAGCGACCTGTCCAAGCGGGTGCTTTTGGGCACAGTTTTGTCGGCCTCGAGCGCGGTCGCCTTGCGCGCCGCGGAGCCCGCGCGCCCGAACATCCTGTGGGTGGTGAGCGAGGATAACGGCTGCTTTCTCGGTGCTTACGGCGACCCGCTCGCCCAGACTCCGACGCTCGACAAACTGGCCGAGGAGGGCGTGCTTTATGAGCGTTGCTTCGCCCAGCCCGTATGTGCGCCAGCGCGGTTTACTTTGATCACCGGCATGTATGCGGCGACGGCCGGCCCGGCCCAGCACATGCGGGCATCCGGCAAGATTCCGGCTTGGCTGGAAGGCTTTCCGGAGCGCTTGCGGGCAGCCGGCTATTACACCTCCAACAATGTCAAGACCGACTACAACGCGCCGATCAACATCAACGCCGCGTGGGATGCGGCGAGCGATACAGCCGATTGGCGCGGCGCCCAACCGGGGCAACCGTTTTTCAGCGTCTTTAATTACGAGGTCACGCATGAGCACATGGTCTTTCCCGACTACGTGCCGAAGTTTGATTTTCTGCGGACGAATCCGGCGGCTGTGCGTATTCCACCTTATCAGCCGGATACGCCGGAGATGCGCCAGGATTGGGCCAACTACTATGATGAGATGCGGCTGCTAGACGGACAGATCGCCGCGAAATTGCGCGAGTTGGAAAAGGATGGATTGGCCGACAACACGATCGTCTTCTACTACGCGGACAACGGCGGCGTGCTCCCGCGCAGCAAGCGCTTTTTGCAGGAGAGCGGCACGCGGGTTCCGCTCATTGTTTATTACCCGCCGCGCTGGCGCCATCTCGCGCCGGCGGCACCGGGATCGCGTCTCACTGATCCCGTGGATTTCTCTGATTTCGCCCCCACCGTGTTGTCGTTAGCTGGCGTGAAAATTCCGGACTACATGCAAGGGCGTCCCTTTGCCGGCCCGGCGCGGACCGGGCCGAATGAATTTGTTTTCACCACCCGTGACCGCATGGACGAGCGTTACGACATGATGCGCTCCGTAGTGGATACGCGTTGGCTCTACATTCGGAATTTTCGGCCGGATTTGCCCTACATGCAGCCGCTCGACTATCAATTCCGGGCGCTCGGCTATCAGTCCTGGGCACGCTTGGCGGCGGAGGGGAAACTCACCCCGGCCACCGCGCAGTTCTGGGGCGAGAAGCCGTCCGAAGAGCTCTACGACATGGAGGCCGATCCAGACAACGTGGACAATCTTGCCGGCAGCGCCGCCCATGCCGCCATCGTGGAAAAGATGCGCGCGCGGCTGCGTCAGCGCATGGTGAAGATCTGTGACAACGGCCTGCTCCCGGAAGGCTCGGTGCTGGAAGGTTACGACGCCTCGCACCAGCCCGGCGCGTGGCCGGTGGGACGCGTGTTCGACCTCGCGATTCTCGCTTCGCAGCGAGACGCGGACAACCTGCCGGCGTTCATCCAAGGCCTGGCGGATAAGAGTGAACCGATCCGCTGGTGGGCGGCGCGCGGCTGCACGATGCTCGGGGCGAAAGCTGCCCCGGCGGAGGCGGCGTTGCGCGAACGACTGCATGACAAATCCGGCGCGGTGGTGGTGGCCGCCGCCGAAGCGCTCGCTCGCTTGGGCCGAACGGATTTGGCGCTGCCCGCGCTCGAAAAGCAGTTAATGGCAAACGATACGCCGGGCTTCATCATGCAGGCGGCCAACGTGCTGGATCGCTTGGGCGAGGCCGCCCGGCCAGCTCTGCCAGAGATGAAGCGCGCCCTGGCCTTGGCACCGTCCGTGCCGGGCGGTCACTACCCGCCGCAACAGGCCGTGGCGCATGCCATCGCGGTGCTTGAAGGCACCACGGCCCCCTTCGCCTATCCGCCCGTTAAATCGGCCGCGGCCGCGAGTGCACTCCAGTGATGGATCTTCTGCTGGATCGAACCTCCTTGCGGTAGAGCCCGACGCCGGCCGGAGGTCCTTCGCCATGGGACGGTCAAGTTTCCTTTTGTTGCCCCTATGAAATTCAACTCGTTGGTTTTCGTGCTGCTTTTTCTCGCTGCGTTACTGGCCCGGCCGAGCGGCGCGGCTCCCGCGGCGGAGGTAGCTTCGGCGTCCGGCCGCGAGCGGCTCTCGCTCGACCGCGGCTGGCGGTTTTTTGAGGGCGATATTCCGTTTCCCGCCATCAACACCCACCGGCTGTCGTATGAAAATGCGAAGGCCGGCAAAGCTTGGGGGGCCGCCGCGCCGAACTACGATGACTCGACGTGGCGCACGGTGGATTTGCCGCATGATTGGGCGGTGGAACAACCCTTCGATCCGGCGGCCAATATCTCGCAAGGTTATCGTCGGCGCGGGATCGGGTGGTATCGCCGGTCCTTCCACCTCGCGGCCGCCGATCGTGGTCGCCACCTGGAAGTGCAGCTGGATGGAATTGCGACGCACGCGACCGTCTGGATCAATGGGGTGCTGGCTCACCGCAACTGGTGCGGCTACACCTCCTCTTACATCGACATCACGTCCTTTGCGAAATTTGGCGATGAGGTGAACACCATCGCGGTGCGGGTCGACGCGGACGCGCAGGAGGGGTGGTGGTATGAAGGGGCGGGCATTTATCGCCACACGTGGTTGCTCAAGCGCAGTCCCGTGCACATCGAGACTGACGGCGTCTTTGCCAATCCGATCCGGACGGCGGAGGGCCGCTGGTCGATCCCCGTCGAGGTCACGCTCAACAGCAGCGACCGCGACGCGGCGCAGGTGCAGGTCGAGTCGACCCTGCTCGATCCGCAGGGCGGCGTGGTGGTTACGGCGGGCACCCGACTGGTGGTGGCACCGTTGGCGTCATCGGTGGCAACGTTCCAGCTCGCGGTGACGGCGCCGCAGTTGTGGTCGTTGGAAGAGCCGACGTTGTATCGGGTGCGCACCGTCGTGCGGCGGGGTGGCGTCGTGGTCGATGACCTGGTCACCACCTGCGGCTTTCGCACGATTCGTTTCGATGCGGCCGAAGGCTTTTTCCTGAACGACCAACCGGTCAAGCTGCTCGGCACCTGCAACCATCAGGACCATGCCGGGGTGGGCGTGGCCGTGCCGGATTCGCTGTGGGAGTTTCGGTTGCGTCGGCTGAAGGAAATGGGGTCCAACGCCTACCGTTGCGCGCACAATCCACCCGCCGCCGAGTTCCTCGATGCGTGTGATCGGCAGGGCATGCTGGTGATGGATGAGAGCCGTAATTTCGGGGCCACGCCGGAAAAGTTGGACCAGCTCGCCTGGATGGTGCGGCGCGACCGGAATCACCCGAGCATTATCCTGTGGTCCGTGTTCAATGAGGAACCTTCGCAAGGCACCGCGATGGGCTACGAAATGGTGCGTCGGGCCAGTGCAGTGGTGAAGCGACTGGACACGATGCGTCCGGTGACCGCCGCCCAGAACGATCCGGGGTCCACGTTGTTGCCGGTCAATGCCTCACGGGCCGCCGATGTAGTGGGATTCAACTACGCCTACCGCGACTTCGACGCCTTTCATGCGGCTTACCCGAATCGACCGCTCTTTAGTTCGGAAGACACGTCGACGGTAATGACGCGGGGCGAATACGTCACTGATCTGGAGCGCGGCGTGTTGGATTCCTATGACACACAGGCGATGCCGTGGGGTCTGACGCACCGGGAAGCATGGCGGCAGGTGGCGGAGCGGCCTTACGTGGCGGGCACGATGGTCTGGACGGGGTTTGATTATCGCGGCGAGCCGCAGCCGCTCGAATGGCCGGCAACGGGCTCGTCGTTCGGCATCATGGATCTGTGCGGTTTCCCGAAGGCGGCGTTCTATCTGCATCAGGCGCAGTGGATCCAGGACCGGCCGATTCTGCATTTGGTGCCGCACTGGAATTGGGCGGGCGCCGAGGGGCAGCCGATCCAGGTCATGGCCCTCACGAACGCGGCGCAGGTTGAGCTGTGGCTTAATGGCCGGAAGGTGGCGGAGGGCCCGGTCGACAAATACGAGATGGTGACCTTCGAAGTGCCCTATGCGCCCGGTCGTCTGGAGGCGGTGGCCCGCACCGATGGTGCCGAAGTCGCCCGTTTCGTGGTGGAGACAACCGGGGCGCCGGCGGCGCTACGACTCGTGCCGGATCGCCCGCGCCTTGCCGGCGATGGCTACGATGCGATGCCGGTGACAGTCGAGGTCGTCGACGCCCAGGGCCGGGTGGTGCCCTACGCGGATAGCCTGGTGGATTTCGCGCTTGAGGGCCCCGGGCGGATCATCGGGTTGAACAATGGTGATCCCACTTCCCATGAACCGGAAAAAGGTAGCCGGCACAGCGTGTTTCACGGCTTGGCCCAAGTGATCCTGCAGAGTGCATTCGCCGGGCAGGGCCAACTCGCGCTGCGCGCGACGAGTCCGGGACTGGAGTCCGCCGAGGTGGTGCTCGATGTCGCGACAGTGGCGCCGGTTCCGGCCGTGCCCGTGGCCGCGCCCTCGCTTGTGTTGAGCAACTGGAAGCGCTCTCCGGTCACCGCCGAACGGCCGGACCCAATGCTCGCGATGGGTAATACCGATATGAATACATGGAGCAATTACGCGCCCGGTGAACTTATTCCGCTGACCGACGGCCGGTTTGCGATTTTTCGGATTCAATTCACGCCTCACCAGGCAACCCGCGAGGCCGGAGGGCAGATTCTGCTGCGCGACGTCGTCGGCCGGGCCGAGATCTGGCTCGATGGCGAACGGGTCGCGACGAAGACCGACGAAGCCGGGCGCAGCCTGACGCTTCCGTTGGCGGCGGGAGCCGGTCCGCACACCTTGAGCGTTGTGATCGAGACGACCGCGACGGGCGCGCCGGCCGGTCTCGGCGGCATCGCGACGATCGAATGAACCCGCTCACCGTGCCTCACGCTTGGAGGGACCGGTGGGCACCTGATTTTTACTCCAGCTAAGAAAATCATATCATGAACCTGCTTGAAGTTGTGCTTTTTGTTTCCGCCGTGGTGGGCGTCGTTGTGCTTGGCATTTGGAAGAGTGCTCGCGGGGCCGAAGGCGACGCTGGCGGCGCGAGCGGCTATTTTTTGGCCGGCCGGGGTCTGAGCTGGTGGCTGGTGGGCTTTTCGCTCATCGCCGCCAACATCTCGACGGAGCAATTCGTGGGCATGTCGGGCTCGTCGGCCAACTGGCTGGGCATGGCCATCGCGTCGTATGAATGGATGGCGGCGGTGACGTTGGTGATCGTAGCCTTTTGGTTCCTGCCGAAATTCCTCCGGGCCGGTCTCTACACGATTCCGGAGTTTCTCGAATACCGCTATGGCACGTTGTCCCGCATGGCCATGGCCATTCCGGCGGTGGTGACGTTGGTCTTCGTGGCTACGTCTTCGGTGATCTATTCGGGCGCGAAGTTTGTATCGGCCTACTACCACGACGTGCCGGTGCTTAGCAGTCTCACGGCCTGCTGCTGGCTCATCGCGATCTTCTCCGCGGTCTATGTCTATGTGGGTGGATTGCGCGCTTGCGCCTGGACGGATTTGATCTGGGGATCGGCCCTCGTCGCGGGGGGCGCCATCGTCATGGTGCTGGCGTTTTCCGCCCTGGCGGAGAAGCCGGCCGAAGAATTGATTCAGACGAAAGTCGCGACGTCGTCGGTCACCGTGGAGGAGCTGCGAAACGCCTCCGCGTGGGACCGGTTTGTCCTGCTCAACGAAGGTCGGTCCGGGGAGGGCGAGGTGCGCAACGGCCCGAACGGCTCCGGCGGCAAGCTGCACATGGTGCGGCCCATCGAGGACACCGATATTCCGTGGACCGCGTTGCTGATCGGTTTGTGGATTCCGAACTTCTTCTACTGGGGACTTAATCAATACATCGTGCAACGCACCTTGGGCTCGAAGTCATTGGCCGAGGGGCAAAAGGGTATCGTGCTCGCGGCCATGTTAAAGCTGGTCATTCCCTTCGTGGTCGTGATCCCGGGGATCATGGCGTATAACCTGTTTGCGGGCGATCTGCTCATGGCCAATGGCGGTTACGACTACGACCGGGCGTTTCCGGTGCTCGTGCGCAACCTGGTGAAGCCGCTGCCGTGGCTCTCGTGGTTTGTCTTGGCGGCGTTGGCCGGGGCGGTGATCAGCTCGCTCGCGTCCATGCTCAACTCGGCGTCAACGATTGCGACGATGGACCTTTACGCGAAGGCGACGGGCGAGACCGATGAGCGAAAGTTGGTGAAGGTCGGCAAGGTGTTCGTGAGCGTGTTTGTTGTGCTGGCGGCCTTGCTCGCGCCGCAGCTCGACCGGTTGTCCAGCATCTTTGCCTACATCCAAGAGTTCCAAGGCTTCATCTCCCCGGGTATTCTGGCGGTATTTATCTTTGGGTTCTTTTCCCCGCGCACGCCACGTTACTTTGGCTGGCTGGGCATCGCCATCAACGCCGTCTCTTACGGGGCGTTCAAGTGGGGCGTGGGCGGCTGGCTGGTGGATCACGGCTGGTGGTATTCCGGCGAAATGGCGTTCCTTGATCGCATGGCGCTGTGTTTCGCCACCGTGGTGCTCGTGGGGCTCACCGTGACCAAGCTGAACCCCTTGGCGCAACCCGTCGTCATGCCGGTCACCAACGCGATTGCCCTCGAAACCTCCAGGGGCGCGCGAGTTTGGGGCGTGGTCGTGTGCGTGCTGACCGCAGCGCTCTACCTTTGGTTCTGGTAGGCGAGCCAACGCCCACGGTTGAGCCTTCTTCGAAGTATTTAGAAAAATGAAAAACAGACCCAGTATCCTCGCCCTCTTTTTGTTGCTTTCTCTCGGCCACGTGCGCGCCGCCGCGGACTCGCCGGCGCTCCCGGCGGCCATTGCTCCCAAGGATGCCCGCATCGAGCTGATCGGCCGCTTCGATATGGAGGGTGAGTATCCGCGCTGCTCGTGGCCGGGCAGCGCCATCGTCGTGCGCTTCCGCGGCACG
>CAXBDS010000111.1:0-17001 GCA_963974355.1 uncultured Opitutaceae bacterium
TGACGAGCCGGACCGTGGTCCGTTCAGGGGCGAACGAGAGCTCCAGACGTTCAAAGACGCGCTCCCCCGAGGTGACGACCATGCCGCCGGCTCCGGGGCTGTCAAAAACCAGGCTGCCGGTGGACGGCTCCGGGGCTGAGGGCGGCAGATCGTCGATCTTGATTTTGTATTCAGCGCGGTGGTCAGGTGAGCGCGACGCATCGACGATACGGAAGGCGACGTTGCGCGGAGCAACGGACCAGAAATTTCCCGGCACGACGACCGGAACCGACGGTTTCCATGGAGATGGGGTTCTGGCGCGACGGCGAACATGCCTGGGGAGAGGACCCTCCCGGCAGGGACTGATTTTCCGATGGTGTCGACTAACGGCCAATCGCGGATGAGTTCTCGAAGACTGGGGTCGGTGGGTAGGCGAAGAACGTGGTCGGTGACGGAGGGGGCGGACTCGGAGCGGAAGATCCCCGCCGTGCGATCCCAATAGAAGGCGGACGTTGCGTTTGGTCGGGCGGGATCGGTGGCGAGCGCGGGACCGAGCACGATCCGCGGGCGAGTCGGGGTGGTGGTGTCCAACTCCCACGTCCACGCGGCAGCTCCGGTCGGGCTGGATTCGTAGAACAACCGGAGTAGCAGCTTCGCTTCCGTGGTGATTTCCCGCACTTCGATAAATCTGGCCCGGGCGCGCTGGGGCCAAGATGGCGGCGAATAATTGAGCTGATCGATCCGTTCCAGGACACCGTCGCCGTTGAAATCGTAAATCCAACCGGCGGTGACGTTGTTGCCGCCGAAGGGGGTAATGTTGCGTCCGGCGTCGGTCCAAATCGAGAGGAGCCGGAGATTGCGGGACTCAGCGAGCGACGGAGGGTCGTAAGGCTGGCTCGGCGGCAGCATGAGTTCCGGGAAGAGTTTCGGGAAGTGGGCTTGCTCGTCGGGCCACGTCCAACGTCGCGGGTAGGGGGTGAACTGCGACAAGACTAGGTGCAAAGTCGTGCCGTCGCGTTGGGGACAGGGGATGTATTCGACTTCAGAATACCCAGACAGGTCCGAATCGGGCGGATTGTCGCGGCGCAGGAGCTCGGTGTAGGCCGCGACGCGAGTTTCCGGAGGGGCGAGGGCTTGGACCAAATCGGGGGGCGATGTGGTGGCGTCGAAAGCGACGAGGGCGGGTGGGGACGAGGTCAGCGCGAGCCCGAGGGCCCGACCGATCCAACAGAAGGTTATGCGGGGTGGCGCGACCACCGATTGACGGTGCTCGATTCGGGAGCGCACCGCGAGCTTTGGGAGGCGCGGGATGCTTATGGGCGTGATGTCGCGGCGGGTAACGTGAATAATCCACCCTCGTCGGCGAGGGCGCGAGCGGCGAGGGTTTGGCCGGCGGCGAGGCAATTGGGGAGGGCAATACCGTCGCGGACGTGTCCGCCGATGAGGAGACCGGCGTGGCGTAGTTCGGTCGCCGTCATAACCTCGAGGAAGCGTTCGTAGCCGAGGTTATATTGCGGAATGGCGCGCGGCCAACGTTGGTGGCGCACGAAAACGGGGTCGCCCGTCACGCCCAGCAGTTCGGCGAGTTCCTGACGCACGAGGGGCAGGATTTGATCGAGTTCGGCTTGGCCGAGATCCGGGCGCCGGCTGCCGCCGAGCATAACCGTGAGCGCCACGTGGCCGGCGGGGGCCCGCCCAAGGAACAGGCTGGAGGAGAAAAGGATGCCGAGCACGTGGCGCCGCTCTCGCGAAGGAACGAGCAGACCAAAGCCGTCCAGCGCATGTCGGACTTGGTCCCGGCGGTAACCGAGGAACAGAGCGGCAACGGACGGGTAAACGATCTCGCTGAGGGCCGCCAGCGGACGCTCGCCCAGCGAGCCGACGGCAAGGCGGGCGAGACCGGCGGCGGGCAACGTGAGAATGATGCGGTCAAAGGTCTCGTTGTGGGTTTGCCCGTCGCGGCTCCAGACCAGTTGCCATTTCTCGCCCGGGAAAAGCGTTTCGACGCGACTACCCAACTCCATCGTGTCGGCCGGGAGGCTGGCTGCGAGCGCGTCCGGGAGTTGGCCGAGACCCTCGCGAAACGAAATGATGGGCGGGGGGCCGGAGCGCCCACTGGCAGCGCGGCGGGCTTTGGCGGCGGCGATCTGGCCGCGGATGAGGGAGCCGTGTTCACGCTCCATTTTCCAGAGGCTGGGAAACGCGTGGCGGGCCGAAAGTTTTTCGGCATCGCCCGCGTAAACCCCGGAGACGAAGGGATCGATGCCGTAGTCAACCAACTCCGAGCCAAAGTGGGCGCGAGCAAACGCGGCGAGACTTATGTCGATGCGGCGAAAGCGCGGGCGTTTGGTGAGCTCGGTGAGGACGCGCAGTTTGGTGCCGAGGCCGAAGAGTTTCGACGCGAACAACCCGGGCGGCGAGGTCGGCGCCGCGACGGGGCGGCTGTCGCGCAGAATGTAGCGGTTCTTGGCTTCGGGCTGAGCACTGACGCGGTCGGCATCCAGACCGAGTTCGGTGATGAGCGCGGTCACGGCGGGCGAAGCTTCTTGCAACGAGTTCGGGCCTGACTCGATCAGCCACTCTCCTTCGCGGGTGCTGTGCACGGGACCGCCGACGCGATCGTTGGCCTCGAACAGACGCACCCGCGCACCCGCGCGGGTCAGCGCGTGGGCGGCGCTCAGGCCGGTTATACCGCCGCCGACGACGGCGATAGAGGGAGAAGACGTTTCAGCCACGATGATCCAGTATGCGCAGATTTTGGTCCAAGCGCTAACGACCTGTTGCGGTTTTTGCCGCGTCTTTGGGCTTTAGCGCCACGCGGTGACCGTATCCACCAAGGCACTCATGCATTCGAGCTTGGCGCGCGGGGTGATGCCATGGCCGAGGTTGAAGATATGGCCGGTGGTGCCGCGCATCGATTCCAGCAAGCGGGTGGCTTCGCGGGTAACGATGGCCGGGGTGGTCTGCATGAGCACCGGGTCGAGGTTGCCTTGGAGCGCGACGTTGGCGGGCAGGTTGTGGCGGGCGACGGCGAGATCGATGGTCCAGTCCACGCTGATCGCTTTCGCGCCGCAGAAGGCCTGATCGGTGAGGTGGCTGCTGGTGCCTTTGGCGTAGAGAATGATGGGGAAGTTGGCCGGCAGGGCGGCGACGATGCGGCGGATCCATTGCAACGAGGCCGCCTCATAGTCGGGCCCGGCGATGATGCCGCCCCATGAATCGAAGATCTGAATCGCGTCGGCCCCGGCCTCGATCTGCATCTTGAAATAAGCGATGAGGGCGTCGGTGAGTTTGCCGAGCAGGGCGTCGAAGAAGGGCCGGTCCGTGTAGAACAGGAGCTTGATGCGCTCGAAGTCGTCGGAGCTGCCACCTTCGACCATATAGGTGGCGAGCGTCCACGGGGAACCGCCGAAACCGAGCAGCGCCTTTTGGCCGGCGAGTTCGGTTCTCAGGAGGCGCAGGGCATTGCCGACGTAGGCCAAGTGTTCAGGCACGGCGTCGGCGGGGTGGAGCGCATCGACTTGGGCGCGCGTTTCGAGGCGGTAATCCATCGCGATGCCGCCGGTGTCGCGAAACGCGTAGGGCTGGCCGAGCGCTTCCGGGATGACGAGGATATCGGAGAACAGGATGGCGGCGTCGATGCCGGGGAAACGGGCGAGCGGCTGCAGGGTGACCTCGGTCGCGAGTTCGGGCGTGCGCACCAGGTGGAGGAAGGACGATTTGGCCTTCAATTCGCGATACTCCGGCAGGTAGCGGCCGGCTTGGCGCATCACCCACAAAGGCGGGCGATCCAGCGGCTGACACGCACAGGCGGCGAGGAAACGTTCACGGGAAGTCATGGAAGAGAGGGATACCAACCACAGAAGTGGGGTGCCGTCAGCCTGCTTTTTTAACCGCGAATGAACCCAGGTGACTCCGCTCCCGCGTTATCCCTCACACTTAAAACCCTCGCCGGCGTTTGAGGCGGAACGGGAGTGACGCCATCCGTGTTCATTCGTGGGTTATAACCAGTCTTTGGGTTGCAGAAAGGAGGTGAGGAGCTCCGCCTCGGGGCTGCCGGGCTCGGGGTGGTGGTCGTATTTCCACGTCACGAGGGGGGGCAGGCTCATCAGAATGGATTCGGTGCGACCGCCGCTCTGCAGGCCGAAGAGCGTGCCGCGATCCCAGACGAGGTTGAATTCCACGTAGCGTCCGCGCCGATACAATTGCCAGTCGCGTTCGCGTTGACCGTGCGGGGTCGCCCGGCGGCGCTCGACGATGGGGAGGTAGGCCGGCAGGAAGGCGTCGCCCACCGCGCGTTGCAACGCGAAGCTCTGGTCGAATCCGAGCTCGTTGAAGTCGTCGAAAAACAGGCCACCGACCCCACGGGGTTCGGCGCGGTGTTTCAGATAGAAGTAGTCGTCGCACCATTTTTTGAAGCGCGGATAGAGCGCGCCGCCAAAGGGCTGGACGGCGTCATGGGCGGTGCGGTGCCAGTGCACCGCGTCTTCCTCGAAACCGTAGCAGGGCGTGAGATCGAAACCGCCGCCGAACCACCAGACCGGATTGTCGCCGTCCGGGTCGGCCACGAAAAAGCGCACGTTGGCGTGACTCGTGGGCACATAGGGGTTGAGCGGGTGGATGACCAGTGAGACCCCCATCGCCTGCCACGGTTTGCCGGCGATCTCCGGGCGATGAGCGCTGGCGGAGGGCGGCAGTTGGTCGCCGAAAACATGGGAAAATGCCACACCGCCCTTTTCTAAAACCGCCCCGTTTTCGATGAGGCGGGTGCGTCCACCGCCGCCTGCTTCGCGCGTCCAATTGTCCTCGCGGAACGCCGCGCCACCGTCCGCGTCGTCCAGTCCGCGACAGATGCGGTCTTGGAGATCCAGCAGGTAGGCTTTGACGGCGGCGATGTCGGGTGCGGCTGACATCCGGGCAAGCGAGCAGACCCGGCGGACGTTGCCAAAGGTTTTCCTAGGTTCGGAAATTTGACTTGTCGGCGAGCGGGCGAGCGGGCGAGGTGCTCAGGGATGGCAGCCCTCTCCAGCGACATTTCCTCAGCCGTGCTCGGTGCGGCCGATGCGGTGACGTTTGGCGTCATGCCGCTCGAGGCCGGCGCCAACCGCCATGCTCACGTGAACCTGCCCTGGCTGGCGGGGCTGAAGGAGGAGCAACTGTTTGCCAACAGTGCGTTGCAGGTGCGGGTCTGGCGAGCTGCGGTGGCGGGGCCGGAACTCGAAGAGGTGACGCGGCGGATCTATGACGCGCTCTTGGCCGACGTCGGCAGCGCGAACCTCGTGCGGGTCTGGAACTACGTGCCGCAAATCAATCGGGTGGAGGAGGGGTTGGAGCGTTACCGGGCGTTTTCGCGGGGTCGCGCGCAGGCGTTCGAGGCCGCTTGGGGCACCCATTTCGAGGGCCGACTGCCGGCCGCGGCGGGCGTGGGCGGCTCGCCCGATGAACTCGTGGTGATCGCGGCATGGGGCGAAGGGCGCGCGGTGGCGTGGGAGAATCCCGTGCAGATGCCGGCCTATCGTTACCCGGCGGAATACGGGCCCCGATCGCCGAGTTTTGCCCGCGCCACGCATTTTCTCGATGGTCGGGACGAGTGGTTTTTCATCTCAGGCACGGCGGCGGTGCGCGGCCACGCCTCGGTCGCGGTGGGGGATCTCGCCGGGCAGATTGATTGCACGATGGACAACTTGCGGCTCATCGGCGCGCAGGGGGGAATCGGTGCAGAGGTGGGCGCGGACGGGGGCTGGATTCGCACCTTCAAGGTTTACTTGCGCAATCCGGCTGATCTGGCGCGCGCGCAATCGCTTCTGGCCGGCCACGCGGAGTTCGACGCGACGCGGGCCCTCTGGGTGCAGTCGGACATTTGCCGCAGCGATCTTTTGATCGAGATTGAAGTGACGCTGCGGCGTGCGCGGCGGGACTAGCTCACGCGCCGAGCAGACGTCGCAGCGCGGCGGTATCGGGTTTGCCGCGCGGCGTGAGCGGAAACGTCGGCAAGCAAAGCAGGCGCCGCGGAATTTTCCACGCCGGTAGTTTCTCACCCAATACACGGCGCAGCGCCGCCTCGTCCCACGCCGTCTGCACGGCCGCGACCAGGTGTTCGGGCCGCCGCGGATGCGCCATGGCGAGCGCATCGTCGATGCCGGGCACGGCGCGCAGGTGGTGTTCCAATTCACCGAGTTCGAGGCGGCGCCCGCCGAGCTTCACGACGCGTCCGGTGCGGCCCGTGAGGCTGAGCTGGCCGTTCGCGGCGATCTCGGCGCGGTCCCCCATGACGTGTTGACCGAGACCAGCGGCGTTGCGCCGGCGATTGCCGAGGGTGAACACCGCCGCGCTCGCGACGCGCAGGCGGTTGCCGGGCGCCAATTCGAGCGTGACGCCGTCCATCGCGGTGCCCACGCCGGCGCCCGCCAAGGTAGCCTGCCCATCGCGGTCGTAGCTGATGCCACCGGTCTCCGACGAACCGTAAAAGCCGTGCACAAGACGATCAAACTGGCGATGAAACGCCTGCGCGGTTTCGGCCGGCAACGGTGAGCCGGCGGAGATGATCGTGCGCAAATCGGCGAAGGCGTCGGCGGGCAGATCCGATAAGGTGCACAGGCGCAGCAGCGCGGGCACGGCAGGGAAAACCGTCGCGGACCAGCGTGCGGCGTTCTCCGCCAGCACCCGCGGCAGGGGGGCAGTTGCGATGACGCTGGCGGTGCCTTGCGCGAGGAGCGGGACCACAAGGTTACCGAGTCCGTAGGAGTGCCCGAAGGGGATGGCGGCGAGATTGCGGTCGGCGGGGCCGATGTCCATTGACGCCGCGACCTGGCGGCCGTCGGCCAGCATTTGCGCGGCGGTGAAGCGCAGCGCGCGTGGCGTGCCGGTGGAGCCGGAGGTGAGTTTAATCAACGCCGTGGCGCGGTCCCGGTGCATGGTGGGGGGCGGGCGGCAGACGGTCCACGTTCCGTCCCGCCATGAAGCGGCGGCACCGATAGCCTGGGCGATTTCGGTTTGCCGGGCAGCCGTCTCGCCCGGGTCGAGCGGCACGATCACCGCGCCGCATTCCATCAACGCGATGGCCAATGCGAACCAGATTGAACCATTGGGCGCGCTGAACACCACGCGCCGATCACGCAGGCCGACCGGGAACTCGGCGGCGAGGGCGGCCGCCTCGGTGGCCAGAGTCTCGCGCGTCACGATGCGGTTGGTGGCGGATTCGATCAGGGCGACGGCCGCGGGGTCGTGGGCGAGCGTGGTTTGCCACGCGTGTAACAGCGCGTTGTCGGCGGGGTTCATGACGCGGGCAGGTGACGCGTCGCCGCGAGTTCGACGGCGACGTAGGCGACCAGCACGATCAACGCGACGATGCTGCCGAGGGCGGCGACGACGGGAATCGCACTGGTCGCGAGCACGCCAAAGGAGGTGGCGGTGGTCAGCGCCGAAAGGCGGATCGATGCGGGAGGGGGCGTGCGTTGCTGTCGGGCCGCCGCGAGGAAAATCGCGTAGTCGTGGCTCAGGCACACGCCCAAGAAAGCCCCGAGCAGGTGAAATAGATTAAACGTGACTCCGCTCAGCGCCAGCGTGGCAAATGCCACCAAGGTGGCGCCGGCGGGCAGGAGAAAAATAAGCCCGCCCGCCCGCCAGCCGTAGAGGGCGAGCACGCTGATCCCGAGCAGGCCCAGTCCGCCGAGACTCAGATGAAGGGCATTTTCGCGGTAGCGCGTGAAAAGCTGGTTGAGCGATTGCAATTGGTCGATGGCGACAGTGGCGGTCGTATCGGGCGGGCGAATACGTTGCTCGGTCGCATGGTCGCTGATCGAGATGAGCCAGGCTCCCGCGGGACCGTCATCGAGCAGCAGGCCGAGTTGGCCGGTCAGCTGCGGATGCAAATCGGCCACCAGCGTTGCGTAGTCCGGCCAGTCGCGGCGGTTCACGACCTCCGCCCAGGTGCGGCCAAATGGTTCGAAGGCCGCGGGCAGATAGCCTTCGCGCTGCAGGGCCTGGCCGAGCTCGCTCGGAAAGGAGCGCAGTTCGGCCAGTTCGGCCGGGAGCGCGGTGTAGGCCTCGGCGGAGGGAAGCATCAGCCCGGCCGATGCGAGGGTGGCGTCGGGAAACGTCTGGGCGTGCCAAGCGTCGAAGCGCGCGAGGGCGGCGCGTGCTCCCACCAAATCGGTCGCATGGGTGAGGTAGAGCGAGCGTTCGCCGGAATCACCGAAGCGCGCACGGATTGCGTCGTCGTTTTGCGTCAGTTCCGGCGTGGGTAATTGCAGCTCGCGAATGTCGTCATGCCAACGCATCCGCGGCAGCCCGACGACGATGAGGCCGACGGCGACCCCGAGCCCAAGCGCGCGCCAGCGTGCTCCGGTCGTTCCCCCGGGAAGGCGAAACCAGCGTCGCGGCCGCAGGGGCCGACGGACTGGCGCAAACCAGATCCAGGCCGTGACCAGTGCGACGATCAGGCCGGCGGCGACGAACACGCCGATGTGGCGCAGCAGCGGCAGGTCGGAAAACGTGAGCAGGCTGAACCCGACGACGGTGGTGAAACAGCTCATCGCGAGTGGTTTCATCACGGCACGACGGGTGCGACGCACGCCTTCGGCGGTTTCGTCGGCGGCATCGTCGTGGTCATTCTCGGCGGCGAAGAGGTGGAAACCGTAGTCGACCGCCGTCCCCGCGAGCAAAGCGCCGAGCACAAAAACCAGCACATGCACCCGGTCAAAAACCAACGTCACCACCGTCCACGCGCCGACGAGCGAAGCGCCCACCACCGGCAACAGATGCGCCACGCGCCATGGCGCCCGCACCAGCAGGCAGGTCACGAGCAACACTCCGATGATCGAAGCGAGGTTGAGGGCCGACAACTCATGTTGGATCCCCGCGCGACTGGCGGCGGCGAAACGCCCGACCCCGGTCCATTGCAACTCCAGCGTCGGGTCGAGGGCGCGGGCGGCGAGGAGGGCGGCCGCGAGGGCGTCGGCGACCGGTTGCTGGCCGGCCTCGTCCAACGCGGGCGCGGCGCTCAACATCCAAATGCGCGCGGCGGGGGCCGCCGCTTCCTGGCCGTCGCCGTCGAGCAGGCCGGCGGTTTGGGCGAGCGGAGGCAGCAGGAGCAACGGATCCTGCGAAATCAGGTTGGAGTAGGCGCCGCTGTCGGGGCGGGCGAGGAAACGCGTCAGGTCTTCGGCGGTGCGTTGGGCGAGCCAGGGCACCCATTGTTCAGCCGTCTGTCCCGATTTTTCGAATACGCGGCGGCGCTCGGCGAGCCACTCTGGCAGCAGGTAGGTGAAGCGCTGTTCGAAGAGGAAGCGTCCGAGCTGGTCGCGGGCGGAGGAGTCGTCGGTATTCTGAACCTCGGCGACGGCGGGGCTGGCGGCGAGACTCGCCACGAACGCGTCAACCGCATCGGCCTCGGGCGCGTCCTCCGCTCCAGGGCGCGTCAATACCGCGAGCACGACGCGGGACTGGCGTTGGGTGGCCAGCGACCGCAGCAGGTGTGCTTCCGGATCGCGTTCGTCGGCCGGGATGAGATCGACGACGTTGGTCGAGATCTTGGTCGCGTGGTCCATGCGCGCGAGCCCGAGCCCGATCAGCGCAACCACGAGAAGCAGCGCTACCCGCGGCCAAAGTGCCGGACGCGCGGACGACGGAGCCGGCGGTTGAGGGGCGGAGCGCATCAACGGAAAAACGACGAGAGCGCCGCCGCGTCGAATGACGGCACGCGCTCCGCCGGATCGATTGCAATGTCGATCTCATCAGGTTCGCCGGCCGCCAGCGTGAGCTGCGTGATGGCTTGGGCGTGACCCTGCACGAGAACGGGACGCAAACCGCGACGGGCGGCCGCGGGCCGCGGGACGAAGTTGAGGGTCCAGGCACCCTCCGTGTCCGGCGCGGTGCCCGTGATTGTGAAATCGTCGTCCAACTGATCGAAATCGAAGCGCAGCATTGTGAGGAGCACTTGGGCGGAAGCGGCGGCCTCGGAGCGCGCGGGCGCGCGTTTGGTGCGACCGCGGGCATCGCGCAGCGCCACGCCGCGGGCGTCGACGATCACGGTGCGTTCTTCTGGTGTGAGATAGTGCAGGCTCAGCCCGAGATCGGCTTGGAAACGCAGTTCGCCGGTGAGTAGAAGCGGCTCGCGCCGGATGGGCAGGTGGCGAGCCTCGGTGAAGGTGGCGTGAACCGCATCGTTGGTGCGCAGCGCGAGGGCCCACGCCGTGACGGACGGTTCGTTCGCCCGAGCCAATCCGGTTACAGCGAGCGCGGCGGCGAAGAGGAAAACGCGGCGAAGAGCGATCATGACGAAGGTGAGACTCGCAGGGGCGCGTCGGGTTCAGATCGGCCCCGCCCCATGCGGCTCCAATGAAACGGCAGTTGCAGCAAGAGGCGCAGGTGCAACCAGATCATTTTCATGTTGTCGCGGCCGTAGCGGAAGTGGGAGACGCCGCCCTCAGCCTGGTCGAGATAACGACAGGGCGCCGGAAGATTGACGACGGGGAGACCCGCCCAGACGAGCCGCACGGCGATTTCCGGATCGAAATCGTAGCCACGGGCGAAACGCAGCGGAGCCAACGTGGCGGCCAGCGGTGCGAGCGGGTAAACCCGAAACCCAAACAGGGGGTCGTCGATGGCCCCGCGCGTCTCGAAGGCGACGAGGCCGACACTGAGTTTGCGCCCGTGCAGCCGCTCCAATGGCACCTCCGGACCGAAAACCGGCCGGCCGGCGACCAATGCGCCCGGCGTCGCGGCGGCGGCGGCGAAAAACGGCGCGATGTGGTCAACCGGATGCTGTCCGTCGGCGTCCATCACGAGGGCGTGAGTGAAGCCGGCGGCGAGGGCCGCCTGCGCGCCCGCCAGCGTCGCCGCGCCTTTACCGCCGTTGATCGGTTGGCGGAGCACCTTGAGGCCTGGGTGGGCGCTCAGGAGCGGATCGAGGGACCGTTCGCTGCCGTCGGTGCTGCCGTCGATGACCACCCAGACTGCGGCGTGCGCGGGCAGCGCCTCGGCGATCGTGCGATGCAAGCGCGTTCCTCCCGTGTTGTAGGAGGGGACCAAAACCAGAGGGCGAAACGCCGACGACATGGTGCCGAAGCTCCCGCCCGGCCGCCTCGGGCTCAAGTCAAGAGTTGGCCAGGGCCGCCGCGACGGTGGCGGTGAACGCTTCACAATCCGCCATGGCCGGCGGGGGCAGGAGCGCGCCGCGGGTGATCGTAATGGTGACGGGCAGGTCGGGCACGCGCCACCACGGCTCCTGGCGCGGGAGCAGGGGGCTGCTGAGCGAAAGGTGAACGAGTTGCACGGGCGCCCGGGCGCGGGCGGCCATCAACGCGAAGCCCGGTTTCAGCGGATTCAACCTCGCGCCGCGCGCGGTGCGCGTGCCCTCCGGGAATACGAGGAGCGAGCACCCGGCCTGCAAACAGTCGGCGGCGGCCCGGATCGTATCGACGCCGAGATCGCCGGCGATGTAGCCGGCGAGCAGCGCGGCGGGTGCGATGCAGGGATTGCGCAGCAGAGCGCGCTTGAAAATGCAAACGGTGTTCGGCAGCCGGGCCAACAACCACGGGGCGTCGACCAGCGACGGATGGTTGCCCACGATGATCGAGCCGGCCGGCGCCAAGCCGTTTTCGCAGTTGCGCCACTCGATCGGAATGATGCGCGAGGCGTGGATCCACCGCGCCCAGAACTCAAACATCCACCGAATCGCGGCTCGCGCCCGCCGTTGCACGCGGGGCTGGGCGCGCCACGGCAGAAACGGCACGCAGACAACGTTCAACGCGAGCCCGCCGAGGCCGAAAAGCAGCCACGAGAAGTAGTAAAGAAAGATGCGGCGGAGGCGCGTCATACCAAGTGAACCGAGCTTCGTTTACGCTAAACGGCTCGGCCGCAAGGGTTGAGTGCGAAACGCCGGCTTCGCCATCGGTAAAGGCTTTCGTTGCGCGTCCGCGTTTGAAAGCCTGCCGCGCGCATGAAATCGCCCGCCATCATATCGCCCCCTCCGCCGTTTGTCGTGCGGGCCTTGGGCGTTGCCGGGGCGATGACGGGTTTCTTCGTCGCCTATTTTTACCTGCTGAATCATCCGTTCCGCGTCGTGACGACCGTGCCGGAGTTGGGGCTCGACCAGGCCATGCCATTCTGGCCCTGGACGGTCGTCGTCTACGCGTCGCTCTGGGTCTACGTATCCATTCCGGCGATGCACCTCGCGACGCGGCACGAGTGGACGGCGATGATGCTGGGTTGGTTGGGACTCGGGCTCGGCGGTCTGCTCGTGTTTGCCGTCTGGCCGACGCGGATGATCCTGCCCGACATCGACTGGTCGCTGCATCCCTCGGTCGCGTTTTTGAAAAGCGTCGATCAGGCGGGGAACGCGTGTCCGTCGCTGCACGTGGCTTTCGCGGTGCACGCGGCGGGGTGGATGCATCGTTTGCTGACGCAACGCGGTTGGAAACCATGGGCCTTCGCGGCGAACGGGATTTGGTGCGCCGGCATCATTCTTTCCACGCTCACGACCAAGCAGCACGTGGTCCTCGACGTCGTGGCCGGATTGTTTTTTGGCGCGGTCGCGCTCGCCCTCAACCTGCGCTATGCGAACTGGTCGGAGCGCGGGATGACGGCACGATAGCCTTCGCGCGTCAGTCGTTCGAGCGTCTGTTGGATGGCCACGACCCGGATCGCGGGCGGCACCGGTTCGCCTTCGTGCATGAGGAGAATCGCGCCGGGCTCAACCTTGCGCCAAAGCCGTTGGCAGACGGCTTGGGCATCAGGGCCGGACCGCTCCCGGCCTCGGGTTGACCACGCGACGCAAATCAGGCGCCGGCCTGCCAACGCGGGGTGCAGCCACACGCTTTTTAAGCCAACGGGAGCGCGAAACAATCGCGGGCGGACGCCTGCCGCCCGCACGGCCGCGATGTTTTGGTCGAGCTCACGCGCGACGCGCTGCGGCCCCGCGATCCAGAACGATTTGGCGGGATGGGTGTGCGTGTGCAGCGCCACTTCGTGCCCTCCGGCAAGCATGGCGCGGATGAGTTCGGGATGCGCCGCCGCCAACCGCCCGATCACAAAAAACGTGGCGCGTGCCTCGTGGGCCGCGAGCAGCTCGAGGATCGCCGGGGTCTGCCCCGGATCGGGCCCGTCATCGATCGTGAGCCACACCTCTTTACCGCCGGGTTTGAAGCGGGTCACGACCGGGCCCAAACCATCGGCGGACGGA
The DNA here is from genome assembly GCA_963974355.1 of uncultured Opitutaceae bacterium. Classification (GTDB taxonomy): domain Bacteria; phylum Verrucomicrobiota; class Verrucomicrobiia; order Opitutales; family Opitutaceae; genus Actomonas. The sequence goes on from CAXBDS010000111.1 coordinate 13,163, forward strand.
CAAAACATCTGCCAGAACAACCACGCATCCATCGCGAACCATGCTCCGAATGCGGCCGGCCAGGAACCGCTGGCGAAAAGAATCAACGCGGCCACTTTGCCGCCGACGAAGGCCACGAGGCGGGGACGGAAACCATTCATGCGACGACCGGATTGAGCGGCGTGAAGTTGAACCACTGATACGGTTGCTGGCGCAACGCCTGCTCGACCTGATGCAAAAAACCTTGGAAGTGGGCATGCGCGGTTTCCAAGTTGGCGGCCCGGCTGAGGCTGGCGTCGGGCATCCACACGGCGGAGCCATGAATCCTCGTCAGGCCCGCGCCACCGGGCAGGCCGTAGGAGAAAATCACCGGCCGGGTGAAGATGATCGCGAGGTAGTAGATCGTGATCGGGAACTCGCGTTTCGCGCCCAGAAAATCGAAGGCGGCGGTCTTCGCCGTGAACTCGATCCGGTCGCATTTCATGGCGAGCGAATCCGGGCCGGCGAGCGCGTCCTTGAGGGCGAAAAGCAGGTTCTCGGCTTGATTGACCCAGATGATCTTCATGCGGCCGCCGAAGCGCGCCAGCAACTGGTCCACGTCGTGGGAGTTCGCTACGCGCTGACGCACCATCGCCACCGGTCGCGTGTAACGATCAGCGAGCAAAAACCCCAGCAAGTCGGAGTGCCCGAGATGAAACGATCCGAGCAAGGCGGGTTGGGAGCCCACGACGAAATCAGCGAAGGCGAGGCCGGATACGGCGAGTTCCGTGCGTTGACGGCGCCCCCGCCCGACGCGGAGTTTCAGCATGAGGAATTCCTCGAACGCGAAGAAGTGGCGCCACAGGTCGCGCCAGCTTGGGTGGTGCGGGAGCACGAGAGCGAGGTAGGCGCGGGAGTGGCGACGCTGGGCGCTCATGCCGAGCATCGCGCAAGCCGTGCCGATCATGCGCAGCGGCCGAAAGAGCGGCTCAGGAATGACGCGGTCGCACGCGACGAGGAAACGATAGCCCCAGGATGGGCCGGGATTGCGGGCGGCGGGACTCATGGCGCGAGCCAGTCCCATGTGAGGCGGGCGCCGCTCGGCGCGCCGAGGGTCAGCGGCCGGCGGGCAACGAGCGTATCGAAAAACTGCGGCAACGGGCAGGTGCCTACCGGGTATCCAACCTCCGGTGACAGGCGAACTCGCGCGAGGGCGTTGGTTGCGTTTGCACTGAGGCGGAAAACAAAACCGAAGGTGCGGTCGCTGGCGGCGTTTTGTTCGAGCAGCCACGTGCCGCGTTCCTCACCGCCGCATACCAGCGTCGGGGCGGCGGGATCGCCGAGGAGGGCGACGGTCAGCGCCTGGGCGATGCCATGCCGGCTGCCCGCCATGGGGAAGAAGTGTCGCAGCGGCTGGTGTTGGCCGATCATGACCTGTTGGATCGCGCTCGGGTGGATCGAGGTCTGAAACAGCGTCGGACTCGCGGTCGGAAAGCTCTCCAGGTAGCCCTCCAACGCGCGCGTCTCGGCATAGGCGGAAAGATAGACGAGGGCTTCGTGGGGCTGCGGCTCGACGGCTTTGACCTGCGCACCGATGAGCATGCCGAGTTGCGTCATGCGCCGCGTGGCGCCACGGGCGAAATGATCGCGCAGCCGGTCGCGCGTTTCGGCGGGTGTTTCGGCGCCGGCGTCGTCGGTGCGGAGAGCGGTGACGTAGCGTTCAAGCATGGCTGAGCAGGAAGGCGGCGTGCGCGCCCCCAAACGCGTTGCTGGCGCAGACGGCGGCGTCGCTTGTCGAAAGATCAACCGGATCGAAGGCGACGGCGCTGGTAAACCCTGGGGCGGCGCTGCCCACGGTGCCGGGAGCGCGGCCGTTCCGCATGGCGCGCAGCGCGATTGCGAGTTCGACGAGGCCGCAACTGCCGAGCGTGTGACCGAGTCCCCCTTTCCACGAAACGAGGGGGGCGTCCCGCCAGAGCGCGGCGAAGGCTTCGGCTTCGAGGCGGCCGGCTTCAAGCGTGCCGGTGCCATGGCCCTTTAGCCAGACACGGCGCGCACCGGCGCCGGCGTGCACCTCCCGCAGGCAGGCGGCGAAACCACTGCCGCCCGGCTCGTTGGCCGTAAAGTGATGCATCTCGTTGTAGAGGGATTGGTGCGAGATGATGAAGTCGCCTTGGTCCCGGGTGAGAATCGCCCAGGCCGCTCCATCGCCCAGGCCGATTGAGCCGGTTTCGCGCGCGGCGTAGGGCGCGGGCAGGGCGGCGTTAAGAATCTTCAAGGCATGGAAACCACCGGTGACAAACGGGCTCAGGAAATCGAAGGAAAACGCCAGCACGGCATCGGCCAGTCCGGCATGGAGCAGGCGGGCGGCATGCAACAGTCCCAAATGAGCGGAGACGCAGGCATGGGAAAACGTGGTCACGTTGGGCCCCCAGCCGAGCTCGCCGGTGAGCCAGTCGACGGCGGCGGACGGCGTGCCATAGGCGAGGTGGCTGGCGTCACCGTGGCGCTGATACGCATACATGTTGCCGACGCCAAAATTGCTGCTGGTCACCATAACCGGGCGTCGGGGCGTGCCCCAATCGCCTGCGGGCAGATTGGCGAGCAGCGCCCGCACATCGCTCAACCACGCGGGCGGCGACGTGTCGGCGTAGGCGCGACCGGGAAGCAAGGCCAACGGCACGGGATCACCGCCGTCGTTCCCGAGCACCGGGTGCGGTCGCAGGGCGGTGCGACCGGCGAGCAGTTGGTCGAGCGAAGTCGCGGCGTCGCCGAATCCCGTCACGGCATCGCAGGCGGCGACGCGGATCGGTGGCACGGCGGACGGTGAAGACATAAAAACGGGAAAGCGCAGGCGCCGGGCGACTCAGGCCGGCAAGCGATCCGGGGCGGCGCGCTCGCGAATGAAGGCGGCGAGGGCGGTGAGGTTGGCGAGGGCGGAGCGCGACTCTTCGCTGCTGCTGATCTTGATGCCGTATTTCTTTTCGAGCTGCACGACGAGTTCGAGGGCGTCGATGGAATCGAGGTTCAGGCCGGAGCCGATCAAGGGCTCGGTCTCGTCGAGGTCGTCGGTCGTGACGTCCTCCAGCTTCAGGGTTTCGATGAGCAGGATTTTGAGATGCGGAATGAGCGGATCTGACATGATGGTTGGGAAAAACAGGGGGGGGAGACGGGCCGGTTGCTTATCGGGCCGAGGCGGCGGGCAGACGCTGTTTCACGTAGGCGCGCAGATCGCCCACCGTAATGATGTGGTTGAGATCGGATTGGTTGAGGCGCACTTGAAACAGGTCCTCAACGAAGAAAATGACTTCGGCCAAGGTGAGGGAATCGAATTCCAAATCGGCGATCAGGCGGTGGGCGTCGTCGGGCGGAGCGCCCTTGAGTGCTGATTTGGCGGGCACGTGGTCGACGACGATCGCGACGATCACCCGATCGGCGGCGGCCAGATCGGCTTGGGTGCGATAGGAGGCATAGTCAGCTTGCACGTTGGCAGGGAAACGCGCGAGCAGCGGGGAGCCGGGCAAGGGTTCGGACATAGGTGACAAGTCAGGCACGGTCGGAACCTTCAACGGGACTGGCGAGCAGAAGTTTCGGTCGCCCTCGGCGGGCTCGTGGGCGTCGAAACGGGGCGCGCGGGCACCGGTTGATCGAGCGGGAGGGCCCGAAACCACGTGCGCCAGCCCTCGCGCAGCTCCAATCCGGCCCAGTCGATGAAGGCTCGGGCGACGCGCCACGGGAGGGACGGCCCCAGCACGTAACTGTTGAAGGCAAAGTAGTGGCCGTGGTTGCGCCGCCCCCACGTGCCACGACGCATCCGGTCGCGGCCGATCTGGGCGAGGCGGCGGTTGTAGCGCGCGAGCACGGCGGCGGCGAAGCGTCCG